>NZWH02000002.1 GCA_002701865.2 bacterium | reverse complement strand
GACTGCTAAAGAATTTAAAGAAGCTGGTGATGAGGTTCAAATAATCTTTGATGGTGCTGGAACAAAGTGGATTGGTAAGTTTAATGAAGAAGGAAGTAAATATCTATCATTGTTCGAATCAGTTAAAGATAAAATTACTGGTGTTTGTGAAACTGCAGCTGGAAGATTTGGAGTCAAGGATGATGTGGTTAGATGTAAAATAGAATTAATAGATGAGTATGATGGTCATCCGAGCTTTAAGAAGCTAATAGATAATGGATTTACAATACTTACGTTTTAAGATTTAGATGAAAGCATTCTATAGTCTTCACCGACTAATTCAAGAATCTTACACATTTCATAGATTCTGGAGATATTTCTTTTTCCAATCTTATAATCTAAAATTTGATTTGAATCAGTAGCCTTAAAATTCTTACCATTAAGAAATGCTAAATTAGAATTAAAAATTGTATGCTTTTTAGAATTATATCTTTTTGCTATAATATTGTCCAGAACACTAATTTCCCATTCACTCATTCGAGTTGCACCTAAATCATCAATAATCATGACATCGTATCCACATAGAGTCTCAACGTACTCCTTCTCAGATTGTCCTTTAACGTANATATCTTTTATATCGGAAAGTAGGTCTCTAAATTGCTTAAAAATACATTTTTGATTATATGCAAAAATTAGTTCAGTCATTATAGAAACAGATAGATGAGTTTTACCAAGNCCAGGTAAGCCAACAAAAAAAGGAGGTAAAATGTTTGGAAAATTTTCTAAATACTTAATGCTATANTCTAAAGCATCTTGAACTGATCTTTCTCNNATCTCCCAACCGCCATTGTCCAGCTTNAGATTTTTACACTTGGAATATCTTGCNGGAATNCCTGAACAGTTATAAACATCTATTTTCTTTTTTCTATGGCAAAACGAAACACCNTCATCGGTATATANNACGCCATCAATACATTCCTCACAATTAAAACCCGTCNTACTTCGTACTTTNGAAAAATCAGANACACTATAGAACTCTAGATTTTTTAACAATTTATAATCATTATATTCAANCTTATTNTTGGTTTTCATAACTATTTTTCTGGAAAAGAGTTAATCATTGCTTTAACTGTTTTCTTGTAATCCTTAGTGCTAAATATNCCTGTNCCAGAAACGATAATATTNGCTCCAGCACTTNTTAAACTTGACACATTGTCAGACTTNATTCCTCCATCAACTTGTATNGGTATTTTAAGATTATTTTCTCTTANATAAGAACTNAGAANTTTAACTTTCTTTATACATGAGNTTATTATTTTTTGCCCCGCAAATCCGGGCTTAACTGTCATTATTAATGCCAAATCTATNTACTTTAANGGTTTGTAAAGATGAGTGATTGGTGTTGAAGGATGGACNGCTAAACCAAAACCTATTCCTGCTTTTCTAACTAATTTTGATAGTTTTGCAATATTCTTACAAACTTCAAGGTGNACGGTAATATTCACTATATTNAGATTTTTATACTTNTTAACAAAAAAGGGNACTATTTCATCAGGATTTGATACCATAAAGTGAATATCTATTGGAATAGAGCTTTTTTTGACCAAAGAATCAAGTTCACATGAACCTATTGTAATATTTGGAACATAATGGCCATCCATTATATCGTAGTGAATCCACCCNACCTTAGATTCTTTTAATCTTTTAAATTCTTTTTCTAGATTCCAGAAGTTNGCTGCAATCAAAGAGGCTGCTATAAAGTTTTTCATTTTTCGTAATTATAACATGTCGATTAAAAAGATTGTTATATACTTTTTTTTATAAATTTTTATAGTATTATAAATGGCAATGTTCAATCAAGATTTTATCTTTAGTTCTGAATCTGTAACTGAGGGTCATCCAGATAAAGTTGCAGACCAAATATCAGATGCTGTATTAGACTCAATTATAAAAGACGACCCAAATTGTAGAGTTGCATGCGAAACACTTATAACTAGAAATAGAGTTATATTGTCAGCAGAAATTAAATCAAAAATTTCACCGGATTTTAATAAGATAGTCAAAGATACTCTTTTATCAATTGGATATGATGATGAATCAAAAGGATTCGATGCAAATAACTGTAAAATAGACCTATATATCGAAGAACAATCTCCTGATATCTCGATGGGGGTAGATCAAAAAAACTCGGATGTTATTGGTGCTGGTGATCAAGGCCTAATGTTTGGTTATGCAACTAAAGAAAACGATAATTTAATGCCTTATCCAATATTGTTAGCTCACAAGCTAACAAGGCAGCTAGCAAAGAAAAGGAAATCGGGTGATTTGGAGTTCTTGAGGCCAGATGGAAAGTCCCAAGTTTCCATTAAGTATGAGAATGGAAAACCATCTTATGTTGATACAGTTCTTATTTCAACTCAACATACTAAAGACATTTCGGATTCAATGCTTAAAGAAGGTATTATCGAAGAAATTATTAAGAAGGAAATACCAAAGCACTTAATTTCTGAAGACACAAAATTTTTAATCAATCCTACAGGTAGATTTGTAGTTGGGGGTCCTCAAGGAGATACAGGCCTAACAGGTAGAAAAATAATAGTTGATACTTATGGCGGTTGGGCAAAACATGGTGGTGGTGCATTTTCAGGAAAAGATCCATCGAAAGTCGATAGAAGCGCTTGCTATATGGCTAGGTATATAGCAAAAAATATTGTTGCTTCCGGTTTGCTCCCTGATTGTGAAATTCAGTTAGCATATGCAATAGGGAAAGCAGAACCTGTATCTTTTAATCTTACAAGCACATTAGAAGTAGATGAAAAGATATTGAATAAGTTAGCAAGCGAAGTCTTTAAAATTTTTGATTGTACTCCAAAGGGCATTATTGAAAGTTTAGATTTATTAAATCCAATATATCAAAGAACTGCCTCTTATGGACATTTTGGAAGAGACAATGAAGGTTTTAATTGGGAAAATATAGACAAAAGAGACGAAATTAAATCATTATAGGAGATACAGATGGAATATGACGTTAAAGATTTAAAGTTGAACAAAGTAGGAAGAGATAGAGTTGAATGGGCCTACAAAGATATGCCTGTACTTCAAGAAATCAACAAAACTTTAAGTAAGACTAAACCTTTTAAAAATATTAATATATCTGCATGTCTTCATGTTACTACAGAGACTGCAAATCTTTTAATTACATTAAAAAATGGTGGTGCAAATGTATCATGCTGCGCCTCAAATCCTTTAAGTACACAAGATGATGTTGCTGCTCATTTGACTAAAGATTATGGAATTTCAACTTTTGCAATAAAAGGAATAAATAACAAGGGCTATTATAAACATTTAGTTGACTCATTGAAAATTAAACCAAACATCACTATGGATGATGGGTGTGACTTGGTAAGCATTCTTCACAAATCTCACAAACAATATATGGAAAATATAATTGGTGGAACTGAAGAGACCACTACTGGTGTTATTAGACTTGAAAGCATGTCAAAAAATAATGTCTTAAATTATCCAATTATTGCTGTAAATAATGCTTTCACAAAACACTTATTTGATAATAGATATGGAACCGGACAAAGCGTTCTAGATAGTATAATGAGAGCTACAAATAGACTGCTCTCTGGTAAGACTTTTGTAGTTTGCGGATACGGTTGGTGCGGTAAAGGTCTGGCAATGAGGGCTGCAGGATTAGGAGCTAGTGTTATTGTCACAGAAATTGATGCAACTAGAGGATTAGAAGCAAAGATGGATGGTTTTCAAGTTATGACCGGAACTGAAGCTTTTAAAGAAGCTGACTTTATTTGTTCTGTAACTGGTAATATAAACGTAATTGATAAACATCATTTTAAAATAATGAAAGATGGTGTAATAATTTCAAATGCGGGTCATTTTAATGTTGAAATTAATATTGATGCTTTAAGAAAAATGGCTACTAAAACAAAAAAGATAAGAACTGACATAGAAGAATTTACGGTAGGTAAGAAGAAAGTCTGCTTATTATCAGATGGTAGACTTGTAAATCTTTCCGCAGCAGAAGGTCATCCATCAAGTGTTATGGATATGAGCTTTGCTAACCAAGCATTGTGTGCAGAATATATGGTTAAAAATTATAAGAAATTGCAGAACAAGGTTTATGATGTACCAATCAATATTGACAACAAAGTTGCTGAAATAAAGCTGAAATCTATGAATGTTAAGATTGATAAGTTAACAAAAGAACAAGATGAATATCTCAACTCATGGGAGAGTGGTACATAGATAGTTTATGGATAAGATTATTGATGAGTTCTTAAACTATAAAGATGACCACAACAATAACACTAGGAGTTCATATTCATCTGACTTAGTACTTTTCTCTAATTTTTTAACACTTAAAAAAATAAAAGATTTTTCAAGTGTTACGCCCAAAAACATAGAAGATTTCTTCACGAGTGAGTTCCTTGACACTTATGAAAGGCTTTGGAAAAATAAGAATGGAAATGTAACGAAGAGATTCATTGGTCATAGGTCAAAAAGCTCAAAGAATAGAATAATTTCCACGTTATCTAGTTTTTATAAATATTTAATTTTCAAAGAAAGGGTAGCAGTGTCCCCTATTCCTAAAAGATCTACTGTCAACGAGGTTGTTTCTCAAAGTCTTAGTAATAAAGAAATTCAAATAATTTTTGATTTTATTAAAAAAGAGAACTTTTCAAAGACACCCAAAAGGGATAGATTAATTCTTGAAACATTATACTATCTCGGCCTTAGAGTTTCTGAACTAATTAAAATTAAGATGGTGGATCTCAAGCTACAAAGTACAAATCCTTATATTGTAATTCAAGGTAAGGGGAATAAGTTTAGAGACCAGCCCGTTCCAAAAGTAATGATGGAAAATTTACTAAACTATATAGAAATAGAAAGAAAGATTTTTACTAATAAGAACGTAGAATCGGATTTTCTCTTTATTAGTAACTACAAATCTTCAGCCAAAATTAAAAGGAACCATTTATCGAGACAACAAATCAATCAAATTGTAGATAAAATTTCAAGTATTAGTTTAAATAATCAAAATCTATCTAATAAAAAATCTGGTATAACAAAATATAAAAGGATAAGTCCTCACATGTTTAGGCATGCGATTGGGACACATTTGCACAAATCTGGTATTGATATAATTAGAGTTAGAGATCACCTCGGTCACTCTTCCGTTTCAACAACCAGTAGATATGTTGCGAAAGAAAAAGGGAAAGCTTCAATATTAGAAAAATACGGGCCTTTGTCTAAAAAGTAGTACATAATTGTTTTATGGATTTATTATTATTAGGATTTACACTTATTTTTTCTCTAACTGTGCATGAGTATAGTCATGCATGTGCAGCATTAGTTCTAGGCGATACAACAGCCAAAGACCAAGGAAGATTAACCCTAAATCCTTTAAAACATTTAGATTTAGTAGGAATAATGATGCTCTTTATTATAGGTCTAGGCTGGGCAAAGCCCGTACCAGTCAATATAGAGAATCTTATAAATAAAAGAAGAAGTCTATACATAGTTGCTCTAGCAGGCCCACTTTCAAATATTATAATAGCTATACTCTCTACAATAGCTTTCTATTTAACCGATAGCCAGTCTGGCTACAACTCCTTCTTCACCTATATGGCAACAATTAATATATTATTGGCATTATTTAACTTGTTTCCTATACCACCCCTAGATGGATCGAATATTATTTATAGTTTTTTATCAGACAAATTTGCTTATCAATACAATAAAATTGTTGGAAAATATGGAAATTACGGTTTTTTAATCATCATTATACTTTTCAATATTTATCCACAAATAATTTTTTCTCCTCTATCTATAATTTTGAAGATATTAGGTTTAAAATAGATTCATGAAAAAAGTAGGTGATAATTGAAAGACTTAAATAATTCTAATTCGAACTTTGAGAAAGTTAAACTAGATATTTTTGAAGGTCCCTTGGACTTACTACTAAATCTTATAAAAGAAAATGATTTAGATATATATGAGCTTTCATTAACTCAGATAACAGAACAATATTTAGAATATGTTGAACTTTTAAAAGAATTTAATTTTGATGATATTGGTGAGTACCTAGTAATAGCAGCAGAGCTTGCAAGATTAAAATCCAGATCTCTCCTTCCAGACAACGAAGACGAAGAGATTATTGACGAACCAGAGATAGATTTGGTGGAAATGTTAAAAGAATATAAGAAATATAGGGCTTTCTCTGAAAACTTAAAAGAAAGAGAGCTTTTAGGTCGAGATACATTTAAAAGACCAGCTGATTTAAGTCTAAGGTCTAATACTTTATGGGAAGTTCAAAAAACAGATATATGGAGACTTGTGACATCTGTAAAGAAAATATTGCAGCTTGAAAACTACAAAGAACCACCAGATATAGAAATCGAAGATGATTATATTGATCAAAATGAAAGAAAAATAAATTTAATTAAAGATTTTAAAGATAAAAAATTTTTAAAATTTAGCGAAATATTCAATATTAAGCATGGACGAGAAAGTGTTATTGTTAGTTTTCTTGTTATCCTTGACATGATAAAGGAAGGTAATGTGTTACTTATAGAAGACGAAAATCAAATACAATTTGAATACAAAGGAAGCTAGAATGAAGAATTTAAAAAATAAAATCGAGGGAATCATTTTTATATCTGACACTCCTGTTAAGCCGAAAGAAATTGTTGAGTTTTTAAAGGAAGACTTAATTAAAGTTAAAGAAAGTATTCAAGAACTAGTAGCAGAATGGGAAAATAAAGAAAGCTCTATAAAAATAGAGGAAGTGGCTGGTGGATATCAATTTAGAACAAAAGAAGAATTTAAAGAAATGTTAACTGAGTATATAAATAAAAAACCTTACAGGTTAAGTAGGGCAGGATTAGAAGTATTGGGCATTATTGCGAAGAAGCAACCAGTTACAAAAATTGAGATTGATAAGATAAGAGGAGTAGATTCAGTTGGAGCCTTAAATGTTCTAATAGAAAGAGAACTAATTAAGGTTGTAGGGGAAAAAGAAGTACCTGGAAGGCCGTTTCTTTATTCAACAACGGAACTTTTCCTTGAAGTATTTAGTCTAAACACAATTAAAGATTTACCAGAGATTGTAGAATTTGAAGATTATGAAAAAGTTATAAAAGAAGATTAATCGTGCACTATTTAAATTTTTGATATAATTTATTTTGTAGCTCAAACATATCCTTCTCTTCTTTTGTCGTCTCATGCTCATATCCAATTAAATGTAAAATTGCATGTATAGACAAAATTTTTACTTCTTTTGATAGTGAATTACCATTAATTGCACAATTCTTCTTTGCATATTCAAGGGAAATAAAAACTTCTCCCAATAGAGACTCATCGTGGCCATCTACTAAAAAAGATAGAACATCCGTAGATTCTTTAATATTTCTATACTTTGCGTTTAGTTCTTTTATTTTTACATTATCAACAAAAGTTATATCAATATGTCGCCTTTCAATGTTAAGATACTTCATAGTTTTTATAAGAGTTCTTTTTAATATTGATTTGTTGATACTTTTAATTTTAATATTAGAATCATTTATAAAGAGAGGCATTTTTTGATGATACCATTAATATCTATAGTTGGCAGGCCAAATGTTGGTAAATCAACTTTATTTAATCGACTTTTAGGTAGAAGAAAATCAATTGTCTTCAGCGAGCCTGGCAGTACAAGAGACCTCATAAAAGAAAGGCTTGAAATTGATGAACAAGTTTTTTTTATTATAGATTCTGGTGGTTTTGATAACGACAAAGATCACTATCCTGCACTCATCAAGAAAAAAGTGCTTAAAACAATCAGAAATTCTGACTTAATAGTTTTTATGGTAGATGGCCAATCTGGTTTCCAAAATGAAGATAGAGAAATTTTAAATATTATTAGAAAAGAAAATAAGGACTTCATTACAGTATTGAACAAAATAGATGACAATAGAACCGAAGAAAACAAAGCTGAATTTTTTAAACTGGGTATAAAAAATTTTATTGAAATCTCTGCTGAACATGATCGAAACATAGGAAGTATAAGAGAAGAGCTAGTTGGAAGATGTGAGAAACAAGAGGCAGAT
Source organism: bacterium (assembly GCA_002701865.2). GTDB lineage: Bacteria > Desulfobacterota_D > UBA1144 > UBA1144 > UBA1144 > TMED58. The sequence goes on along the minus strand of NZWH02000002.1, from coordinate 106,947 downwards.
CCACTATATAATAGAAACGAGATTCCCCAGATAGCAATTGTTGGTAAACCAAATGCCGGAAAATCTACACTTATCAACTCATTAGCAGAAAATGAAGTAGCTATGGTTAGTGAGATTCCTGGAACTACTCGTGATACAGTCAATCTAAGTATAGTGAATGATTCAAAAAATTACTTATTCATTGATACTGCTGGACTAAGAAGAAAATCTAAAGTAAATGAAGACATTGAATACTATTCTACTAGTAGAGCTGTGGGTTCAATCGAAAGATGTGACATTGTTATCCTGATAATAGACGCACAACATGGGCCAACTAAACAGGACTTGAAAATTGCAAGTTTAATTAAAAAAAATAATAAAGGTATTATTATCGCTGTAAATAAATCTGATTTGATTCCACAAAAACTTAAGAATGAAGCTATGATTAAAAAAAGTTTATTTGAGATGCTTACGGAAATAAATTATGCATTAGTCGTAGTTATTTCGGCTCTAAAAGCTAAAAATATACAAAAAATTTATGATTTGATTGATAATATATATGAATCTCAAAAAAGTAAAATTAATACTAACAATTTGAATAAGTATTTAAAATCTTTAATTCTTAGATCAACCGCACCAGTAAACAAAGGCAGGAGACTTAAAATGTACTATGCAACTCAGTCTAAGGGTGACATTCCTTCTTTTGTATTATTTTGCAACTTTGCAAAAGGGATACCCAATACATATAGAAGGTTTATTGAGAAATCTATCAGAAACGAATTTGAGCTAGATGGCATAAGTATTAAAGTTGCGTATAGGACATCAAGAAAAGAGTAGCTTAAGTGTGCCCAAAATCTTAGAAGCGATAATTCTTGAATCATATGAATTTACAGCCTTCTTTCGAGCTTCAAATGACATCTTTAGCCTGAGCTCTTCATCTTCTATTAGTTCTAATATTGAATCAATTACACTGCTATCATCCAAGTTAAACGAGTACCCATTGACTTTATTATCTATAGCCTCCCCTATGCCGCCTATGTTATATCCTAATACAGGTTTCCCTAATGCCATTGATTCAATAACAACTCTGGGGAAAGGATCTTCATACATTGAAGGAATAAAAAAAATATCAAAATCTGAGATATAAGCCTCCACTTTATCTGTATAGCCGGTAAAAATAAACTTGTCCTCTAGGTTTTCTTTCTTAACCATAGCTTTAAGCTTTGTCATTAAATTTTGTCCAAAATAGTAAGGAGTGTCTCCAACCAAAACAAATAGGCAATCTTTTTTGTATTTTTTACATACATCAATACCCAATTGAACGAAATGCTCAAAGTTTTTTCTTGGAACAACTCTACCTGCAGTACCGATTATAATCTTTTCCTTGCTGATATTAAACTTCTCCCTCAACTCCCTTAAGACAGTTGTGGGATTAAATTCCTCAGTATCTATACCGTTATTTATAACCTTACATTTCTCTTTGATTTTAAATTGAGACATTGTTGACTTCGAAACACATATAATTTTTTTTACCGAATTAAATGTAGAAAAAAAATTAATCAAATAAGATAAAAAAATATTTTTTTGGTAATTCCTGACGTGCCACACAACCTTAATTGAATAGATGCTACCTAAGGTTGCACCAAAGAACTTGGCTAGCGTTCCGTTACAATAAATAACATCAATTTTATTTCTAACTAACTCTTTCTTAAAATCAAACAAAAGATAAATTAGCCTGAAAAGATTTATTATGATATCTAAAGGTAAAATTGAGAATTTTTTTCCTTGAAATTGAAAATTCTGTCTTTTTAAATTTTCAGGAAAATTATTGTTAACAATTTGATTTACTTTTAGATTATCTTTTTCTATATTTTTAGAAAAAACTTTCTTTTCAGGAATTAAAGTACTTACATTGAACTGTTCATAATCAAAATGCTTAAGAAGATAATACAAACTTCTGCCGGGTCCGCCATCCCTGATAGAGTGATTTATAAATAAAATATTTTTCATAAAAACAAAATAACATATTTTTCTTTCTATTCTTCATTAATCACCAATAATTTTATAGCTACTTGACAAATATAGTAATTATAAGAGAATACATGTTATAAAATTATGAAAAAATCTAAGTATATTTGGTTCAATGGAAAATTTGTTAACTGGGACAAAGCAACAACCCATGTTTTAAGTCATGGTCTTCATTATGGGTCAGGAATTTTTGAAGGAATAAGAGCCTATTCCAATAAGAATAAGGATTCATATATTTTTCGTCTCAAAGATCATTACGATCGTTTTTATAATTCAGCTAAGGTTTCACTAATAAAGCTGCCCTACTCTCAAAAAAAATTAGAACAAGCAACTATAGACTTAGTAAGAAAAAATAAATTAAAAGACTGCTACATAAGGCCATTAGCTTTTATTGGTGATGGTTCAATTGGAATAAATCCAGGTAATAATAAAATCAATGTAATAATAGCAGCTTTTGAATGGGGTACATATTTAGGTAAAAGTGGCATCTCAAATGGTATAAGAGCTAAGATTTCATCTTTTGCCAGAATGGGCGTCAATTCTTTTATGACAAAATCTAAAATCTCTGGAAATTATATTAATTCTGTATTTGCAAAAAGAGAAGCTATTCAACTTGGTTATGACGAAGCATTGATGTTAGATAATGATGGTTATATTTCCGAAGGAACTGGAGAAAATATCTATATAGTTAGAAATGGACTAATAAAGACTACTCCTATAACAACTGTATTAGAGGGTATAACCAGAGACTGTGTATTTAATGTTGCTTCAGACTATGGAATAACAATAAAAGAACAAAGATTTACAAGAGATGAGTTATATATTGCTGATGAAGTTTTTCTCTCTGGAACTGCTGCTGAGATTACTCCTGTTAGAGAGGTTGATGATAGAAAAGTCGGTAAAGGTAAGCCTGGCAAAATTACTAGGTTAATTCAAGATGAATATTCAAATATGGTAAAAGCTTCAAATAATAAATACTTAAAGTGGTTAACTAAGATTTAAATAGTTAATTAAGCTCCTAACTGCAAATCCTGTAGAACCAGGAGCGCACCAACCTCTATCCTTTTCTATATATGCTGGGCCAGCAATATCTATGTGAGACCAGGGAATTTTTTTATCTACAAAAAACTCTAGAAACATAGCTGCCGTTGTNGCTCCNCCATATCTAGTTGAGGCAGAATTTTTAACATCAGCNATCTGACTATCAATAGATGATCTTAATTCTTCATCTAATGGAAGTTGCCACATCTTTTCTCCTGACATTAAGGAGGCTTTCAGAAGTTTATCTTTTAATTTAATATTATTAGAGAACAAACCTGCTGTATAATTACCNAAAGCTACCATNCAAGCTCCTGTTAGAGTTGCTAAATCAACCATTTCATCAACTTTTAATCTATTNGCGTACTCAATNGCATCAGATAATACAACCCTACCTTCAGCNTCAGTATTTATGACCTCTATAGTCTTTCCAGATAGNCCCTTAACNACATCATCTGGNTTATAAGCATTTGGTCCGGGCATATTTTCTACAGCTGGTATTAAACCGTGTACCTCAATATTCTTAGGTTGCAAGCTTACAAGAGCCTTAAAAACACCTAAAACACAGCCTGCACCACCCATATCCATTTTCATTGTAAGCATATAATCTGCAGGTTTTAATGACAAACCTCCAGTATCGTAAGTCACTCCTTTTCCAATCAAAGCAATTTTTTTAGATTTGGTATTACGAACTTTTGATTTATANGTTANATGAATAAACCTAGGCTCNTTAATACTCCCTTTNCCAACATCCCATANACCTAGCATCTTTTTCTTAATAATATCTTTTGTACCAAATATTTTGCATTGAATNTTTTTACCNTTACCAATAGCTTTAGCATGNCTAGCAAGTGCNGCTGGAGTAAGAGTTTGAGGAGGCTCATTGATTAGCTCTCTAGTTAAGTTNACACCAGAAAAAATGTTCTGTGCTTCTTTATTTATNGAATTGAATTGATTAGTAGTAATAAGTTCAAGNTTAATTCCTACTTTTAATTNAGAAGAATTATCTTTTTTAGATTTATACTTATCAAAAGTATAAAATCCGTTATATAAACCTTGAATACAGAGACTGATAAGTTTTTTATCTATAGANACAGGAAATATGACTGACAAATCTTTAATTGTTTTTTTAGACTTAATTCTCGAATAAGTAATTGAAGAGAAAGCTTTGAAAACCATCTCCTCGTCTAGCTTGTTGGCTTCCCCTAAACCAATAAAATTAATATTAATAGCTTTATTTTTTNCTAAAATTTGAAAACTAGCCTTTTCCATAAAGGAATATNTAAACTCAGANGATTTAAGTTCACGNAGNAANCTCACACCTAAATTAGATTCNAATTGTTTNAGATAATTCAGGCCTCCTTTAANCACCGGAATGAACAAAGTGGNAGATATTTTATTATTTGTAATTTTATATAAATTTATCATTTTTTTATTATAACTAATCTTAAATAAACTGTATAATTTANGTTGTTNATTGCTGGACGTTTTATGGAAAATATNACTGATTACTATTTATCACTAATTGCTGGACTAGCTTCGTTCTTCTCCCCATGTATTTTGCCATTGTTTCCAATATATCTAAGTACTTTAGATGGCTCCATTGATGACTCAAGCAAGACAAATTATAAAATATTTTTGCGAAGTTTATTATTTGTTTTTTCTTTTTGTTCTGTGTTTGTNCTCCTAGGTCTTTCTGCAACTTCTATAGGTGTNTTCNTGAATCTGAACAAGTTTCTTTTGTTGAAAGTNTCAGGTGTCATGATAATTTTCTTTGGAGTTTTGAATTTATTTTATTATAAATTCCAGGCCTTGAATAGNAATTTTANTTTAATATCCTCATCATCAGCCAAGCCTGTAATGCTAGGACTTTGTTTTGGGCTAGCNTGGACACCNTGTGTTGGACCTATTCTTGCAAGTATAATCACTTATTCTAGTATTGAAAAAGACTATTCTCACTCTTTTACCATGCTTGCACTTTATTCATTGGGGCTTGGATTGCCTTTTATTNTAGGTAGCTTTGGTATTAGAAAGATATTTCTATCCTTTAAAAATAGTATCTTTTTCACTAAATTTTATTCGCCAATTATGGGAATTATATTAATTTTGTTTGGATATCTGGTNTATAATAATAAAATTTATATATTAACAATATATGTTCAAAAAATGCTAANAAATTGGGAGTAATTCTTAATTAAAAAACCTATTATTAATATTTCTTTTTAGGTATGATTATTGCTGTTACCNAATAGAAATAAGGAGCTTTGAATATGAGTAATGAAAAGGATTTAGAATTAAAACGNAAGGAAGCACTTGATTATCATTCNAGTTTTCCNAAAGGTAAAATTGAAACTAAGATTACAAAACCTAGTGAGACTGAAGAGCAATTGTCNCTTGCTTATTCTCCTTGGGTTGCNGAACCTTGTAAGGAAATTCATGCCGATGTAGAAAAAGTATACGAATATACAAATAAAGGAAATCTNGTAGCAGTTATATCAAACGGTACNGCNGTTCTTGGTTTAGGAGACNTGGGTCCCGAGGCAAGTAAGCCAGTGATGGAAGGAAAGGCTGTGTTGTTTAAAAGGTTTGCTCAAGTAGATGCNTTTGACATAGAAATTAAAACAACTGACATNGAAGAAATTATAAGAACNGTTGAATTATTAGAGCCAACATTTGGCGGAATTAATCTTGAAGATATCAAAGCTCCAGAATGTTTTAGAATAGAAGATGAGTTGAAGNCAAAAATGAATATTCCAGTTTTTCATGATGATCAACATGGGACAGCAATTATTTCTGGTGCAGGACTAGTTAATGCAGTGGNAATTACTGNAAGGAANATGTCTGAAATTAAAATAAATATAAATGGTGCGGGTGCTTCAGCTATCTCATGNGCAAGATTGTTCGTAACTCTAGGAGCTNATCCAAAGAATATATTGATGTGTGATAGTAAAGGCGTTATATACAAAGGTAGAGANGGGTTAAACAAACAGAAAGAAGAGTTTGCAGTTGAAACAGAATGTCGAACATTGGCGGATACATTTAAAGGTGGCGACGTTTTTATTGGTCTTTCAATAGGAAATGTTGTTTCAAAAGAAATGATTCAAGAAATGAATGATAATCCAATTATTTTTGCAATGGCAAACCCCGATCCTGAAATTTCACCTGAAGATGCATTCGATGCAAGAAAAGACATTATAATGGCAACTGGAAGGACAGATTATCCTAACCAAGTTAANAACGTGCTTGGTTTTCCATTTATATTTAGAGGNGCNCTTGATGTTGCAGCAACTGACATAAATGAAGAAATGAANGTTGCAGCATCTATTGCATTAGCGAAGCTAGCTAAANTAGGAGCTGGTCCTGAAATAGCAAAAAAACACAATAGAGACAAGCTTGTNTTTGGAAAAGAGTACATTGTTCCATCCCCTTTTGATCCTAGAATACTTGTTTGGGAATCNTATGCTGTGGCTAAAGCAGCGATTGAAACGGGAGTAGCAAGNAAAAAGATAGACCTTGAAGAATATAAATCAAGATTAGAAAANATGGCAGGTGTAGAGCCNCAAACTTTCTAAAAATGAGCTCTGTATTNAAATTTCTTTTTATTCTTTTTATTCTTTTNGGTTTNCCTGTCTTATCTTCTGAAAATAAGATATCTTCAAAGATTCCAGTAAAATTAGATAAACGTTTTATCCCTATTAACAAAGAAATCATTCTTTCGCAAAAAATGACTATTATTGATGGAAATAAAAATTCTGAAATTATAATTTTAGATAATTTTGATGGACTAAATATTGTAAATTTTTGGGCGTCTTGGTGTGGACCATGTATAGCGGAGATTTCTGAGCTTAATAAATTCCAAGAAAATATTTATTCTAACAACTTAAACGTGAATCTTGTTGGGATTAATATTTTTGATAAAAAGAAAGATGCAATTGAATTCTATATCAAATATAAGCCCTTTTTTAGAACTATCTTTGATAATGACAATACTATATCTGTTAAATTTAGTGTGATGGGAGTACCTGAGACATATTTTGTAAAAGATAATAAAATTCTATTTAAATATATGGGTAAGATTAATCAAGAAATTCTAGAAAGAGGAATCGATGAAAGTAGTAAATATTAAGTTAATTTTTTTATTAATTATTTTAATCTTGCCTCTATATAATTCTGTAGCTGAAAATAAAGTTTACGATATATCAAATGAACTAATGTGCCCTGTTTGTCAGGGGCAAACAGTTGCTGAATCGAACTCTCAGTTAGCACTATCCATGAAAGAAGTTGTAAGAATTAAAGTATCTGAGGGGAAGTCTAAAGAGGAGATATTGGATTACTTCATTCTTCAGTATGGTGATACTATTCTTGCTAAACCACCGATTAGGGGTTTTAATTTATTATTATGGATTTTACCACCAGGAATATTAGTTTTGTCGATTCTTCTTTGGATAATTAGAGTCAAAAGGAATAATAAAAATAGAAATAAATGAGAAAAAATGTTTTAACTAACAAAGAAATGGATAGAATCAACTATGATCTTATTGGTTTTTCAAAATCAGAATTTCTAAAAAATGAGATAAATGAAGCTTTTTTTTTATGGAACCAGAATGAATTTTTTACGAAAGAATTTAATGAAATAAGTGAAAAAGATCCGAACTACTTAAAGTTTTTAGATTGGTTTATTTATGACTACAATTTAATTACTACTGAAAAATCCTTAGCTTCTATGTATTTTGAGGACAATAAAGAAAAGATTCCATCTTCAATATTAAATTCATACAGAAGCATATTTAAATATGAAAGGATTAATGATAAAAATTATAAAATTAAAGATATCATTAAAAATACAGAATCTAGTATTCTTATTGAAGATTCTTTTCCTGAGGAATCAATACTATTGTCTATGAGAATTATTGAGGAGAAAGATGAAAAAAGTTGCATAAAGATTGGTCACATTGTTGCTTATAACAAAGAATACAAGGAAATTATATACGATACTTTAACTAAGATTTTTAAAAAAACTAAGAATACACCTTATATCATTTGCAAGAACTACTTCTATGTTATCGAGAAAGACATTAACAAAATGATATCTCAAATTCATGCTAAGAATAACGAGGCTGTAAATAAAGAAAAGATTGAACATAAAGTCTTAGATTATGTATCAGTTCTGAACAAGATTAAAGAAGATAAAAAATTAAAACTTGTCTTTGAAGAGTTGAATAAACACTCTTTATTTAACTATTATGATGAGATTAAAAATGAATTTGGAAGCATAGAACTATATAAAAATAAAATCATATTTAATAATTTTAAAGAGTTAGTTTTAAATAAATATATTGCAAAATTTAAGAATGATATATCAGAAGTTATTGAAAATGATGAAATTTCAGAAGTCTGGCTAAATACTAAATTATCCTTATTTGATAATAAATCACCACTAGAAGCGAGTAAATATAAGAAATACAAGAAGAAAATAGAAGAAGTATTGAAAGATATAGATCTAATACATGAAAGTAGATTATCTGAAGATGAGCCTGGTATGGACCCTAACTACATAAGAAAAAGGCTTAATATAAACTAAATTAGTCAAAGTAAGCTTCGAAGGCCTTGCTGTGTTTAAAAATATAGTTTCCATTATCTTTATATATAATCAAAATAGGAATATCGTTTTGATATAAATTCTTGGAAAAAATGGTGTAATCAACTAAGTTTAAAGTATTAGAAAGTATTGAATTATTAACAGGAGAGTCAGAAGCAACGATAACAAAGAAATCATTGTTCAAAGAAATCTGATTTTTTTTCAGATTAATATTATATGTCNTTANCTTATCATTAGAGTTTACTAAGTAGGAGTAACTATCTAANTTCCTNATACTAATNCCNACCCTTTCAATAGCATNNGAGGTTTTTTTATCAAAGNTNTTAGTGATACTGTCAAAGTTTCTTGAATANACAGTATTACCAAATTTTATATAATAGGAATTATAATTTTTACTTTCTAATAAGAATTTAATATTTTGCACCAATATACCATCAAGTAAGGAGTCAAAAGAAAGTCTTATNCAAGAATATTTTTTTGAAAANACATTAGTAATTTTGACATCAATATTAGAAAGATTCATACATTTTTCAAACAACTTACTGTTTAACATGGGGCGAACTTTCTCAATAGTAGAAACAGTGTACAGTAGTGAGAAGGTTGTAGGATCAAAAGCTTTCTTAGTTATCTCATTATAATCTTTCATTAAGTTGAAAGCATCAACAAACAAGTCAGGGGCAGATATCTCTGAGTTTTTCTCTAATTCATTAAATTTCCTTAGAAAAGAGCTTGTTTCCGGATCCAAAATAGCTTCAATGTATCGTAATTTTTTTTTAATTTTTTTGAAGGTTTCTTTTTGATCATCTTCNGAATCAATAATAACTGTTAAGGAACCACCAAGTAAGTTATAATCTTTCTTGTTTAAAGTGGTCGAAAAAGAAGAGTTGATTGTTAGGGAAAATAAAATAATAATTATATAAAATCTAAACATAACATTGTAGGCAAAATTGATTAAAAAAAAATTTATTAAATCTATAGAAATTATACCTTCAAGGTACAAAATTGATAATTTATTATTAAATCAAATCCTTAAGTCTAATAAATCGTTCGATTTATTAGACATAGCATGTGCACCTATGGCCAACTTAAGAATTTCACCAATTTCATATGCTCATAAACTTATATTAAAGGGAATTAATCCTAAAAAAATGATAATAAACTTTTCTACTAGAGACAAAAATACGTTAGCTTTACAAAGCGAAATACTTGGTGCTGCTAGTATGGGTATATCTAATCTGCTATTAGTAAAAGGTGATCCAATATCAATAGGAAATAGCAGAAAATCGAAGGAAGTTTTTGAATTAAAAACAAATGAATTAATATCCTTAGTGAATAATTTAAATAAAGGCATAGACTATTCTGGGAATTTAATAAATTTTAATCCTAAATTTACTATAGGGTCTACTTTAAATATTGATCTACCACTAAAGAATATCCAGAGAACTTTAATAAAGAGAGAAAAAATAGGATCAGACTTCCTAATAACTCAACCACTTTACTCAGAAGAGGATTTTGTTAATCTTAGTAAGCTCTCAAAGTTTTCCAAATGTAAAATATTTGCTGGGATTTTTCCTATAAAAAATAAAAAAACTTTTAAGAATCTTAACAGTAAAATAGATGGTATAAATAGGAACAATATACTCTTTGATGAACTAAAAAAGTCTGATGAAAAAGATTTTCTAAAAATTTCATCCAAATATTTAATTAAACTTTTAAAAAAGTATAAAAAAGACCTTCATGGAGTTCATATTATGACAGCTGGTGATATATCGTTAGCATCAAAGATATCAAATGAAGTTTAATGCCAGATACAAAAAAAACATTTGATTCAATCTCGAAAAATTATGATCTTATTAATCAACTTATAAGCTTTGGTCTTCATAAAAAATGGAAAAATGATTTTATAAATTTAATTAATTTTCATGGTGAGGTCATTGACTTGGCTACAGGAACCGGTGACATTGCCATATCAATTAAAGAAAAATTCCCAGATGTTAAAGTTGTGGGATATGATCCAAGTAGTATGATGCTTGAAATTGCTAAGAAGAAAAATTCAGATAATACAATATGCTTTAAAAAAGGTTTTTGTGAAGAAATGCCTTTTTTAGATTCAAGTTTTAACTTTGCCACAATAACTTTTGGTATTAGAAATACAAAGTCTATAGCTAATAGTTTAAGTGAAATAAAAAGAGTATTAAAAAAAGATGGAGTCCTTATGATTATGGAATTTTCAAAATCTGAGAACTTCTTAATTAAAAACTTATACAACATATATTTAAATTATATAATTCCTTTTATAGGCTTCTTGTTCTCTAAATATGATGAATATAAATATCTTGCTAATTCAATAGAGTCTTTTTATTCTAAAGATGAAATGAATCTAGTTTTAAGTAAAAGCGGTTTCACTGTTAATAAGAATGTTCAATACAACTTTGGATTAGTAACTATCTATATTGCTACTAAAAGTTAAATCTTAAAAGTCTCTAGAATTTGATCTTGATAATGTCTCACAGTAGCTTCCTCTAAGTAGTAATGAGGAGCAGTTAGAATTGGAAAAGACAAAATCTTTTGATATTCCATTATCTTTTCTTTTGCCTCTTCTCTTGACCCACAAATAGCAAAATCAGCAACCATTTCATCTGACACATTCTTTATAATTTCTTCTTTGTTATTATTATATTTCTTTTTATTGTTAGAATCAAAGAAAGCATTCCTAATCTTCTCTACATTTTTTTCATAACCCAAATCTATAAAAGGTTTAGAGTAAGCTTTAACCGTGGCATAGAAGGCAATCGTACCCTTAGCATCTTCAATTGCTTTCTTCTTATCCTCATTTATTGAACAGCATACAATTGAAGTTATTTTTGCATTTGAATCATTTTTTTTAAAATATGGAACTATATCATTTTTTAGATAATCCATAGAGCATACAACATGCCCAATATAGCCATCAAAGATTTNNCTTGATAAATTAGTCATCTTTGGNCCNATACCTNCTANATATAGCGGTATTTGCTTTCTAAANGGTTCAAANGGTCTTCTAAANGATTTNATTGATAAATCNTAGAATTCATCTTTATATATCAAATCTGAACGATTAAGTAGAGACTCTTCTATTTTTCTAAATAATTGATAAAAACTTCCCATTCTCTCTGTAGGTTTGTCAAAGAGAGGTGAGTTATGCCACTTACGATTTGTATTAATAGCTCCGGAACCTAAACCTAAGATTAGTCTTCCATTTGATATTTCATCTATATCGTGAGCTGATATAACNGTNACAAGAGGACTTCTAGTAAANGCAAGCGTAACAGCNGATCCNAAGTTTATAGTGCTTGTTATAGATGAAAGATAGCTTAGTTGTTCGAAAGAACTTCTATATANCTCTGTAACCCAAAGAGAATGNAANCCATTTTTCTCTGCTTTTTGAGANACATATTTCAAATTTTCGAAAGAACTGGGGTCCANAATTAACCCAATATTATTTGTCATTTATTCCACCTTTTTTGAATCAACTACTTTTTCATCAACTAATTCGGGGGAATCAATTTTAGACTTATCTTGGAATGGGACTTGCATTCCAACCAACTCAATCAAAGAAATNGGNGCAGCGTCACCTCTTCTAAAATTCAGCTTAACTATTCTAGTATAACCACCNGGTCTTTCANNGAAAGAAGGGGCTATTTCTTCAAATAATTTTTTTANGANATCCTTATCTTTTATTTTCGTATTTACNAATCTTCTAGAGTGGACAGAGTCTGTTTTAGCTGTTGTGATAATTTTCTCACTAAATCTTTTTAGCTCTTTAATTTTAACATCTGTNGAAGTTATTCTTCCATGCCTAAACAATTCTGTACAAAGATTTCTCAATACTGATAATCTGTGTTCTGTCTTTAANCCTAATTTTCCTTTTCTAACTCTATGTCGCATAAAACTAACCTANANCTTCACTTNCTTCTGTTTCCTCTTTTTTCTTTCTTTGCTCAAAATATAAATCTCTATTAATGTCCTCGCCTAATTTTAAAGAAAATGAAGCAACTACATCTCTTACTTCNTATAAAGAACGTTTACCAAAATTTTCTAGATTTAATAAATCGTCTTCACNNAATTGNATCAAATCTCCTAAGAATTTAATNTTGGCTTTNCTTAAACAATTCAAAGAACGTGCAGAAAAATCTAAATCTTCTACTTTTGNAAATAACACATCCTCTCCACCTGTGATTTCTTCTTTAATATCTTCAACTACTGGTATGGCATCAATTTCTTCTTCNTTAAAATTAATAAATACTGATATTTGTTCTTTTATTATCTTTGAGGAATAAGCAACTGCNTCTTCTGGTGTGATTGTTCCNTTCGTCCAAACTTCAAATGTTAGTTTTTCAAAGTCTGTTCTTCTTCCAACTCTNGCACTTGTTACTCCATAGTTAACTTTAACTATAGGTGAATATATTGCATCTAACTGAACTTCACCAATTGNATGATCCACTGTTTCTTCTCTAGCTTCTACGGGTACATAACCTCTCCCCATTTCTATAGTTAAGTGCATATCTAACTTAGCGCCTTCAGACAATGTNGCAATATACTGATCAGGATCAACAATTTCAACNTTTTGATTAACTTCAATATCAGAAGCTTTAATTTGACCTTCNCCTGAAACACTTAAGGAAACTTCTTGTTTTTCATAAGTATGCATTTTTAATTTTAATTGTTTAAGATTTAATATTATCTCAGTAACATCTTCTGTTACTCCNGGNATAGTAGAGAACTCNTGCATNACACCATCTATCTTAACTCTTGTTATTGCNGGCCCTTGAATCGATGACAGCAGAACCCTTCTTAATGTATTACCAATAGTAACACCATACCCTTTTTCTAATGGTTGACATGTAAATTTNGCGTAATTATCAGCTTTTGNCTTTTGGTCTACNTGAATAGATTTAGGTCTATGGAGACCAAGCCAGTTTTTCTGAAATTCCATTTATTTCTCCTATAATTTTGAGTAAAACTCAATAATTAATTGCTCATCGACAGGCTGTTTAAAATCCTCTCTGTTTGGNAATCTTTTAATAATACCTTCTAATTTTTCAGAATTTAGCTCTAACCAATCNGCTACGCCTCTTCTTGCAACTGATTCAATCGAACTTTTAACNCTTATATTNTCTCTAATTTTTTCCTTTANCTCAATACGGTCGTTTAAAGAAACTATAAANGAAGGAATATCNACCTTTTTACCATTAACCAATATNTGACCATGGTTAACATANTGCCTTGCTTCACTTCTAGAGCTAAGCATTCCAAGTCTATAAACAACATTATCAAGTCTTCTCTCAAGATTAGAAATTAAGTTNTGACCTGTAACACCATTTTCTTTGGCAGCTTTTATGTAATTATTCCTNAATTGCTTCTCTGTNAGTCCAAAAATCCTTTTTAATTTTTGCTTTTCTCTTAATCTGACCGCATATTCAGAATATTTTTGTCTGAAATTAGACTGTGACTGNCCTGGTTTNACATCAAGNCGTCTAGCAGCCTTATCAGTNTAAGATCTATCGCCTTTTAAGAAAAGCTCTTGGCCTTCCCTTCTTGATAGTTTTGTTGTTGGTCCTGTATATCTAGACAATTTATACCTCTTAAACTCTTCTCTTGGCCGGTGGTCTACAACCATTGTGCGGCAAAGGAGTAACATCTTTTATTGAACTTACTTTAATTCCTGCATTTTGTATTGATCTTATAGCTGTTTCACGCCCTGGTCCTGGTCCTTTAACNAAAACCGATATGGTTTTCATNCCAAATTCTAGTGCTTTTTTTGCTGCATCTTCTGCTGCCATTTGGGCNGCAAAAGGNGTTCCTTTTCTCGTGCCTTTAAAACCTTTTTTTCCAGCAGCTCCCCATGATAAAACATTTCCTGATTCATCNGTGATAGTAATTATTGTNTTGTTAAANGTGGCTTGAATATGAGCCTGTCCTGACTCAACAAATTTTTTTACTTTTTTGGTTTTTTTAACTTTTTTCAATTTATAAATACTCCAAAATTTATTTAGCTGCTAGCTTTTTCTTGGCAATAGCAAGGCCTTTCTTNCCTCTTCTNGTTCTTGCATTAGATTTAGTCCTTTGGCCCCTAGAAGGTAACTTTTTTCTATGTCTGATTCCTCTATATGAATTAATATCAGATAGTCTTTTAATATTATTTTGAACTTCAACTCTTAGTTCGCCTTCAACTAAACAATCACTTTCAATATATTGTCTAATTTTAGAAACATCAGAGTCTGTCAGGTCTTTTGTTTTAGTAGTTGGATNAATATTTGCACTTGTTAGTATATCTTTTGATACTTTAGGGCCCACACCATANATATAAGTTAAAGAGACATCNACTCTTTTNTTATCTGGTATATCTACTCCTGCAATTCTAGGCATAATCTCTCCAATAAAAAGNTATTATTATATCTTATAAACTCACTTCAATCTATAGGTTATTCTTCCTTTTGTCAAATCATAAGGAGAAACCTCAACTTTNACCTTATCACCAGGTAGGATTCTAATAAAATGTGTTCTCATCTTACCTGAAACATATGCAAGTATTTTGTGTTCATTTTCAAGTTCAACTTTAAACATAGCATTAGGTAATGCCTCTAAAATTGTTCCTTCTAACTCTATTCTATCTTCTTTTGCCATATTTATTTAGTTAAATTAACTGGTCCTTTTTTAGTTATTGCGATTGTGTGTTCGAAATGTGCAGATAGGCTACCATCTTTAGTAACAACAGTCCAATTGTCATCAGATACTTTAACATCTGGTGTTCCAATATTAACCATAGGCTCTATTGCTATCACCAACCCTTCGACAAGATCAAGGGACTTTTCTCTCTTCTCAGATTCTAAAACAAAATTAGGTACCTGAGGATCTTCATGAAGATTTCTTCCAATCCCATGTCCAACATATGACCTAACTATAGAGAAATTGTTTTCTTCAACATAATCCTGGATTACTTTAGAAATNTCATAAAGCTTATTNCCTACAANAGCTTTNTCAATTCCTATNTNTAACGATTTCTTTGTNACATCAATAAGCTTTTGNNTCACATTATCAAGGTCNCCAACACCAAANGTAAAAGCNGAATCAGCATAAAAACCGTCCTTAAAGACACCAAAATCAATTCCTATTATATCACCCTTTTTCAAAATNCTATTTTTTGAAGGAATACCATGAACAACTTCATCATTAATTGATGCACAGATTGATCCAGGGAAATCTTGNTATCCTTTAAATGCTGGTTTGAAACCTTTAGAAAGNGTATATTCTTCTGCAACCTTATCCAACTCCCATGTTGATACACCTGGCTCGACTAGTTTNGATANAACTTCNTGAACTTGTGAAATAATCGCACCACAACTATTCATTCGTTCGATATTTTTANTATTTTTTAATTGTATTGCCATAATCTCTAATNTAAAGCTTTNAATATGTTTTCCGAAACAATTTCGACGGAATCATCACCCTTTATTTCAACTAATATATCNANATTTCTATAATATTCTTTTATAGGNANGGTCTGNTTCTTNTAAACTTCTAATCGATTCTTAATAGTTTCCTCATTATCATCACTTCGACCTCTTAAAAGNAGNCTTTCTATAAGAACANAGTCGTCAACCTCTAAGGAAACAACATTATCTACTTTTAGGCTATTAGCTTTAAGCATTTCATCTAATGCATGAGCTTGAGATATTGTTCGTGGAAATCCATCCAGAAGGAAACCTTTACCAGAGGATTCGGAAGTAATTTTATTCTTAATCATCCCAATAATTAGCTCATCAGTAACTAATTCTCCAGCTTCCATAAATTTTTTAGCCATNAATCCTAACTCTGATTCTCTNGCTACTTCCTCTCGCAATATATCACCAGTAGANAGATGNAGAAGATTCAACTTATCCTTTAGGGCGTCAGCCTGAGTTCCTTTTCCCGCTCCTGGGGGNCCAAATAAAACTAAAATCATNTTTTCACCTCAAATTAAACCTGCTAGGTTCTTTTTTTGTTTTCTTTCCGTTCATCTGATCATAGTTAGATGAAATTAAGAAAGATTCAATCTGCTGAATTGTATCTAAAGTAACACCTATAACNATTAAAAGAGATGTGCCACCGAAATAGAAAGGCAAGCTAAAAGGTTTAGCATTTAATATTGCAGGNATTATACAGACAATTGCAAGGTAAATAGCACCAATAACTGTAAGTTTAGACATNATTANCTTAATATAATCTGTTGTATTTTTCCCAGGTCTAATTCCAGGTATAAAAGCTCCACCTTTTTTAAGATTTTCAGACATCTCNTCAGGCTTGATAACCATNCCTGTATAAAAAAAAGTAAAGAATATNACTAANATAGCAAAGACTGAATTATAAAAGAAACTACTATTCAGAAATGTCTGAGCAAAATTATTTACACTTGGTANATCAACATAATTAAAAACTGTTAGTGGAAGAAGCAGGATTGATGAAGCAAATATTGGAGGNATNACTCCAGCAGGGTTTATCTTTAATGGTAAGTGTGAAGATTGNCCAGAAAAAATTTTTCTACCTTTAGTTTTTTGTGGGTACTGAATAGGTATTTTTCTAAAAGATCTTTCAACAAAAACTATAGAATANAGAATGAAAAGCATTATNACNAGAAACAGAATTACGGTTAAAACNTTAAGTTGCCCAATTTTTACAAAATTAAATAAATTACCTGTTGCACTAGGTATTCCTGCAATNATAGAAGTAGCAATTATTAATGACAACCCGTTACCAATACCATTATTTGTTATTTGCTCGCCCAACCACATTACAAAGAAAGTTCCNGCTGTAAGTGTAATNATAGTAAGAATAAAGAAACTCGTTCCTGGATTAAATACAATTTCTGCACCTGTACCNAAGCCAGTTTGTAGNGCANTAACAAGAAGTGATCCTTGAAAAAAACAAATTAATATTGTTAAATAACGCGAATATTGAGCAATCTTCTTTTTACCTAGTTGATCTTTTTGCATTTCCTCTAATTTAGGAAAAGTTTTGGTTACTAAAGACATAACGATTGATGATGTGATATANGGCATAACNCCNAGAGCAAATATTGAAGCTCTNTCAAATGCTCCACCNGAGAATAAATTGATNATATCAAAAAAAGACTTACCTTGACTNGTAAAAACCTTGAGTATTTCTTGAGAATCAACACCAGGTACCGGAACAAAAACTCCGAACCTGTAAATAATAAGTATTANTAATGTATATAGNATTCTTTTATTTAGTTCAGGAATCTTAGGTACAGTATCCATATTATTAAACTATCTTTATACTGCCACCTGCAGATTTGATTTTTTCCGTAGCTGATTTTGAAAAATGATTAGCTGAGATTTCATACTTTTTATCAAAATCACCATTACCTAAAATCTTCACGGGCTTGTTTCCGTCTATTAGACCAATCTTAATTAATGATTCAACATCTATTTTTTCAAGATTTTCNATTTTATTCAAAGTACCAACATTAATTACATCATATTCTTTTCTATTATAATTAGTAAAACCTCTTTTAGGAGTTCTTAAAACAAAGCTTGACTGGCCACCTTCAAAAAGGATTGGAACACCACCGCCAGATCTTGAATTCTGACCTTTATGTCCTCTACCAGCTGTCTTACCTTTAGACCCCGGCCCTCTTCCAACTCTGGTTCTATTTTTTTTATTCTTAGTTTTAACCAATTCATTAAGCATTAACTTCACCTTCTGCCTTATTTCTATAATACTGTTTTGGTAAATCTAAATCTTCTTGCTTCTTACCATGATTAGCTGCAGTTTTTGCAGGATCATTTAATTGCTTCAAACATTCAATTGTTGCATTTACAACATTAATAGGATTCCTCGATCCTAATGACTTTGTT
This sequence comes from bacterium, assembly GCA_002701865.2. Classification (GTDB taxonomy): domain Bacteria; phylum Desulfobacterota_D; class UBA1144; order UBA1144; family UBA1144; genus TMED58. The sequence continues at coordinate 88,407 of NZWH02000002.1, read as the reverse complement.
AAAACATCTTTAATTCCAGCTAACTCTAAAACTGACCTTACGGCTCCACCAGCGATAACCCCAGTACCTGAACTTGCAGGTCTTATCATCACCTGACTTGTTAAGTGTTTAGCATAAACTTCATGACTAATAGTTCTTCCGTTTAAACTTATTTCAATTAGATTTTTTTTTGCTTTATCTATGCCTTTCCGTATAGCATCAGGGACCTCATTGGACTTGCCAAGACCTGCACCAACTTTATCCTTACTATTTCCAATCACTACTAATGCAGTAAAATGAAAATTCTTTCCGCCTTTTGTTGTTTTTGCAACTCTTCTTATATGAACAATTTTTTCTGCAAAATCTTTATCTAAACTATTCCTCGAATTATTATTTTTCAAAATTACACTCCAAATTAAAAATTTAATCCTTTACTTCTTAGTTCGTCTGCAATTATCTTTATTCTTCCATGGAACTTATATCCACTTTTATCAAAAACTAACTTTTTTATTCCTAATGTCTCAGCTTTCTTAGCTATTTCATTTACTATATCAGAGCTATCAGTTTTTAATGTTGAGACTGAGATCAATGTATTTCCACTTTTATCATCTACCAAGTTTACATACAAGTTTTTTAAAGACTTGAATATATACAACCTTGGAACAGAGCTTGTCCCTGAAATATTTTTTCTATTTCTTTTGTGACGAGTAATTCTTAATTTATTTTTATCTATTGGTTTTATCATTACTTAGCACCTTTTCCGCCAGCGGCTTTCCCTGCTTTTAATTTTACTACTTCTCCAGTATACCTAACACCTTTACCTTTATATCTTTCTGGTTTTCTTAGCTTTCGAATTCTTGCAGTTACTTCACCNACTAATTCTTTGTCAACTCCTGAAATCTTTAATAAAGTTCCTTTGTTTTCAACTTCAGCATTTATAGATTCTGGTAGGTCAAAATTAACAGGATTTGAGTATCCAAGATTTAAGACTAGTTCATTTTTGGATTTAATATCACACTTATACCCTGTCCCAATTATATCTAAAGATTTTTGAAAACCTTCTTTAACACCTATGACCATATTGTTAACTAAAGATCTAGTGAGACCATGAAAAGCTTTTATTCTTTTCTCCTCACTATTTCTATTAACATTAATTTTTCCTGATTCTATGTTAAGAGTTATACCTTCAGGTATAGACCTTTGAAGAACACCTTTTGGTCCTGAGACTTTTACTATATTATCCTCCAAGACTACTTGAACATCTTCACTAAAAACAATTTCTTTATTNCCTATTCTTGACATAACTNCACCTATATAATACTACAGAGTATTTCTCCNCCGACTCCTATTTCCCTAGCTTTACTNCCAGTCATAACACCCTTTGATGTTGATATAATCGAAGTACCTAANCCACCTAAAATTCTAGGAATCTCTGTTTTGTTAACATAAACTCTNAGACCTGGTTTACTTATTCTTTTAAGTTCTTTTATAACCGATGTTCTTTTGTCCTTACTATATTTTAAATTAATTTTAATAAAGGAAAATTTATCTTTTGAAACTTTATCAAACGATTGTATAAAACCCTCCTCTTCGAGAATCTTTGCGATTTGAAGCTTAAACTTTGAATTAGGTATTTCNACAGCTTTATGCCTTGCATTTATTGCATTTCTAATTCTTGTTAACATATCTGAAATTGGGTCTGTAACCATAATTTTATCCTCTGGCTATAAACTAGCCTTTCTAACTCCTGGTATTAAGCCTTCACTTGCAAGTTTCCTAAATGCATTCCTACTCATACCAAACTTTCTAATAAATCCCCTAGCTCTTCCTGTTATTGGGCACCTATTGTATTCTCTTACCTTAAATTTCTGCTTCTTTTTTGCTTTCACAATCATTGATTTTTTTGCCATCTAAATACTCTCCTAACGCTTAAAGGGAAACCCTAANTTTTCTAATAAAATTTTAGACTGCGAGTCATCCTCGGCAGTTGTTACTATTGTCACATTAAGTCCCTTAACCTTTGTTGACTTAGTTGGATCAATTTCAGGAAAGACNAAATGGTCTTGAATACCTAAATTATAATTCCCATTTTTATCAAAAGCCTTATTGGATATTCCTCTGAAGTCTCTAACTCTTGGTAAAGCCAAGTTCACAAGTTTTGATAAAAATTCATACATTCTATCACCTCTTAGTGTAACTCTAGACCCAATTGGATAACCTTCTCTTAGTTTGAAACCAGCTTCTGATTTTTTTGCTTTTGTTACAACTGCTTTTTGGCCTGCAATNAAGGTTAGTTCATTACATGCTTCATCAATTATCTTAGTATCCTTACCTGCATCTGATATCTTTCCAAGTCCCATATTTAAGACAACCTTTACTATCTTAGGAACCTCCATCTTATTATTTAATTTTAAAGAGGTCATAATCGAAGGTATGGACTCTATATACAATTCTTTAATANTAGACATTTCCTATCACCTTTATGTTTGATATATGAATACCTTTTTCAATATTAACAATTCCACCACTTGGATTTTGTTGTGTTGGCTTTACATGTTTCTTTGCAATATTTATATTCTCTATGGTCACTCTATCAAGCTTAGTCGATACACTTGTTATTTTACCAACTTGTCCTTTATATTTGCCNGCTATAATTTTAGCNTTTAGNCCTTTNTTNGGTTTAAGTTTTAATTCTGACATCTAAATAACCTCCGGAGCTAAGGATATAATCTTCATAAANCCTCTATTTCTTAACTCTCTNGCAACAGGACCAAATATCCTAGTTCCAACAGGCTGGTTATCTTTGTTGATTAAGACAGCTGCATTATCATCAAATCTAATGTANGACCCATCTGCTCTTCTTATTTCTTTTTTAGTCCTAACNATAACTGCTTGGAATATTTTTCCTTTTTCAACTTTTGAATTGGGAATAGCNGCTCTTATAGAAACTGTTACAANATCTCCTATACTCGCATAACGTCTATATGAACCACCTTTGAGCCTTATGACATTCAATTTTTTTGCGCCTGAATTATCAGCAGAAATTAATTGAGTTTCTGGTTGAATCATTGACTAGCTCCTTTCTCAACAACTTTAATTAAATTCCATCTTTTTGTTTTACTAATAGGCTTTGTTTCTATAGCCTCAATTATATCTCCGACNTNNGCGACCATTTTTTCATCATGAACAGGAAACTTCTTTTTAAGAATAGAAACCTTATTATATTTTTTATTCTTGCTTCTAGTCTCAATTTGAACCATCAACGTTTTTAAAGATGAGTTTTTAACTACAAGCCCTTTAACTGTTCTCATTCTTCCTCTAGACATAATTTATTCCTTTCCTCTTGAATTTACTTCTGTCATACATCTGGCTATATCTTTTTTTATTTTCTTATAGCTATTGGTATCNAAATCACCTTGATTAAGCTTGTTAATTTTAGCTTTAAGCAAGGAATCTTTTAATTCTTGAATTTTATTCTCAATTTCAACTGTATCCAATTTTTTAATATCTTTAGTGTAAATCATATCAANTGTCCCCTTGTTCTAACAACGAACCTGGTTCTCACAGGCAGCTTGTTTGAAGCTAGCCTAAGAGCTTCTCTTGCTAATTCTTCATCTACGCCAGCTATTTCATANATCATTGTTCCTTTCTTAATTGGTGCAACGTACCTGTCGATATCACCCTTACCTTTACCCATCCTAACCTCTGCGGGTTTCTTTGAAACGGGCTTATGTGGGAAAATTCTTATCCATAATTTAGCTCCACGTTTCACACTTCTATTAATTGCAATCCTTGCAGCTTCTATTTGCCTTCCAGTGATTCTGGCAAAATCTAATGACTGTAAACCAAACTCACCAAATGAAACTTTGTTGCATTTTGTCGCCACGCCTCTTACTCTTCCTTTATGTTGCTTTCTATATTTGCTTTTCTTAGGCTGTAGCATTTGCTTCTCCTTTAGGATGTTTTTTTCTTAATACTTCTCCCTTGAAGATCCAAACTTTAATTCCTATTTTACCGTAAGTAGTAAGAGCTTCAGCGAAACCATAATCAATATCTGCTCTAAGTGTACTCAAAGGAACCCTTCCTTCTCTGTACCACTCACTCCTCGCAATTTCTGCACCATTTAGCCTTCCGGAAACCATAATTTTTATACCAATAGCCCCCAATCTCAAAGCAGAAGTTAGACTTCTCTTCATTGCTCTTCTATAGGCAACTCTCCTTTCTAGCTGTAGTCCAATGTTTTCAGCAACTAACTGGGAATCAATCTCAGGTCTTTTAATTTCCTTGATATCAATAAATATTTCTTTACTAACCATTTTTGATAAGTTTTTCCTCAACAAGTCGATGTCTGCACCTTTTCTGCCAATTAACAGTCCAGGCTTAGAACAGAATATGATTATTCTAATTTTTTCAATTGATGATCTTTCTATTTCAATTTTAGATATTCCTGATTGAAAGAAATTCTTTTTTATAAAAGTTCTAATCTTTAAGTCTTCATGTAAAAAAGCTTTATAAGTGTTTTTATTAGCAACAAACCAATTAGAGTTCCATGTTCTTGTTATTCCTACTCTTATTGATATTGGATTTACTTTTTGTCCCATTATTTCACCTTCTCTTCTAATACTATCGTAATATGACTTAATCTTTTCAACTTCCTTGTTGCTCTGCCCATAGCTCTTGGTGTAAATCTTTTCAAAGTTGTTCCTTCTGTAGCATAAGCTTCAGATACAAAAATTTTTTCGGAATCTGTAAAACCCTTTTCATATGCATTTGAGACTGCAGACTTTAATGTTTTAGATACTTCTTCTTTAGAGCCTTGTTTCAAGGTTTTTAAAAGCATGAACGCATAATCTACATTCCTACCTCTAATAGTTTCTAAAACTAAATTAACTTTCCTAGGTGTTCTTCTAGCATATTTAAGAATCGCTTTTGCTATCATTATCTACCACCCTTCTTTTTGTCTCCACCTGCATGAGAGTTAAATGTTCTAGTTGGAGAAAATTCTCCTAGTTTATGACCCAACATATACTCTGTGGCATAAACAGGTATAAATTTCTTTCCATTATAAACAGCAAATGTAAGTCCTAACATATCAGGAACAATCATCGATCTTCTTGACCAAGTTTTGATTATTTTTTGACTATCTGTTTCTTTTGCTTTTACAACCTTCTTCATCAACTTGTCATCAACGAAAGGTCCTTTTTTAATCGATCTACCCATTTTCTATAATCACCTCTTATCCATTCCGTAACCGATTCGTCTTCTTTTGACAATTAACTTCTCAGTTCTTGGATTATGTCTTGTTTTCTTACCTATAGTTATCCAGCCCCACTTAGATACTGGGTGTGGGTTTCCCCTAGCTGCTTTACCTTCGCCACCACCATGAGGATGATCAACAGGATTCATCGCAACACCTCTAACCTTAGGTCTTCTACCAAGATGTCGATTTCTTCCAGCTTTACCAATTACAATCTGATTGTGTTTATCGTTCCCCAACTTGCCGATAGTTGCCCTACAAATAGAACGAACATATCTAGTTTCACCAGAGCTTAATTTAATCATAGTCAAATCCTTTTCGTTTCCTAATACTTGGGCGTAGGCACCTGCAGATCTTGCCAACTTACCACCATTTCCAGGGGACAGTTCAATATTATGCACGATTGTTCCTTCAGGAATATTTTTTAACTCTAAAGAATTACCAGTAACAATTTCTGTTTTTGAAGAAGCAATTATTTTATCCCCAACTTTAATTCCCAATGGAGCAAGGATGTATCTCTTTTCTCCATCTAAATAGCTTATAAGTGCTATTCTAGAAGTCCGATTAGGATCATATTCTATAGTTTTGACTACCCCTAGGACATCAAATTTATCTCTTTTAAAATCAATAATTCTATAAAGTTGCTTATGGCCACCGCCCCTGCTTTTTGAGGTAATTCTTCCTAAATTATTTCTACCTTTTTTATTATGAGAATATGTCAGTAGAGGCTTATGAGGGGATTTAGTTGTTATCTCATCATAATCAGCTGATGTCATGAATCTTCGACCAGCACTAGTAGGTTTATATTTTCTAATTCCCATACTAAACTCCTTGGACTATTTCTATTTTTCCTTCTTTAAGCGTTATAAAAGCTTTTTTTTGTTTTGATCGTTTTCCTATAGGTCTACCACCCTTCATAACTTTTTTCCCAGGTTTTATTGCTGTTCTAATATCTTTAACTTTAACATCAAAAAATTTCTGAATTGCATCCCTTATTTCATTTTTAGTAGATTTTGGATTAACTTCAAAGACATAGCACTCTTCTTGACTCATAGCTTGAGTCTTCTCTGTTACTAAAGGCTTAATTATTATATCAGAAACATATTTTTTCATTATTTTAACCTCTCAACTAAAGTAGTGAGTGTTGCCTTATCAATTAAGATTGATTTGTAATTTAGCAAGTCATAGACATTAACACCTTCTGATTTAATTAATTTTAACTTTTCAATATTTCTTGAAGCAAGGTTAATATTCTCACTCTCTATATCGGAAACAATTAATAATTTATCTGCCAATTTAAACGGTTTTAAAAGAGCAATTAAATCTTTAGTTTTATGAGTTTTAAGTTCTATCGTATCAACTACTGTGATAGTTTCTTGTTTTATTTTGTATAAAACACTGTGGAGCAATGCTAATTTTTTTATTTTCTTTGGTACATTAATGGACCAATCTTTAGGTGAAGGTCCAAAAATTACACCGCCGCCACGCCAAATAGGAGATGTTCTTGAGCCTGCTCTAGCATTTCCTGTACCTTTTTGCTTAAATGGCTTCTTATTACTTGCATTAACCATTGCACGATTTTTTGTTGCNGCTGTTCCTGATCTTCTTTTTGAAAGCTGCCATTTTACAACCTGACTAATAGCTTTTCTGTTTATTTCAACATTATCGTCAAAGTTTAGATCAAACTTGCCTATTTCTTTATTTTTTATATCTACTATTCCAATATTCATTAACCTTTCCTTGTATGGTTGACATAAACTACAGAACCATTAGATCCAGGGACAGAGCCCTTTATTAAAATCAGATTATCTTCTAAATCAATACCTAAAACTTTTAAGCCTTGGATTGTTGAGTTCTTCCCACCATATCTTCCAGCCATTTTTTGTCCTTTCCATACTCTTCCTGGATATGCGCAAGCTCCAATAGAGCCCCCTGACCTTTGATTTTGGGGTGTTCCATGAGTATGTCTAAGTCCGGCAAAATTATGACGCTTGATAACACCTGCAAAGCCTCTACCTTTTGATTTAGAAGTAACATCTGCAATATCACCTTCTTTAAATATGTCAGCTTTAATTTCCTCACCTGGGGTGATCTCTACCTCTGGATTTAATAAATCAAATTCTTTTACATATTTNATTGGTTTAACTTTTAGTTTTGACAAATATCCTAGTTTCGATTTTGTAAGTAACCTTGGTTTTGCTTCTTGGTAACCAATCTTTAGCGAAGTCTTATCCTTCTTTACTTTCTTCTCTAAGGCTAAACAAGGTCCTAATTTAATCACAGTGGTTGGAACAACTTTTCCATCATCAGCAATAGTCTGCGTCATGCCCACTTTGGTACCAATTAAGCCACTAAGTTTGATTTCTGACTTATTAGGCTTATCTAATAAGGGCTCTTCAATACTCTGCGTTGATTGTTCAGCAGTATCTATATCTTTTTGTTCTTTTACTTCTATATCATCTGACATTTAAACACCTTGTAATTTGATTTCTACCTCTACACCAGAAGCTAAGTCAAGCTTCATTAAAGAGTCAATGGTCTGCTGGGTAGGTTCGAGAATATCAACAAGGCGCTTATGTGTTCTCATCTCAAAATGTTCACGAGAATTTTTGTAAACATGTGGAGCTCTTAAAACACAAGTTCTAGATATATTGGTCGGAAGTGGTATCGGACCTGCAACCTTAGCACCGGTTCTCTTAACCGTGTCAACAATCTCAAAAGTAGACTTATCTAATAATCTATGATCAAAAGATTTAAGCTTTATTCTAACTTTTGGTGCGGTTTCCATATTTTCTCTCTTTTTAATAAAATTTACTCTGTAATTTTAGTAATAACTCCTGCACCTACTGTTCTACCGCCTTCTCTAATAGAAAACTTAAGACCTTCAACCATAGCTACTGGAACTATTAATTCTACATTCATTTTTGTGTTATCGCCAGGCATAACCATTTCAACACCTTCTCCAAGTTCGATGGAGCCTGTTACGTCTGTTGTTCTAAAATAAAATTGTGGTCTATATCCTTTAAAGAATGGAGTATGTCTTCCACCTTCTTCTTTTTTCAGAACATAAACTTCTGCTTCAAATTTTTTATGTGGTGTAATAGATCCCGGTGCGCATAGTACTTGTCCTCTTTCAACATCATCTTTTTCGACGCCTCTTAGAAGAACTCCCACGTTATCGCCAGCTTCAGCGTAATCTAAAATCTTTCTAAACATTTCTAGACTAGTAGCAGTAGTTTCTGTTGTATCTTTTATTCCAACTATTTGAATTTTATCACCTGAATTGATTTTTCCTGCTTCCACTCTTCCGGTTACAACCGTTCCTCTTCCTGAAATTGAAAAAACATCCTCAATTGCAAGAGAAAAAGGTAAGTCTAAAGCTCTTTCTGGTTGTGGTATCCATTCATCTACCTTCGCCATCAATTCCATAATAGCTTCTTCGCCTGTTTTAGGATCTTTTCCTTCAACCGCCGCTAAAGCCGAACCTGAGACTATAGGTGTATTATCACCATCGAATCCGTACTCAGTTAATAGTTCACGTACTTCGAGCTCAACTAATTCTATCAACTCAAGGTCTCCACCTAGTTGATCAACTTTATTTAAGAATATAACTAATTTAGGAACNCCAACTTGCCTAGCAAGTAATATATGCTCTCTTGTTTGTGGCATAGGGCCATCTGTTGCACTAACNACTAAAATACCACCATCCATTTGGGCAGCACCTGTAATCATATTNTTTACATAATCCGCGTGACCTGGACAGTCAACGTGNGCATAATGTCTAGCNTCAGTTTCATATTCGACGTGAGCAGTATTAATTGTAATACCTCTTTCCTTTTCTTCTGGTGCATTATCAATATCAGCGTATGACATAGCATCTCCACCACCAGCCTTTGCTAAAGTCATACTAATAGCTGCTGTTAATGTAGTTTTTCCATGATCAACGTGACCGATTGTACCTATATTACAATGAGGTTTATTCCTCTCAAATTTTTCTTTAGACATCTTATATGTCCCTCCTAAATAATGACATTACGCTTCTTCTAATTTCATCTTTTCGTAAATATGCTGTGGCACATCACTATAAGTTGAAAACTCCATTGTAAAGGTTGCACGGCCTTCTGTCAAGGAACGTACATCAGTGGCATATCCAAACATTTCAGATAAAGGAACCTCTGTCTGAACTCCTTGTAGTTCGCCTCTTGATTCTGTACCTTGAATTCTTCCTCTTCTTGAGTTNAAATCACCAATAACAGTTCCCATGAAATCTTCCGGAACTACNACTTCAACTTTCATTACTGGTTCCAGCACAACAGCCCCAGCCCTTCTCACAGCATCNTTAAACGCAAGTGATCCTGCAATTTTAAAAGCCATTTCTGATGAATCAACATCATGAAAAGAGCCATCATAAAGTGTTACTTTTACATCAACAACTTCATAACCGGCGACTACTCCGCCAAGCATTGCTTCTTTTACACCTTTTTCAACAGCAGGTATAAATTCTTTTGGAATAGTTCCACCTTTAATTTTATCTACAAATTCAAAACCTCCGCCAGTTTCAAGTGGCTCGATTCTAATTTTTACATGTCCATATTGACCCTTACCNCCAGTCTGTTTTATATACTTTTGCTCGGCTTCACTTTCTTTTCTNATCGTTTCTCTNTATGCAACCTGAGGTGCTCCTACATTAGCNTCAACNCTNAATTCTCTTTTAAGCCTATCAACAATTATTTCAAGGTGNAACTCACCCATTCCNGCAATAATNGTNTGGTTTGTTTCGTGATCAACCTTAACTTTAAATGATGGATCNTCTATTGCTAACTTACTAAGAGCCATTCCTAATTTTTCCTGATCTGCTTTAGTGTTTGGTTCAATAGCTACTGAGATTACAGGATCTGGGAAATTTAAACTTTCTAAAACTATAGGATTGGACTTATCACATAAAGTTTCACCGGTATAAGTATTTTTTAGTCCAACAGCTGCAGCAATATCNCCAGCACAAACAGAAGTAATATCTTCTCTCTTATCTGCATGCATTTTAAGTAATCTTCCAACTCTTTCGGTTGCATTCTTAGTAGGATTAAAAACAGCTGATCCAGAATTTAGAACTCCCGAATAAACCCTAATATATGTAATAGTTCCTACAAAAGGGTCAGTCATAATTTTGAATGCTAGAGCTGAGAGCGGCTCGTCNTCGCTAGGTATTCTTTCCATTTCTTTAGACTCATCATCAACATCTGTTCCTTTAATTGGTGGTATATCTAAAGGTGACGGCANATACCTTTTTACAGCATCTAAGAGTAGCTGAACACCCTTNTTTTTGAAGGCTGAACCACATATAACTGGAACTATGTCTAGATTAATTGTTTGTTTTCTTATAGCAGCNATTATTCTATCTCTTTCAATATCTTTTCCTTCCAAATAGTCTTCCATTATTGATTCATCATTATCGGATAATAATTCAAGCATATTGTCTCTCGTAGACTTGGCTTCTTCTAATATTTCTTCAGGAANATCAACTAGGCTAAACTTTGCACCCAANGATTCTCCATCCCATACTGCCAACTTCATTTCAATTAAATCAACAATCCCTTCGAAAAGGTCATCCTTGAAATATGGCAAATGTAGTCTTACTGGGTTTGAACCCAAGCGAGACTTTATTTGATCCACAGTTCTTTGAAAATTTGCACCTGTACGATCCATTTTATTAACNAAACACATCCTTGGTACGTTATATCTATCAGCTTGTCTCCAAACAGTCTCNGATTGAGGCTCTACACCACCTACGCTGTCAAAAACGACACATGCCCCATCNAGAACCTTCAATGAACGCTCAACTTCNATTGTAAANTCAACGTGNCCGGGNGTGTCTATTATNTTTATATCAATACCATCCCAACTACAAGCAGTTGTNGCTGAAGTAATTGTGATACCTCTTTCTCTTTCTTGCTCCATCCAATCCATGGTAGCTGCNCCATCATGTACTTCGCCTATTTTATAACTTTTTCCAGTATAAAAAAGAATTCTTTCAGTTGTTGTTGTTTTACCTGCATCNATATGTGCAACAATNCCGATATTTCTAACTAAATTTAAATCTTTGCTCATTTTTAATATGACCTACCAGCGATAATGTGAAAAGGCTCTGTTAGCNTCAGCCATTTTCAAGGTGTCTTCTTTTTTCTTAGCTGCTCCACCCTTGTTNTCTTTTGCATCCATAATCTCGGAAGCNAATTTTAGAGCCATGCTCTTACCATCTCTTTTTCTTGCAGCTGTTAAAATCCATCTGATAGCAAGGGAATTCTTCCTTGAAGAGGTTACCTCTACAGGAACTTGATATGTGGCACCGCCAACCCTTCTTGATCTTACCTCAACAGTAGGCTGAATATTCTTAAAAGCCTCTTCNAAAACTTCCAAAGGGTCCGCCTTTGTTTTATCTTTTATTATGTCTAATGAATCATAGAATATTGTCTCAGCTATGCTCTTTTTACCATCAACCATCAACGAGTTTATAAACTTAGATATAGAAACCTTATTATATTTGGTATCAGGTGNTGGTATATTATTTTTNATTGGTCCTTTTCTAGCCATATGAAAAAATATCCTTAATTAGACTTTGGTTTTTTTGTCCCGTATTTNGATCTAGATTGCTTTCTNCCCTCAACACCAGTAGTATCAAGAGAACCTCTAACTATGTGATACCTAACGCCAGGTAAGTCTTTAACCCTTCCACCTCTAATCAATACAACTGAATGTTCTTGCAATTTGTGCCCTTCACCNGGAATGTATCCTGTNACCTCAATTCCATTCGTGAGTCTAATTCTTGCAACTTTTCTTAAAGCAGAATTAGGTTTCTTAGGTGTAGTNGTATAAACACGTGTACAAACACCNCTTTTTTGGGGATTATTTTGCAATGCCCTAGACTTACTTTTCTTCTTTTCAGTAAATCTAGCATTTTTAGCTAGTTGAGTTATNGTAGGCATAATTTCCTCATATTTAATCNTTGAAATATGCCACACTTGTTTNGTATGTCAAGANTATTAAGCAATTTTTATTAGACCTTTCTTNCCTATATCTTTTCTATAAACCAAATTAGAGGAATCTATCTTNTCAATAGATCTATATACTGAAGAAATTGCATCTTTTAGAGTATTGCCTTCAGCAGTTACACCCAACACTCTTCCACCATTGATTTTTATGTCACCTTCTTCTCTTGTTGTACCTGCATGAAAAATTACTACATCCTCATCAGAAAAATCCATTAAATTTTTAATTGAAAGACCAGTCTCATACTTTGCTGGATATCCTTTGGCAGCCATAACGACAGTAACAGAATATTTATTCTTCCATTCTAATTTATATTTAGAAAGTTCTTCTTTAGCTGTCATATAAAAAAGATCAAAAGCGTCAGAGTCTAGCCTATACAAGAGTGGCTGAGTTTCAGGGTCACCAAAACGACAATTAAATTCTACTACCTTAGACTTTTTATCTTTTATCATTAAACCAATATATAGAACCCCTGTATAATCAATTTTATCTCTTTTGAATGCAGAGAATACTGGTTCTACAATATCCAACATTATATTTTTTCTTGTTTCTTGATCAATAACAGGTGCAGGAGAATAGGCACCCATACCTCCAGTATTCGGACCAAGGTCATCATCAAGAAGTCTTTTATGATCCTGAGAAGAGTCTAAAGGTAAAATTGATTTCCCATCTGTAAAAACGAAAAAAGAAGCTTCTTCCCCCTCAAGAAAGTCTTCAATAACGACTTTGTCGCCAGAAGTTGAGAATATTTTATCTTGCATTATAAATATTAAAAATTCATTTGCTTCCTCAAAACTGTAACAAACACGGACTCCTTTACCAGCGGCTAGACCATCAGCTTTGACAACTAAAGGATATTCTGATTTTTTAATATGTTCATGGGCTAAATCAAAATCTGAAAAGCTCTCAAAATTAGCAGTAGGTATAGAATTCTTCTTCATGAAAATTTTCGAAAATTCTTTACTTGATTCCAATTGAGAAGAGTGTTGATTAGGACCAAATATTAATAATTTATTTTTTCTGAACAAATCAACTATTCCAATTGCTAACGGTTGCTCTGGTCCAACTATTGTTAAATCAACTTTTTCATTAATTGCAAAAGCAAGTAGTGCATCTATATTGTCAGATTTGATATCCACTGTGTTTACTATAGAATCTATTCCCGCATTTCCAGGAGCACAAAAGATTTTGGATACCTTTGGGCTTTTTAATATAGACCAACATATTGCATGCTCTCTTCCACCAGATCCAACAACTAGAACTTTCATATAATGAATTATAATAAATTTTTAGGCTACTGTAACTACCTTGGCTAAATTTCTTGGCTGATCTATTGATAAATTATTCAGCTTTGCTAAATGGTAAGATAGCAACTGAGCTAGAAGTGTGAAATAGAGGGGAAGAACACTAGGTGTTTTTTCTGGTATTGATATAAATTCAATCTGAGATAGAAATTCAGGGTCAATTAACTTAATAGAATCTGTTGAAGCAAAAAGAATAATTTTTTTCGAACGTGTATGCGCTTCATATAGATTCATAATTTCCTTCAGCACTGTACTCTTGTCGTTTGAAAGTAAATACAATATAGGAAAATTATTATCTAATAGAGCAATGGGCCCATGTTTCATTTCTGAGGAAAGTGAGCCCTCAGAATGAATATATGATATCTCTTTAATTTTCAAGGCGGCTTCTAAGGCTANAGGATAAGTNAAATTTCTCCCCAAAATAAAGAAATTTNTNGCTTTATAGAATTTTNCGGCGATCNTCTTGACCTCNTCTTCAACATTAAAAAAGGTTTTATAATCTGAATCTAACTTAGGAATTGTGACNTTGCTGCCTTCAGTAAAACAAAANGACATAAGATNTAATATTGNAATTTGTCCAGTAAACGTTTTAGTGGCCGCAACTCCTTTTTCAATNCCTAAGGATAANTTAATACTATCTTTAGTATTCTTAACTANTCTAGAATCTATATTATTAACAATAGACAGAGAATCTNTAAAGAATTCTTTGTTAGATTCAAGTANGTCACATGTATCAGCAGTTTCACCTGATTGTGAAATAAAAATATACAACACNTTTTTAAGATTTTGATTAAAAAAAGTAAACTCAGATGGNCTATAAATAGAGGTAGGAATCTTNCTGATGGATTCNAAATAGTATTTACCAAGCATGGCCGCATTGTATGAAGANCCACAACCAATTATTACAATCTCTTTTGGTCTCCCCTTTTCTCTTATTTTATCCAAAATATCCTTTGNGTTATTAAACAATTTAGGTATTAAAGATTTCTGAGAAATCATCTCATTNTANGTNATAGAGTTAGCTTTGGAGACTATGTTNTTAGAAANATCAGAATTTCTTTTATATTTTAAGAGCTTAACTTCTACTTTCTTATATTTTGAGTTAAAACATACGAANCCTTGACNNTTTACCTCTANAACCTCCTCGTTCTTTAAAAAATAATAAGAATCTAANTCAACCTTCATTGCATTTGTATCTGAGGANAATATTGATTGCTTATCTTTTTTTAAACCAAAAAATAGTGGTGTTTTATTTTTATATGAAACTAAAATTTCTGGTTGAGTTTTATCTAAACAAAGAAAAGCATTTGAACCTTTTAAAATTTTTCCTACTTCAAATACAGCTTTAGAAAGATTCTTCTCTATAGAGTAAAAATATTCAACAAGCTGAACTATNACTTCAGAGTCAGTTTCAGTANNAAACTTATTATTAATTAAATATTTACTTTTTTTTAATTCATGAAAATTTTCCACTATTCCGTTATGGACTAANAATATTTTCTTGCAAGAATGTGGATGNCAATTTTTCAAAGTAGGTTTACCATGGGTAGCCCACCTTGTATGTCCTAATATTAAAGATGATTTAACTTTCTTATCGACCTTTTGNTCTAGNCTATCTATTTTNTTAGTTGTTTTACAAGTTATAAAGTTATTCTTTTTTAGATATGAGAGTCCAGCAGAATCATAACCGCGATATTCAAGCTCTCTTAAAGATTTAAAAAAGGATTGAAATTCAATTTCTTTTTTAGAATAGATGCTATAAATCCCACACATAATTATTTCTTTGGNTTTCTTTTCCAGTTTGAGATATGTTTCTCTTTAACCCTTGTAACGGCNAATGTTTCCTCNGGTATATCTGAATTTAGAATTGAACCTGCACCAGTTGTTGAGCCTTTACCGAGAGTGATAGGNGCAATTAGCATTGTATCACTTCCAATGAATACATTATCTTCGATAATAGTATTATGCTTATTGAATCCATCATAATTACAAGTAATAGTCCCAGCACCTACNTTAACTTTGGATCCCATTTTAGTATCGCCAACGTAGGACAAATGNGGAACCTTTGAATCNTTACCAATCTTTGATTTCTTNATCTCAACGAAGTTTCCAATTTTTGCTTTATTATTAATTTCATTACCCGGGCGCAAATTNGTGAATGGGCCTATTTGAACTTCAGATCCAATTTGTGAATCCTCAATTGAAGTAAAAGGTTTAACTAAAGTTCCTTTACCTATAAAAGAGTTGGATATAAAAGCATTACCTTCGATTCTAACATCTTCTTTTATTTCTGTTTTGCCTTTAAGTATTACATTGGGGCCAATAAAAACATTTTTGGATATTTTTACTTCTAAGTCTTTTTGGAAAGTATTTGGATCAACTAAGAAAATATTATTCTTTATACATTCTTCATAAGTAAACATTTTATCAAGTTCATGAGCTTTGCGATAATCATCAAAAGTATTAATATTAATAAACTTTCTTTCGTCTTTAATAGGGACGGAATCAATCCTCATTCCGTTTCTTGCAAATATATTAACCAAATCAGTTAAATAATATTCGGAGTTTTTATTCTTCTTTATTTTTTTAATTAAACCTTTTAGATGTTTGGTTGCAACTAAATATAAACCAGAATTTACCTCTTTAATTAATCTTTGCTCATTATTACAGTCTCTTTCTTCTACTATGTCTAATATTTGTCCATCATTATCTCTTAGTATCCTACCATAACCAAAAGGGGAAGCAGGTGTAGAGGTTGCTATGGTAAAAACAGATTTGTTTTTGTTATATTGAGACAAAGCTTGCCTGATAGTTTCTACATCAACAAAAGGAGTATCACCATTTATAATTAGTGATACTGAATCATCATCAAGTTTTTTATAAGCTTTTTTAACAGCATCACCAGTTCCAAGCTGTTCCTTTTGAGTTACAAATTCTATATTTTTGTAATCTAATTTTTCTGCTAGATTNACAACAAGCTCTTTTTTAAAACCTGCAACAATAATAATTTTANTNGGTTTTAATTGATTAAGATTAAATAAACTTCTTTCAAGTAAAGTTTTACCGTTAATTGGCAATATAACTTTTGGTAAATTAAATTTCAGTCTTGAACTTTTACCAGCACATAATAAAACAATATTAATTTTAATAGTCATTTAGAATGGGACGTCATCACTGGATGAACTTTCGATATCAAAATCATCTAGGAAGTTGTCATCGCCAGTTTGAGCTGAGCCTCCAGCTTTAGAATCAACAAATTGAAAATTATTTACAACAACCTCTGTAATAAACTTTTTCTCACCACTTTTATCCTCATAAGACCTACTCTCTAGTGATCCTTCTATATAAATTTGATTCCCTTTTTTAAAATACTGTCCAATAACTTCTCCAGTTTTTCTCCAAGCAACACAACGNTGCCATGATGTTTTATCAACTTTTTCGCCAGATTTATTTTTNTAGTTAATTGAAGTTGCAATATTAAAGGAAGCNACTGGAGTTTGGTCTTGCGTATACCTCACTTCAGGATCAGCACCAAGTCTTCCAAGAAGAATTACTTTATTTACACTACCCATTTTTTTATTCTATCACTTAAATAATTAAAGTAAAACATATAAATTCTATTCACAATAATTCTCAATCTCTTGGAGAAAGGCATAGAGGATCTTGCCTGTCATCCCCCAAATTTTNTAACCTTGATAAAGAAATACATTGTCTTTGTAAGGCTTANCATATCTAGTTCCTATACGAACACTATTACTCAAATTTGTAAGTAAAGTANTGATGGGTATCCAAACCATTTCTTCNACCTCATCTTCACACNTTACNAGCTCNANATCTGGTNTATTTAAGTAAAAAATAAAGGGGCTAACAACAAATTTGTTTGCTTCNGGATTTACAGGCTTATANTCACTAAATCTACCTANGATATNAGAGTNCATTTCTAAATCTAGNCCCACCTCTTCCTCNGTCTCTCTAATNGCGGTAGCTAGACTATCTTTGTCTATATTCTCTTTAACCCCACCTGGAAAAGCCATATGTCCTGAAAACTTATCTGAATCCCTTGTAGTTCTCTTTATAAATAAAATTTCATATCTAGAATTAATNTTCCTAATTATNATTGAGACCGAAGACTGAACTGATACTTTAGAGTGAGCTATAGGAATAAATTTATACTTATTNATAAAGTGGTTTTTTAAATTTTCTAAAAAGCTTAAATCAGACATTCTAAATTAAAAAAGAAAAACTTAAGGAATTATTATTTAGAAGGTTTTTTAACAGCAATNACTTTTTCTTCAGCAATCTCTCTAAGGGCTAAAACAACAGGCTTATTNTTTTCATCAGATAAAGATTTTGNACCATTATAAATACTTTTAGCTCTCTTCATTGCTGCTACNGAAAGTTCAAAACGATTTTGGACTTTTTCTAAACAATCTTCAATTGTAACTCTGGCCATTATTTAATTTCCTTCCTTTCAGTTTAATGTATATTGAATAATGTAATGGATGAAAAGAAAATATCAANTAGAATAAATATTCTNAATGAAGTCTTCTCAACTATCGAAGAAAGAAAGAATAGNAAGGATAANGAAGATTCTTATGTTTCATCGTTATTCAAANATGGTCTTGANAGAATNCATTCTAAAATANGNGAAGAATCTGCNGAATCTATTGAAGCGTCACAGAACGGTGAAAGGGATAAAATCATATATGAATATTCTGACTTNNTATTTCATATGATGGTGGGTNTATCTTATCATGATATCAATATGGACGACATCTGTTCTGAGCTTGAAAGAAGAGTTGGAAAAAAGAAAAAAGATTATACTTTAGATGAATGAAAAAAATAGAAAAGAACTTTGGCTATTGATACAAAAGACCGGCGATAGGTTAAAAGATAAGCTTCCGACTAGTGATAATCATCCAAAAGGAAGAAATCCTTATGCACATATTCTGTTGATGATTAAACTTAAATTTAAACAATCCTACAAAGATATCCCTGACGATAGGAAGGAAATTTTAATTAAATTTATAAAATATGTAGAGGACAACCCTAGGTGAGACTATAACAATTTAGTTTTGGACTTATCCATATATTGATGCTTNTATCTGTTNTCNGCTTTAATATTAGCAGGTTGNTCTTTNGNCTCTATCATCTCNCTAAAATTAACTCTNCCTCTAATTTGTTCNGGTAAATCTGCTANTCCAGGNGGCTTTGGTGCATCTGTCGAAAGATCNGAGGTATAAGAGAAAGANGATATTACTCTTTCAATCTCACCTTTTTTACANCAAGAAGTTGAAATATTTTTTTCATCTTCNTCGTCAAATATTAATTCAGAGAACCTAAAATTAGTAGCATAAAAAAGGACCATTTTTTTTCCTTCCTCTATGTATAAATCTATTTCAACATTACCTTCTTCTTTCACTCCNTCNGACTGAATTAATTTTTCAGATATCANGTCTACNACTTGNATTCCGTTTAAATTTTTAAANTTTTTTATNANACTTAAGAGNGNTTTTTTATCATATTTTTTCTCAAGTAAGCCTAAGGCTTTCATCAGATTNTTTTTACAAGATTTACATTCNAATTCATATAAAGGCATAGCGTTCNCTATTCTGAACCATAAGANCCATCATGTTGNGAGTTACCAAAATATTGGTCTAGATGGTCTTGTCCAACCCAGTTGGAAGCTTGTTCTTCGTCTTTCATAATTTTGTAATCCTTATGCCATTGTACAGGATCTCCTGGTGCAGGAGCTCTATCTTTTATACCNCCTCTTTTCTCAAAAATGGCTTTAAAGGGAGAAAATATTCTAACTACNTCTTTACATCTCTTATCGCAGGGACATNCAACCGATACAGGAACTTCCTCATCTTGGAAAAATAACTCTGTAAACCTAAAGTCTCTAAGTTCCAAGAAAAGATATTTATNCTTATCCATCCTATACCTATANCTTTTAATACCTTTATTGCCCTCTTTTCCTAAAGAAAAAATAGTTTTTTCATTTTTAATNTTTTGCACTTCGATATAGAGAAAATTTTTATTTCTCTTCATTACNTTCTCGCCAGTTTTTTTATCTAATGACTTAGAAAGAAGCGTAATATCTTTGTTGTATTTTTTCATACAATCTTTACATTCATATTCATATAATGGCATATCNAACTCGCTTTAAAAATATTTATAGATTACTATAACGGATATGAGNAAATTTGTTAAATNTGAAGATTTAAAGAANACACGAATCATTACCTTTGATAGGCCAGAAAAAAAGAATGCTTTCAATGAAGAAATGCTCCTNAGAATGTCAGAAATTATTCAAGATGCCGAAAAAANCCTTNAAATAAGGACAATAATAATAACCTCTAAAGGAGANAAGGTGTTTTCTTCTGGATATGATATCTCTTCNGAGAGTATAGATTCCAAGGAATCACTTTTAAAAATTCATATTATAGAGAATGATTCAGAAAAACACCCATTNATGAAGATTTCTGANGTAATNGTTGAAAGTCCAAAAATTATAATAGCAGCNATAAACGGGAGTATTTTTGGTGGNGCNCTTGAGATAATGTTAAATTGTGATTTTAAATTNTTCTCTAAAGAAAGTATATTTTGTATGCCNCCTGTAAAACTTGGTATTTTTTATAATTATTATGGCTTAAAAAACTTCATAAATAANATAGGAGTGTCAAATACTAGAAANATTTTCTTTACAGGTGATAAGTATTCATCTGATGACGCTATGGANATGNAGATATTTGATTTCATATATGAACAAAAAGATATTTTAAAGAAATCTNTAGAATTTTCTGAAAAAATTTCTCTTAATGCNCCNTTATCTCTTGCTTCAATAAAAAAATCTATAAATACTTTTGAAAGTAGTCAAAGTATCAATCCTGATGATTATAAAAAAATAAAAGAAACTATCTTNCGAGCAGCAAATAGTTCTGATTACTTGGAGGCTCAAAATGCATTTAAGGAAAAAAGGTCTCCTAACTTTTCGGGNAAATAGCTAAATACTTGAATAGTTGAAAGCTTTTTCTTTCGTCTTTAACCATGTACTNTCAATTTTNACTCNGAGGTCCAAAAAAACCTTACAAGAAAGAAANTTTTCTATATCCNCNCTNCTCTCTATGCCAATTTTCTTAATCATTGAACCATTCTTTCCAATAATAATCTGTTTATGATGAGTATTCTCAACTATNATNTAAGCCTGAATAGATGAAACCNTTTTTTTGTCAATTATGTCTTCGATCACAACAGCAGTCCTNTATGGTACCTCTTGATAAAAAGTGTTAAAAATCTTCTCTCTTATTATCTCAGAAATATAAAACTTTTCGGGTTGATCNGTTGTAACATCATCAGGCAAGATCTTATCGGCAACAGGTAAAATTCTTTTAAATTCTTTTATCAATATATCTAATCCTTCCTCCTCTAATGCACTTATAGGTATAAANGAATCTACGGTAGGAAAAATGTCCTTAAGAATGTTTACGATGTTTAATATTTTACTTTTCTTAACTAAATCAATCTTATTAATTGCAATAATAGGTTTTTTATCTACTATTTTAGATGCTATTTCATCTGTATTAAAAGTTGAACGCTTTGTACAGTCAACTATNACAAGAACTATGTCAGATTCTCCAATNGCTTGATAAGAAGACTGAACCATTATTCTGTTTAAAAATTTACTAGATTTTTGTATACCAGGAGTATCTAAAAAGATAATCTGACTGTCATTGGAATTACANACACCCAATATCTTATTTCTTGTTGTATTAGGCTTATCAGAAACAGCAGANATCTTNCTACCAGTTAGGGCGTTGATTAANGTAGATTTACCAGTGTTAGGCTTTCCGATTATAGAGACTGTGCCACATTTAAATTCTTTCATTTAACTGTTTTGATTATACTCTTCTTGTGATGTTTAACAAATGGAGTTAAGATTAANTTCCAATAATGAAAACTAGTTTCAGAACTGATTATTGCGNAACTTTTNATGAAACCTTNGAAGGTAANTCTATTACAATTTCTGGGTGGTGCTCTTCTATTAGAGACCATGGAGGTGTAATATTTATTGACCTGAGAGANAANTCNGGAATAATCCAAATCGTCTCAGATCCAAACAATTCTCCAGAGGTGCACAAAACAATAGAAACANTAAGAAATGAATATGTAATACAAATTTCAGGNACTGTTCGTTTGAGGACCGANGGAACCATTAATGAGAACCTTCAAACAGGNAAAATTGAGGTCTTAATAAATTCGGTCGAAGTTCTTAACTCCTCAGTCCCTCTTCCTTTTCAAATTGAAGAAGAAATAAATGCAGATGAAAANNTTAGGCTGAAGTATAGATATCTNGATTTAAGAAGGCCAAATATTAGTAACAACTTCATTTTAAAAAGTAAGACAATGATGATAACCAGAAACTTTTTTGATNAAAANGGTTTTGTAGATATTGAGACTCCATACCTAACTAAATCAAGCCCAGAAGGAGCTCGTGACTATCTAGTTCCTAGTCGTGTTCATCAGAGTTCTTTTTTTGCACTACCACAATCACCCCAAATNTTAAAACAAATTTTAATGACTTCAGGTTTTGANAGATATTATCAAATCGTTAGNTGNTTTAGAGATGAGGATTTGAGAGCAGATAGACAACCTGAATTTACNCAAATTGATATGGAAATGTCATTNGTTAANGAAGATGATGTAATAGAGATTNTAGAAGAGCTACTANTNAAAATATTTAAGGAANTTAAAGCAATTTCATTAGTCCCTGGTTTTAANAGGATTTCATATAAAGAAAGTATGAATAGNTTCGGGAATGACAGACCTGATCTTAGATTTGGTCTTGAGCATCAAACAATTACAAATATTTTTAAAAATACAGAGTTTAAAGTTTTTAAAGGAGTTGTAGAAAGTAANGGTATTATAAAATGTATCAAAGTAGAAAATGCTACTATGACAAGAAAAAATATTGATGAATTGACTACATACGCTCAAGAACATGGAGCAAAAGGCTTAGCTTGGATTAAGGTCTTAGATTCAGAACTTCAATCACCTATATTAAAATTCTTTACAGAAGAGGAAATAGACTCCCTAAAGAATCAACTNAAATTNAAGGTNGGTGATATTGTTTTCTTTGGAGCTGGTGACGAAGAANTAGTAAATAATTATATGTCTGCTGTNAGGAATAAGCTAGGTAAAGANNTAGGTTTAATAAAACCAANCTCGTATGAATTTGTATGGATAACAGACTTCCCNTTATTTCTAAAAATNGATGANAAGNTTACTTCAACTCATCATCCNTTTACAATGCCCAAGAATGAATNNATTGAAGAAAAGAANTTGACTACTNTNGAATCTAAAGCTTACGATATAGTTCTTAATGGAACTGAGATTGGCGGTGGGAGNATNAGGATNCACAAGAAAGATCTCCAGGAAAAAGTTTTNCAACTTTTANGNATATCNAAAGATGAATATGAGCAAAATTTTGGCTATTTGTTAAATGCACTGGAGTCTGGAACTCCTCCACATGGTGGCCTNGCAATNGGATTAGATAGATTGATGATGTATTTAACTGATTCTCCATCNATTAGAGACATTATAGCCTTCCCTAAAACACAAAAGGCTTCNTGTCTGCTAACNGAAGCACCTTCCAAGGTTTTTTCTGANAAACAACTTACTGAATTAGGAATTAAGTTAATAGAAGAAGATTGATNTAGGTATATCTTCCATAAGCCTTACCGTTCTCAACTTTATCAATTACTAAATTTAACAACTGGCCTGGTTTTGCNNGCGAGTCATGTTCGATTTTGACATCAATGTAATTTCTAGTTCGAGCACGATTATTNTTCTCCGCAATAGCNGAGAGTTTTTTGCCAATGAACGTNGAATAAAAATTTGACTTCTTTTCTTCACCGAGCTCACGTAAAGCTTTAGATCTTTGTTTCTTTAATTCAATAGTAACTTTATCATTCCTAGCTGAGGCTTTAGTACCACGTCTATCTGAATAAGGNAACACNTGAAGATAATCTAGTTGTGAANCCTTAATGTAACTATAAGTTTCATTAAATAAATCCTGAGTTTCACCCGGNAACCCGNCTATAACATCAGTACCAATACAAGAAAGTTTCACGTTTTCCTTTATTAATCTTAAGATGTTGCTGAATCTTTCAATTTTATATCTTCTTTTCATTAATTTTAAGATATCAGGTGATCCGCTTTGAAGTGATATATGAAATGAAGGGCATACTTTTTTAGACTTAGAGAAAAAATAAATTAATTCTTCGTTAGTATCTGCAGGGTCTATGGAGCTGAGTCTTATATTTGGGATATCCACCCTATTCTCAATTTCTTTAAGAAGTTGTAATAAACTTGAACCAATATCCAAACCATAGCTTGAAAGATGAATTCCAGAAAGAACAACTTCATTATAGCCTAACCTTGATAGCTCATTTATCTTCTCTATTATAGAATCAACCCTCATACTTCTCGATTTACCCCTAGCAAAAGGAATAATACAAAAAGAGCATCTAAAACTGCAGCCATCTTGGACAGATAAGAAAGCTCTAGATCTATTCTCCTTTTGACTGATTTTAAAATCATCAAATTTTTCAATATCAAAAATATCTGAAATTATTTTCTTTTTAACTATAGGTGAGGATAAGACTTTAGGAATTAAATACTTATTAGCATTATCTACTATAAAATCTACTTCCTTTATTAATTCTAAAGATTCAGGATTCGTTTGGGCAAGACATCCTGTTACTAAAATCTTACAATTAGGATTATTTTTTTTTAATCTTTTAATGTCTTTAATAATTTGGGAATCTGAATTATTTGTTACAGTACAAGTGTTAACAATACACATATCAGATGACTTGGTATCATCTATTATTGTAAATCTATTTGAAAGTGATGCTGCAATTCTATCTGTATCGAACTGATTGACCTTACATCCATAAGTAAGAAAACTAATTCTCTCTACAGACTTCATCGATCCATCCTCCTCCAAGAACTTTGTCTTCATGATAAAAGACTATTGCTTGACCAGGAGTAATTGATCGTTGAGCTTCGTCAAACAAAACGTGGAGCCTATCATCTATGAATCTTATACTAGCCTTAGATTCAGGACTTCTATATCTAATTTTGGCCTCAATCTTCTTCTCTATTAGCTGACTTGGATCAACAGTCCAATTAAGATTATTTGCGAATAAGACTTTTGAATACAGATCATCTTTGTCCCCCACAATCACATCATTATTTTCAAAATTTATACTTACTACATACATTGCCTTTAAAGAATTTATGCCCAATTTCTTTCTTTGGCCAATAGTAAAATTATGTATACCTGAGTGAGTACCAAGAACTTCTCCATTTAGCGACTTAATCTCACCAAGTTTAGCACTAAAGCCAGGTAAATTTTTTTCAACAAAACCTCTATAGTCTTTAGCAATAAAACAAACATCCTGACTATCTTTTTTAGCCGCAACACTTAACTCAAAACCTTCTGACATTACTCTAACTTCTTTTTTGGTTAAGGCACCCAAGGGAAACATTAGTCTAGAAAGTTCTTTTTGACTTAAAGTAAAAAGAAAATATGATTGATCCTTAAATTTATCCTTTCCTTTTTCAAGAAAAAAGATACCTTCATTATTCTTGGAAATCTTTGCATAATGACCAGTTGCTAAAAAGTCAGCTCCCATTTCTAAAGATTTATTTAGTAAAAAATTAAATTTCATGTGTTCATTGCACATTATGCAAGGATTAGGTGTTTGCCCACAGTAATATTTATCTATGAAGTCTTTTACAACATATTTTTGAAAATCTTCTTTGTAGTCAACAACTGTATGCTTAATTCCAATCTGGTTTGCTGCCTGTCTTGCATCAAAAACATCGCTAAGAGAGCAGCAGCCTGATTCCTCCTCGGCATAGTCCCAGAGTTGCATAGTTATGCCTGAAACATCATATCCTTGTTCTTTTAATAACGCCGCTGTAGTAGAACTATCAACTCCACCGCTCATGGCAACTATTACTTTTTTTTTCATCTCCATTACTTTACCAGAATCAGTTTGAAAATCTAAAGTGAATTAATAAAATTCATTATGTATTATAAGAATCTATGGATAACCTAGCTTTTGCATTAGAGAATGGATTAACAAAAAAAGAATTTAATCTTATAGTTAACAAACTAAAAAGAGAACCAAATAAAAATGAAATTGGCGTGATAGCTGCTATGTGGTCTGAACACTGTTCTTATAAAAGTTCAAAATTTTATTTAAAAAAATTGCCTACAAAAGGTAGATGTGTAATTCAGGGTCCTGGAGAAAATGCTGGTGTAATAGATATAGGAGACAATCAGTGTCTTGTGTTTAAGATAGAAAGCCATAATCACCCATCTTTTATTGAACCATATCAAGGAGCAGCAACTGGAGTAGGTGGAATTCTTCGTGATATCTTTACAATGGGTGCAAGACCAATCGCCTTAATGAATTCTCTTAGGTTTGGTAACCCTAAAAAGAAAGATACAAAAAGGGTTGTAAATGGTGCAGTAAGTGGAATAGCAGGTTATGGAAATTGTATGGGAATTCCTACTGTCGGTGGAGAAGTTTATTTTGACGATTGTTATAATGGGAATCCTTTAGTTAACGCTTTTGCGATTGGAATAGCCAAAAAAGATAAGATTTTTAAAGGTTTAGCTGATGGACCTGGTAATCCTGTCTTCTATCTAGGGGCTAAAACTGGAAAAGATGGAGTAAAAGGGGCGATTATGGCATCTGACATATTTGAATCCCAAGAAGATCTTGACCGACCAACAGTACAAATTGGTGACCCTTTTAAAGAAAAATTATTATTAGAAGCTTGCTTGGAAATGTTTAAACTTAAAGGAATAGTTGGTATTCAAGATATGGGTGCAGCAGGGCTGACATCATCGGCCTCAGAAATGGCATCGAGATCTAATAATGGAATAATTCTAGACTTAGATAAGATTCCAAAAAGAGATTCGAGTATTACACCCTACGAGATGCTTCTTTCAGAATCTCAGGAAAGGATGCTTCTTGTTTTAGACAATAAGAACAATAATAAAATTAAAACCATTTTTAAAAAGTGGGGACTTGAATCTAGTAAGATTGGTGAAGTAATAAGCAGAAAAAACTTTGTAATTAAAAGTAATAAAAAGGTTGTGGTAGATATACCAATTTCTATACTAACCGACGATTGTCCCATGTATCAGAGGAAAATAAAAAAACCTAAGAATACAAATGGTATAAATAAATTAGTAAATAATGATATTAATAAAATAAAATTTGATTCAAAGAAGCTTTTGAAGAATCTTCTTAAAGATGAAAATATTTGCTCTAGAGAGTGGGTTTATAATCAATTTGATTATATGGTTGGAACTAACACTTTAGTCCGGCCTGGTTCAGACTCAGCAATAATTAGAATCAAGGGTACTAAAAAATCTATAGCATTGACAACAAATTGTAACTCAAACTATTGTGAGCTTAATCCTATGATTGGTGCATCTATAGCGGTTGCTGAATCCACAAGGAACATAGTAGCAAGNGGTGGAAAGCCTCTAGCTATTACAAATTGTCTAAATTTTGGAAATCCNGAGAAGCCNGAGATTATGTGGCAATTTTCTGAAGCTATAAATGGGCTCTCGAGAGCCTCAANAACTTTCAATACTCCTGTNGTGAGNGGNAATGTGAGTCTATACAATGAAACTTATAAGAAGGCTATAAANCCTACTCCTACAATAAGCATGGTAGGANTAGTNGAAAATCANAATTTGATAANAAAACAGTGGTTTAAAAACGTAGGNGACGAAATAATTCTTGTTGGAAGAATTGGAAACGACTTTGGTGGGTCACAAGTTCTAAAATATTTAGACTTAAAGAANAAAATATTATCGCCACCNGAACTTAACNTNGATGCNCATTTAAAAATAAATAACTTTATATATAAGNTTATTAGAAAGTTTAATATAANTTCAGTTCANGATATATCAGAAGGTGGATTGATGGTTGCANTNTCAGAGTCATGTTTTAACCCTGAACAAAATATNGGAGCAANAATTAATTTAAAATCTACTGGNTTAAAACATGAACTAGGCTTATTTGCTGAATCTCAAGGTTGTTACCTCNTAAGTTCNCCGAAAGATCAAACAAAAAAGATTAGGACATTTGGTACAAAGAATAATATAAATGTTAAAGTAATTGGTGAAGTTGGTGGAGACTCTTTGATTTTAGANAANANTTTTAGTATTAAAATTAATAGCTTATTTGAAATTTGGAAAAATGGATTCCCTAATTAATGGATAANCTNAAAGAAGAATGTGGTGTTTTTGGNATCTTCAATGCNGATGAAGCTGCCTTACTGACNACTCTAGGGCTCCATGCTNTGCAGCACAGAGGAAAAGAAGGTGTAGGAATCGTCACTTTTGATGGTNCCAACTTTAACGCTGTAAGAGAGCAAGGATTAGTTGGTAAAACTTTTAACAAGCCTGAGACAATTGCAANGCTTCCTGGGAAAANTGCAGTCGGNCATGTTAGATANTCAACAACNGGNGCCTCTGTTTCCAAGAATATACAACCTCTCTTNGCAGATTTAGCAGCCGGAGGTTTTGCTTGTGCCCATAACGGAAANCTNGTCAATGCAGAANGAATAAGAAAACAACTCATCAGTGATGGTGCAATTTTTCAATCGACTTCTGATACCGAGACGATTNTACAACTTGTAGCAAGGTCAAGGAANAAACTCATCAAGGATAAACTTATCGATTCTCTTCATGAAATAAAAGGTGCCTATTCACTCGTTATACTGACCAATAAAAAACTAATAGGAGTTAGNGATCCTTACGGTATAAGGCCTTTAGTTTTAGGAGATTTAAATGGTTCCCCAGTCTTAGCATCAGAAACATGTGCTTTTGATATAATTGGTGCTAAATATGTTAGAGATGTAGANAATGGAGAAATAGTAATTATTACTAAAAATGGAATTGAAAGCATCAAGCCTTTCCCTAAGCTTAAGGAAAGACCTTGCATCTTTGAAAGAATCTACTTTGCAAGNCCNGATAGTATNATGGGTGGAAAGACNGTNTATACTTATAGAAANAATCTTGGGAAACAGCTAGCCATTGAAAATAAAGTTAAAGCTGATGTNGTAGTCCCTGTTTTAGATTCTGGTGTTTCTGCTGGTTTGGGATTTTCACAGAAGTCAGGGATACCCCTAGAATTAGGAATTATCAGAAGTCACTATGTTGGTAGAACTTTTATTGAACCCACTCAAAATATAAGACAACTAGGNGTTAAATTNAAGCATAGTGTCAATAGNTCCTGTATTGAAAATAAAAGAGTTGTCCTTATAGACGACTCTATAGTTAGNGGAACNACAGCAAATAAAATAGTAAAAATGATATTTGATGCTGGTGCAAAAGAGGTTCATTTNGGAATCGGTTGTCCTCCTATAACCCATCCAGATTTTTATGGTATAGACACTCCAAACTANAANGAANTGATAGCCTCCAAAAATACANTAAANCAAATGACAAAAGCAATTGGTGCAACATCTATATTTTTCNTATCTTTAGANGGAACATATAAAGCAATGGGNTTTAAAAAAAGAAATGACAAAACTCCACAATTCACCGATCATTGTTTTACAGGTGAGTATCCTGTCAGCTTAGAANACAAAAAAATATAATTGTTATGATAGTTGTGATATTAAACTTTTTATATCATCTATAGANTCNCCAGTATCGTTNGCCTTAGCCTTTTCTTCCTCGACTACATTTTCTGGAGCGGAATCTAAAAAACCTTTATTTTCNAGTTTGGACTTTGAAAGATTATAAATTCTTTCTAAAGATGCAAGATCCTTCTTTAATTTATTTATCTGAGTAGAAAAATCTACGTCTGAGCTTTTCAAGAAAGAGACNGTTCCCGATGGTGTTAGGTTTGAGATAAGNTCATTACTAGTATCATTATCTAGTTCAGTAAATGATGCTAAATTACATAAACTTTCAATTAGTGTTTTGTTCTCTAATAAAAATTCATTCATATTACTACTACTATTATTGTAAAAACAAACAATTTTATCACTTGGTTTAATNAGAAGATTTTTCCTNAGTGATCTAATNCCAATAGTAAAATCTTTNACCAATTGGACTTCTTTCTGGAAATCTCCNGTGTATTCGATAGTTAACTTCTCNGGTAGAGAAGTAAATTTTTTATTAATTGNATCTTTATCAAAATTATCTTTNAGCTCTAAGGAGATGAAGGGTGCAAATGGATAAAGAATATTTAAATAACGACAGAAGATATCCTTCATATTATTTTTAGTNTTAGTAGTNTTANAATTTTTACTATTANTAAAAGAAATTTTTGCTATTTCAATATACCAGTCACAAAAGTCATCCCAAAAAAAGTGATATAACTCATAGGAAGCTTTTTCTACTTCACAATTTTCAATATGNACTTTATATTTATCTAAAAGATTATTAAATCTATAGGANATCCATGCATCATAAAAAGAATCATTTCCTAATTGAGATTGACAGTCNACTTTATTAAGATCGATGAATTTACCAGCATTCCAAATCTTATTCATAAAATTCTTATAAGGTTCGAGTGAGTTGGGAGAAAGTTTAATATCGCTATGTGGAGAAATATTAGAGGAAAGAAAAAACCTTAAAGCGTCTGTCCCATATTTAGCAATTAAATCTAATGGGTCAACTACATTNCCCTTGGTTTTACTCATTTTTTGGCCTTTTTTATCTCTTATTAAATTATGTATATAAACAACTTTAAATGGTACTTTNCCTGTTAATTCTAAGGACATCATGATCATTCNTGCAACCCAAAAGAANATTATATCGAACCCTGTTACCAGAAGAGAAGTAGGGAAATATTTCTTATATTCTGCNGTTTCCTCAGGCCAACCTANTGTAGAAAAAGGCCACAAAGANGANGAAAACCAAGTATCTAAGACATCNTTATCTTGAGATAGTTCTTTTTCTTCATCATATTTTTTAAGAAATTTTTCTTTAGCCATAGTTAAATTTTTAGCTGCCACTGACTTTCCATCATCTGAATGCCATACAGGTATTCTATGACCCCAAATTATTTGTCTTGATATACACCAAGGTTCGATTTTATTCATCCATTCGAAAAAAGTATTTTCCCAAAACTTAGGTTTAAACTTAACTGTTCCATTTTGGACCACATTCAATGATTTATTAGCCATTTCTTTGACATCTAAAAACCATTGATTTTTAAGCAAAGGCTCAACTACCTCACCCGACCTGTCTCCAATAGGTACAGTATTACTAACCTTTTCTTCCTTAACAAAAATTCCTATTTTATTCATGTANTCAACAACTTTNTCTCTAGCTTTTAAAACNGATAAATTTCTAAATTGTTCAGGTACATAATCATTTAATGTGCCATCATCATTTAGTATATTGATAACAGCTAAATCATATTTTTTTGCTATTTCATAGTCGTTAAAATCATGTGCNGGTGTTATTTTTACAGCNCCCGAGCCCTTTGTCATATCGGCATACTCGTCACTNATNATTTTTATAATATTTCCGTTAAAAGGACTTAAAATTTCTTTTCCGACAAAGTCTTTGTGNATGTCATCATTAGGATTAACTATTACAGCTACATCNCCAAAGACTGTCTCAGGTCTTGTAGTAGAGACAGTGATGAATGAAGTTGAATCTTTAANTGGATATTTAAAAGAGAACATACTNCTTTTTCTATTCTCCGAAATTACTTCTAAATCAGATATTGCAGTCTTAAGTTTNGTATCCCAATTTATTAGAGTTTTTTCTTGATAAATCAAACCTTTATCGTANAACCTAATGAATGCCTCTTCNACAGAATTAGACATATCCTCATCTAGAGTAAACTTAGAATCTTCCCAGTTGCAACTCAGCCCTAAAATTTTTAGTTGATTTAATATGTCTTCACCGTTNTCGGNTTTCCATTTCCAAATATGTTGGAGCAAATCTTCTCTACTAATTTCTTTAGGATTAACACCTTTTTTTATTAAGCTTTTCTCAACTAGTAGCTGNGTTGCTATTCCAGCATGATCTGTTCCTAGAGACCANGAGGTCTCAGCTCCATTTAAAGAATAAAATTTCATAAGGATATCCTGGATTGTGGTGTTTAAGGCATGACCAAGATGTAAATTNCCAGTAACATTTGGCGGTGGTATAGCTATNGAATAGCAAGCTTCATCATTAGCAAATGAGTCGTTGGCTATNACTTGNTTNGCCCATTTGTCTTCTATTNTTTTTGGANTGTACTTTTGNGATAAAAAAACGCTACTNTCAGTCATTTTTATGTTGTAGTAGGCGGAGTTTCTATCTCAGGAGCGTTAACTTCAACATCAGTATTTGAATAAATAGGAAGTCCCGTACCTGCTGGAATTAATCGACCCATAATAACATTCTCTTTCAAACCNTTTAAATGGTCAACTCTACCTTCACATGACGCATCTGTTAACACTTTAGTTGTCTCTTGGAAAGATGCTGCTGATANCCAACTTTTAGTACTTAAAGAAGCTCTAGTNATACCTAAAAGAAGTGGTTCGGCTTGTGCAGGATTTCCATTTTCNGCAATAATTTTTTCATTTGTTAATATGAACTCGTTTTTATCAACAGCTTCACCTACCAGTAAGGTAGTATCCCCACTATCAACGATCTTAACTCGCTTAAGCATCTGNCTNGTTATTACTTCAATGTGTTTGTCGTTAATCCTAACACCTTGCAATCTGTAAACATCTTGAATCTCGTCAACTATATATCTCGCTAACTCAATTTCACCTTTAATTTTAAGGATATCGTGTGGATCAGGAGCCCCATCAACAATTTGATCTCCTGAAGTAATTCTTTCACCTTCTCTAACAAGTATNTGTTTGGCCTTAGGAACCATATACTCTTTTGGATCTCCTATNTCTGGAGTAACAATAATTCTCTTTTTAGATTTAATATCTTTNCCAAAGGAAACAATACCTTCTATTTCAGATATAACTGCTGGATCTTTTGGAGGTCTTGCTTCAAATAATTCAGCAACTCTAGGTAGGCCACCTGTAATATCTTTTGTTTGGGTCTTCTGGTTAGCTAATGTTGCAATGAANTCACCNGGTNAAGTCTTTTCACCATCATCTTTCCTGATTTCAGAACCCTTAGGTAAAGGGTATTCAACTCTAGTACCATTTTTACCGACTAAGATTAATGAAGGATTTAATTTCTGATCCTTATATTGAATAACTTCTCNAACGGAAAGCCCNGTAAATTGGTCAACTGTTTCTTTAAACGACATATTAGGTTCCAAATCTTTATACTCNATATGGCCTTCTTCTTCTGCAATAAATGGATATATAGTAGGATCCCATTCAGCTANAAGGTCGCCTGCTTTAACTTTNTCACCATCATTTGCATATATCTTTGCTCCAATAGTAATTGGATATCTTTCAAGCTCTAAAGATGTATTCGANTCTTCAATAACAATCTCGGCTGACTTACTTGTNCAAATATTNATNTTTTTATTAGATATAAAATTCATATCNACATATCTAATTTTTCCAGCGTTTTTTATTTCATGTCTGGACTGGTCTACNTTNGCTACTCCACCAATATGAAAAGTTCTCATTGTAAGCTGTGTTCCAGGTTCGCCTATTGATTGTGCGGCAATTATGCCAACTGCTTCACCTGTNTTTACAATCTGNCCACTTGCAAGATTCCTTCCATAACATAGAGAACAACAACCACTTTTTGTAGTACAAGTNAAAACTGATCTAATGCTAACTCTTAGNGAGCCAGGAACAGCATCAATTTTTTTAGCAATTGCCTCATCAACTTCTTGATTTCTTGAAGCAATTAATTCACNGTTTAATGGNTCAACAACATCATCAGCTAAAATCCTTCCAAGGGTTCTTTCACCAACACTAGCTACTATTTCCCCACCTTCAACTAATTGTGAAACTTCTAATCCTTCCGTGGTNCCACAATCAAATTCATTAACCATCATTTCTTGAGCAACATCAACTAGCCTTCTGGTTAAATAACCAGCATTAGCAGTTTTAAGAGCCGTATCNGCGAGCCCCTTTCTTGCTCCGTGAGTAGAAATGAAATATTGGAGAACTGATAATCCTTCTCTGAAATTTGAAGTTATCGGTGTTTCAATAATATCACCAGATGGCTTAGCCATTAACCCTCTCATTCCAGCCAACTGCCGAACTTGAGATTGACTTCCTCTGGCACCAGATTCTACCATCATAAAAATAGGGTTATTACTTGGCTGCTTTGATCCGTTAGGAAGTTCCTTNGATTTTGATATTTTANTCATTAAAATATCACCAATTNAATCCCCCGTCCTTGCCCAAACATCAATGACCTTATTGTACCTTTCACCATCTGTAATAAGTCCTTGAAGGTACTGATCTTGAATATTTTGAACATTTATATTTGCTTCATTTATTAAAACATCTTTTTCTTTTGGAATTGTCATGTCTGCTATAGAAACAGAGATTCCAGAAGTTGTAGAATGCTTAAAGCCTAAAGTCCTAAGCCTATCTGCNAATAAAACAGTGCTTTTTCCTCCAGAAACTCTAAATGTTGTATCAATTAAATCTTCAATTGCTTTTTTTGTCATTAATCTATTAACTAAATGGAAAGGTACTTCTTTAGGCATAACTTCAAAAATAAGNGCTCTACCCACAGTAGTATCTTCAACTACACCATTAATTTTAATTTTAATTTTTGTATGAATTNCAATTTCATTGAGGTCAAANANACATCTCAACTCTTCGATGGAACTGAAAGCTTTACCTTCTCCNGGTAGTCCAGGAACTTCTCTACTCATATAATAAATACCTAAAACTATNTCTTGTGAAGGTAAAATAATTGGTTTTCCATGNGCTGGNGACANTATGTTNTTAGTAGACATAATNAGAGTCCTNCACTCNGTCTGAGCTTCAACTGAAAGTGGGACGTGAACAGCCATTTGGTCACCATCAAAATCAGCATTAAATGCAGGGCAAACTAAGGGATGAAGTTGAATGGCTTTATCTTCAACTAAAACNGGCTCAAAAGCTTGAATGCTCAACCTNTGAAGAGTTGGAGCNCTATTTAACATTACTGGATGTTCTTTAATAACATCNTCTAAAGCATCCCATACTATTGGTGCTTGTTGTTCAACAAGATTTTTTGCAATCTTAATAGTTGCNGCATGATTCCATAGTTCTAACTTTTGGTAGATAAAAGGTCTAAAAAGCTCCAATGCCATTTTTTTAGGAANCCCNCATTGATGAAGTTTCAGCTGCGGTCCTACCACAATTACGGACCTTCCAGAATAATCTACTCTTTTACCNAATAAATTCTGACGGAANCTACCTTGTTTTCCTTTTATTATATCACTCAAACTTTTGAGCGGTCTATGGTTATGACCTAAAACTGGNCTTCCTCTTCTCCCATTCTCGAATAAAGCATCCACAGATTCNTGCAGCATCCTCTTTTCGTTTCTAACAATAATATCNGGGGCACCTAATTCCATAAGTTTCTTNAGTCTATTATTTCTATTTATTACTCTTCTATATAAATCATTTAAGTCTGAAGTAGCAAACCTACCTCCGTCTAATGGAACTAAGGGTCTTAGNTCAGGTGGTAATACAGGTAATCTTTTTAAAATCATCCACTCAGGTCTATTACCTGAATTTCTAAATGATTCAGCAACTCTTAATCTTTTGGAAATTTTAACTCTCTTTAGTGGAGATGCNGTTGCTTTTAGTTCTTCTTTAAGAGCTNTTGACAACTCCTCCAAATTTACGTCTTCTAACATTGTTCGGATAGCCTCAGCTCCCATNCCAACCAACAAGAAGAAATTNTCGTCAATGTAAGTTCTATACTGCTCTTCTGTTATCACGGTACCTTTTTTAAGATCGGAATCACCAGGATCAGTTACGACATAAGCTTCAAAGTATAAAACCTTTTCTAAGTCTTTTAATGTAATATCCAGAATTGAACCTATTCTNCTAGGAACACTTTTNAGAAACCATATGTGAGCAACTGGAGAAGAAAGNTCAACATGAGCCATNCTTGACCTTCTAACTTTGCTGGAAATNACTTCAACTCCACATTTCTCACAAGTTATTCCTCTATGTTTAAGTCTTTTATATTTTCCACANAAACANTCAAAATCTTTTACAGGGCCGAAAATCTTACAACAAAAAAGACCNTATTTCTCAGGTTTGAAAGTTCTATANTTTATAGTNTCTGGTTTTTTTATTTCACCATATGACCAATCTTTTATTTGATCGGGAGACGCAATGCTAATTCTTATAGAATCAATATCACCAGGATTCTTTGGTTTATCAAATAATACGCCCATATCAATCATTGGTTACTTCTCCTGCGACTTTATCTTTTTTGTCACCTAATTCTATATTTAAGCCTAAAGATTTTAGCTCATTNGTTAACACATTAAATGATTCAGGAATACCTGGCTCAAATGCAACTTTATTCTTAACAATGGAATCAAANAACCTAGTCCTTCCAATAACATCATCTGACTTAACCGTTAAGAATTCCTGGAGTGTATTTGCTGCACCATATGCTTCTAGTGCCCAAACTTCCATTTCACCTAGTCTTTGTCCTCCAAAGTGCGACTTACCACCCAATGGTTGCTGTGTGACCAATGAGTAAGGTCCTATTGCACGAGCATGGATTTTTTCTTCTACNAAATGATGAAGTTTTATCATNTACATAATTCCTACAGTAACTCTTTGATCAAACGGCTCGCCTGTTTGACCGTTAAACAATACCAATTTACCATCTTCAGGCAAGTGNTTGTCTTTTAATAAAGCTCTAATCTCAGATTCTTTTACACCTTCAAATATTGGTGTTTCAACAGGAACTCCGTCTATTAGCCTTTTGGATAAATCTAACAATTCGTCTTTNTTAAGCTTNTTAACATTATTTATATAATCTATATTATTTGGATATATTTTTTCTAATAAACTCTTTAAACTGTCTAATTCAGAATGNTTTTTTNCTAAATGTTCGTCAATTTGACGACCTAGTGACTTGGATGCAAGTCCTAAATGTGTCTCTAAAACCTGTCCAACATTCATTCTCGATGGNACACCTAATGGGTTAAGTACCATGTCTACAGGTGTTCCATCNGACATGTATGGCATATCTTCTTCTGGAAGAACTCTNGAAACTACACCCTTGTTTCCATGNCTACCCGCCATCTTATCTCCAACNTGGTGCTTTCTTTTAACNGCAACATATACTTTAACTACNTTAAGAACACCTGGAGGNAAATCGTCAGGNTTAGATAACTTCTCTATTTTTTCAGAGTACCTAGANANAATNCTTTCNATTTTTTCTTCNGATATTTTCAATGTTTCTTCAATTTCTTTNATGTGANTAGNTTTGTTATCAAACTCAATTGTTTGAATTTTTTCATAAGGAACTAAAGCAAAATTTTCCTCATCAATNACAGCTTCTTTCTTAAGAACAACCTTTCTACCATCTCTGACTGCATTAATATTTACTTTAGAAATAAAAATCTTTTTTAAATTATTTCGAGTCTCAACTTTAACGATATTAATTTCTTGTTCCTGATCTTTNTTTAATTCAAGAACTTCAGGTGANCCAGACCTTGATTGATCTTGTTTATCTCCAATTCTAGAAATCAAATGTTTAACATCAAGAACAATTCCATTAACACCAGGTGGAACTCTNAGCGAGGTATCTTTAACATCTCCNGC
Organism: bacterium; assembly: GCA_002701865.2. Lineage (GTDB taxonomy): Bacteria > Desulfobacterota_D > UBA1144 > UBA1144 > UBA1144 > TMED58. The sequence goes on along the minus strand of NZWH02000002.1, from coordinate 51,042 downwards.
CTTATCTCCAAANATTGCTCTNAGCAACCTTTCTTCTGGNGAAAGTTGTGTCTCACCTTTAGGAGATATTTTACCAACTAAAATATCATTAGGTTTNACCTCTGCACCAATCTGTATCACTCCCTCTTTATCTAAGAATGATAAATGCTCTTCGTTAACATTTGGTATGTCTCTGGTAATTTCTTCTTTTCCTAACTTTGTTTCTCTTGATATACATTCAAATTCTTCGATATGTANTGANGTAAAAGTATCTTTTTTGGCNAATTTTTCACTTATTAGAATAGCATCNTCAAAATTATATCCACCCCATGGCATGAACGCTACAGTTATATTCTTTCCTAAAGCNAGTTCACCATACTCAGTTGATGGACCGTCNGCTATTATATCTCCTGCTTTAATCTTCTGGCCTCTTTTAACNATNGGCTTTTGATTCCAGCATGTATTTTGATTTGATCTTTCAAACTTAATTAATGTATATATATCAGAGACATCTCCGTCTTCAGATGTCTTATCTTTTTTAATAACAATCTTTGAGGAATCAATATAGTCAACATACCCAGAATTTCTTGCCAAAACTGTTACTCCGGAATCTCTAGAAATATTCCTTTCGAAACCTGTTCCAACCAATGGCGCAGACGCTCTTAAGAGAGGGACCGCTTGTCTTTGCATATTCGAGCCCATAAGAGCTCTGTTAGCATCGTCGTGCTCCAAAAAAGGAATAAGCGACGCTGATACAGATACTAACTGGGAAGGTGAAACATCCATTAACTGAGGGTCTGACTTAGGTACAACCTGAAATTCACCTTTAATCCTAACAGATATGGTATCGCTTGAAAAACTATTATCTTCATTGAGTTCTGAATTAGCTTGTGCTATTACATAATTTTCTTCTTCAAGTGCGTTCAAGAATTTTATGTTATTTGTAACTTTTCCGTTTGTAATCTCTCTATAAGGTGTCTGTATAAATCCATGCTCGTTTATTTTAGCATAAGTACTTAAGCTTGATATAAGTCCGATATTAGGCCCCTCTGGTGTTTCAATTGGACAAATTCTTCCATAATGAGAAGAATGAACATCTCTAACTTCAAAACCTGCCCTTTCTCTTGTTAGTCCACCAGGACCAAGAGCACTAATTCTTCTTTTATGTGTAATTTCAGATAAAGGATTTGTTTGATCCATAAACTGAGACAATTGACCTGTTGCAAAAAATTCTTTAACTACCGAGGTAACACTCTTGGGTATTACAATCTCTTGAGGCGTAAGATCTTCTAATTGACCATAATTCATTTTTTCTTTAGTTGTTCTCGTTAATCTTTCAACCCCAGTAAAGAACCTATCTTCGATAAGTTCACCAACAGTTCTAACTCTCCTGTTCCCTAAGTGATCAATGTCATCTATTTCGCCCCTACCTGACTTAAGTGCCAGTAGGTATTTAAATGATTCAATTATATCTAATCTATCAAGATGGAATTTGTTATTTGCAATTCCATGATTAAGCTTGTGATTTATCTTCATTCTTCCAACTTTTGAAAGTCTATATGTATCCTCATTGAAGAACATATTCTCAAAAAAAGTTGCGGCAATTTTGTCAGTTGGAGGATCAGTAGGTCTAAACTTTTTATATATCTCNGATATTGCATGCTCTTTAGTTATAACNTTTGTTTTGGAAATCATTTCATTAATTGTNACAACAAGTGAGCTAGTGAANGANCTATTNTCTACATAGTAAATATTGAATTNGGTAATNTTANTTTCTTTAATAAATGCAANAGTATCTTCNGTTATCTCTTGAATTANTGAGTTCTCAACAGCCTCAGGTTCCTCACTATTTTTTTGAAAACTATCTACTAGATACATTCCTACTAAGTCGTCTTCAGTTATTGGTAAAGATTTCAATTTAGCAGATTTTATTTTTTCAATTATTCTTTCAGAGAACCTTCTNGTAGCACTAACTATTCTTTCNCCCGTGTCAGGATTAAGTATATCAACAGACGCTCTTTGATAGGAAAGNAGGCTTGAGTTAATATCTTTACTAAAAGTATCAGTGCTAGGGTCATAATTAACTTTTTCATGTNAATAAAAAGAATTAAGTATATCTTCTATTGATTCACCNAATGCTAACAACAATAAAGTTGAATGAAACTTCTTCTTTCTATCNATTCTTACATGTAGAACATCTTTTGAATCAAATTCGAAATCTAACCAACGTCCATCCTGNGGAACTATCCTTGCAGTAAAAGATGTTTTATTTGTAGTTGTTAAATTTTTAGAATCTTTTTGAGAATCAAAGAAAACTCCAGGGGATCTATGTAACTGATTAACTATAACTCTCTCAGTACCATTAATAATAAAGGCGCCATTGGTTGTCATAATCGGNATTTCACCAAAATAGACTTCTTGTTCAATAGCTCTTCCAAATCTTCTTGTTTCAATAATATTATTTCCAGACTCATCTAAATCGAATTCCCATGTAACCAACTGGAAAGTGGCATGAATTGAAGATTGATAATTATANCCTTTCAATTTACATTCGGATTCTGANTGTTTTGGATCTTCTAACCNATAAGAGACATAATTTAAAGTAGCTCTTTTATTATAGTCTTCTATTGGGAAAGAAGACTTAAAAACCTTCTCTAGNCCAACATTTAGCCTATTTTTAGGGTCTAAACCTTTTTGAATTAAGTTGTCAAAAGACTCCTTTTGAACNCTCAACAAATCAGGGGTATCTGCCCTATTCTCAGACTTATTACTAAAANTAATTCTTTTCTTTGTTAAAAGTATATTATCCTTATACAAAAAATACTCTCCTTGGATTAAACAAAATGTAGACTAAGACTAAGCTAATGTTACTTTAGCGCCAACTTCTTCAAGTCTTTTCTTCATTTCTTCTGCTTCCTCTTTTTTAACCCCTTCTTTTAGTGGTTTAGGTGCAGATTCTACAAGCTCTTTTGCTTCTTTTAATCCAAGAGCAGTAATTTCTCTAACAATCTTAATAACCTTGATCTTTTCAGANCCAGCCTCAGCTAAAGTTATATCAAATTCAGTTTTTTCAGCAGCGGGAGCTTCTCCCCCAGCGGCTGGTGCGGCAGCAGCAACTGCAACAGGTGCAACGGCTTCTACTCCAAATTTTTCTTCTATATCCTTTACTAGCTCTGAAATTTCCAGCAAACTAGCTTTTTCTAGATAAGTAATGACGTCTTGTTTTGATAGTTCAGGCATAAAAATCCTCCAAATATTGAATTCGTATTATATACGTTTATTTTTTATCTTTCAAGTTATTTAAAACATTTACTAAGTTTCTAGGGATTGCTTTAGATACATTNATAAACTTAACAATTGGCTGGTTAAGCATAGATATCATNTGGCTAATTAAAACTTCTCTAGATGGTAANTTGGATATCTTTTCCAATTCAGTCTTATCTACAGANTTACCTTCAATGAAACCAACTCGNATTTCAAGGTTTGGAAAGTCTTTCTCTATTTCAACAAATGTCTTAGTTACTTCAACATAATTCTCTTCNAAGAAAGTAATAGCTGTTTCACCAACTGAATCTGTAAAGATTGATNCAAAGTCTGTATTTTCAGAGGCTTTTTTTAGGAGATTATTTTTTACAACTGTNAACACAGCATTATTATCCCTAAGCTTCTTTCTTAAAAGCTCGAATTCAGANACTTTTGCACCCCTAAAGTTTACTAATAAAAACGAAGGAGTATCTGAAAATGAGCTCTTAAAGTTGTTTACAATTTGCTCTTTTTGTTGTTTCCCTAACATTATACTAAGCTACAGCTCCATCATATTTCTTAAGTTCTTCTTTCAGCAATGAAATATCTATTTTAAAACCTGGCCCCATAGTACTAGAAACGCTAACCTTCTTAAGATAGTTGCCTTTAGAAGATGCAGGCTTTGACTTATTCAATGACTGAACTAAGAAGTATAGATTATCCATAATTTTTGCAAATTCAAATGATTTTTTACCACAAGGGAAATTTACTAGTCCTAATTTATCATTTTTTATCTCTATTCTTCCTGCTTTTGCGTCTTTTATAGCTTTTTCAACATTATTTGTTACAGTTCCCATCTTAGGACTAGGCATTAAACCTTTAGGTCCTAAAACTTGGCCTAGCTTAGCGACCTTAGGCATCAACTCTGGAATCGCAATTACTACATCGAAGTCAGTCCATTTTTCTGTGATAATTTTTTCAATAATATCCTCTGATCCTACAAAGTCAGCTCCTGATTCTTCAGCTTTCTTTGTATGTTCACCATTGCAAATCGCTAAAATCTTTACCTTTTTACCTAGAGGGTTAGGTGGAACAGTTGCTATCTTTATTTGCTGATCATTTTTTTTAGGGTCTATTCCAAGCTGAATAGATAAATCTATAGTTTCATCAAATTTTGAAGTTGTAAGANTTTTAATTATCTCAATTGCTTCACTTGGTGAGTAGTACTTATTTTTATCAACNCTTTGATTTTCTATAATAATTTTTTTATTTTTACTTATTTTCATTACTTCACCTATCCTTTTATTTCAACTCCCATACTTTTAGCTGTACCTTCTACAATCTTCTTTGCAGCATCTATATCATTAGCATTTATATCATCCATCTTAGTCTTTGCTATTTCCTCCAACTGACTTTCAGATATCTTACCAACTTTAACTAGCGGTACAGTACTTGAACCTTTTTCAATTTTTGCAGCTTTTTTAATTAAATATGAAACAGGAGGGGTCTTGACTATAAAAGAGAAAGACTTATCAGAATAGACTGTTACCACAACCGGAAGCAAGCCTTCTAGTTTTTCTGTTTGCGCATTAAAAGCTTTACAGAACTCCATTATATTTATACCTTTTTGCCCTAAGGCTGGACCTATAGGGGGAGCCGGCGAGGCCTTTCCCGCTTCACATAATAATTTTAAAGATCCTTGAACTTTTTTCATTTAAATTTTCTCCACTTGGTTAAAGTCTAAATCTATAGGTGTTGCCCTACCAAAGATTTCCACTAAAACTTGAATTTTTCCTTTCTCCATTTTAACTTCTTCTACCACACCTGTAAAATTCTCAAAAGGTCCTTCAATTACTTTAATAGACTCGCCTTTATCAAAGATAACTTTTGGTGTAGGCTTAAGTGTTCCCTCTTCAATTTTATTCCTCATTTTATTAATTTCAGACTCATCTACAGTAGGTACTGACTCTACAAGCAGTTTACCATCTTTTACCTTACCACCTACAAAGCCAATAACTTTAGGAATGTTTCTCAAAAAATGCCATGATTCCTCATTAAGTTCAGTTTTAACTAAAAGATATCCTGGAAAAAATTTCTTCTCTGATGTTTTCTTTCTCCCGCCTTTTAATTGCTCTTCAATTGTTTCAGTTGGTACAAGAATATCAGTAATCAAATCAAGACAATTGTCCATCTTCATTTGAGTATTTATGTATCTTTTAACTGTATCCTCCGATCCAGTATTACAGTGAACAACGTACCACTTATCTGCCATTTATTTACCACCCAACAGTAATTCTGTTATTGAAGAAAAAACGAAATCAACTATTAACAAAAAAACTCCTAATATAATAGTTACAAGGACAACCCCACCAGTTGACTTTATATTCTCTCTCTTATTTATCCAAGAGATTTTACCTAATTCTGATTTAATATCATCAAAAAATTTTTTCATTTTACTCCGCGAAATTTATATTCTCAATTTGCTTTAATTTATTTAGCCTTATATCATGCCTTCCTGCTTCATAATCAGTTGTTAGCCAAAGCTCAATAATATTCTTAGCAACATCAACCGAAACATACTTTGAACCCAAAGTTATTATATTTGAATTATTATGTGCTCTAGACATAATGGCCAAATTAACATCATTTGCAACTACTGCTCTAACATTAGGGTATTTATTCGCAACAATATTCATTCCTGAACCTGAGGCACATATTAGTATTCCCCTATCATATTGACCCTGTGAAACTTTCAAGGAAACCTCAGCAGCTGAGTCAGGATAGTCAGAACTCTCTTCCGAGAAAGTCCCAAAATCCTTATAGTCAAAACCTAGTTTTTGAATATAGTCTTTTAAATCTTCTTTTAAACTGAAGCCTCTATGGTCAGAACCTATCGCGATTTTCATTATTAATCCTCAAACTTCTTAAATATCAAAGTACAGTTAGTTCCACCGAATCCAAACGAATTACTAACAGCAATTTTTATATCTTTCTCAATCGTATTATGAGGAACGTAATTTAAATCACATCCTTCTTGAGGATTATCCAAATTAATAGTTGGAGGAACAACACCTTCACTAAGAGCAAGCGATGTAATTCCAGCCTCTAGTCCACCAGCTGCTCCCAACAAATGTCCTGTTATAGACTTTGTAGAGCTTACAAGTAATTCTTTTGAGTAAGAACCAAATACTTTTTTTATTGCATTTGTTTCATTTATATCATTTTGTTGAGTAGAAGTGCCATGAGCATTGATATAATCAACTTGCTCTGGATTAATTTTGGAATTTCTTAATGCAGACTCCATACATATAACAGGTCCATCAATATTGGGTGAAGTAATATGGTGAGCATCTCCACTAAAACCAGAACCTATAAGTTCCGCATATATCTTAGCTCCCCTTTTTTTAGCATGCTCAAGTTCCTCAAGTACAACCAAACCAGAGCCTTCGCCCATAACAAAGCCATCTCTATCCTTATCAAATGGTCTAGATGCAGCACTTGGATCTTCATTTCTTGTTGAGATTGCTCTCATAACATTAAAACCTGCAATCGCTACATGAACTAAGGGTGCCTCCGCACCACCAGCTACCATTGCAACAGCATCCCCTCTTTCGATCATCATTGCTGCATAACCTATTGAATGAGCTCCAGCAGCGCATGCTGTACATGCAGCACAGTTTGGACCTTTTAAATTATTAAATATTGAAACGTATCCAGCTGCCATATTAGGCACCATAGATGGAACAAAGAAAGGTGAAACCCTTGTCGGACCTTTGTCATTATAGACAAGAGTATTATCTACAAAAGTTTGTATCCCACCTATTCCAGAACCTATATAGGATCCGACTAAATGAGAGTTGTCGTCTGTTATCTCTAATTTTGAATCTTTTAATGCTAAAGCTGCAGCTGCTACGGCAAAACGTATAAAAGGGTCACTTCTTCTTGCTTCCTTGGCATCCATAAATTCTTCCGGATTAAAATCTTCTGGAACTTCAGCTCCAAACTTAGTTTTCAAATCGGATGCATCAACTTTTTTTAAAAAGTTAACACCAGACGTACCCTCTTTTATTTTGGGCCAAATCTCATCAACTCCCACACCTAAGGACGACAACATTCCAATTCCAGTAATTACAACTCTTTTCATATCTTTTACTTTTGATTCTTAATTACGTAATCGACAGCATCGCTTACCTTAAGAATTTTTTCTGCGTCCTCATCAGCAATTTCAACACCGAACTCGTCTTCCATGCTCATAATAAGTTCAACCAAATCTAAAGAGTCGGCTCCTAGATCTTCAATAAATTGAGCATCTAATGTTACCGCATCTTCACTTTTGCCTAATTGTTCTGCAATTAGGGCTACAACCTTCTGTTTAGTTTCTTCTGACATAATAGTCCTCCATTAAGTGTATAAACCACCGTTAATTTTTAAAACTTCTCCAGTTATATATGATGAATCATCTGAAGCTAAAAACAATACGGCTTTAGCAACATCTTCAGGCTTTCCAAATCTTGAAAGCGGAATTATTTCTTTATATTTATCTTTAATACTATCTGATAAAACTTCTGTTATTTCTGTTTCAATAAAGCCAGGGGTAATTGCATTAACATTTATATTTTTTGAGCCTAATTCTTTAGCTAGGGACTTTGTAAACCCAATCAGCGCAGACTTAGTTGAAGAATAGTTAACTTGACCAGGATTGCCCATCTCCCCTACTACTGAGGATATATTAATTATTTTTCCATATTGATTTTTTAACATCATCCTGACAACATTCTTTGTACAATTGAAAACGCCTTTAGTGTTAGTTTCAAAAACTTCATCCCACTGACTTTCCTTCATTCTCATAAAAAGAGAATCTCTAGTGATACCTGCATTATTAACTAAAATATCAATTTTCTCATATTTCTCAATTAAATATTTTATCTTTTCTTCCACGATAGAATAATCTGATACATCAAATCCTACAACTTCACCCTTACCGCCGCCTTCCACTATTTCATCTAGCACCTTAAGAGCTGAATCTTTAGAGTTAGCATAGTTAATAAGTACAGTTGCACCCGCCTTGGCTAACTCTTTACAGATTGAACTACCTATTCCCCTAGACCCACCTGTAACTAATGCAATCTTATCTTTTAACATTTTAGATTTTTTCCAAATCAGCTTTTTCGCCGAAGTTTAAAGTTTCACAGTCTGGCACTATTCTTTTTATTAAACCGGTCAAAACATTTTTAGGGCCGACTTCCATAAATGACTTTACTCCTAAGTTTGAATTCAAATAATTTATTGATTGGTGCCAAAGAACAGGACTTATTAATTGATCAAGTAACAAATTTTTAATTTTGCTCTTATCACTGATAGTTTTAGCATCAAAATTAGTAACCATAGGAATCTTAAAATCTAAAAAATTAATACCATCTAAAACGTCTCTCATTTTATCGACCGCTGATTTCATCAGCTTAGAATGAAACGGGGCACTAACGTCTAAAAGAACTACTCTTTTAGCACCTGCATCTTTTGCAAGTTTTGCGGCATTTTCTACTGCTTTCTTTACTCCCGAAATAACTACTTGTCCTATACTATTATAATTTGCAGCTGAAACATATGAGTTATTATCAGAGGCCTCATTGCAAATTTTGTCTACTTCTTCATCGGGTAAACCCAATACTGCGGCCATTCCGCCTATTCCNATAGGCACAGCCTCTTGTGTATATTCTCCNCTTTTTCTAACAGCCCAGATTGCATCTTCAAAATCTAAGGATCCNGATGCGACNAAGGCGGAATACTCACCTAAACTATGGCCAGCTACAAAATCAGCCTTTATTTCTCTTTCTGATGTTAAAACTCTAAAAGCTGCTGTGCTTACAGTTAAGATTGCTGGTTGAGCATTCACTGTTAANTGAACATCCTCAGATTCAAAACATAGTTTTTTTAAATCTAGATTAAGCTTATCGCTTGCTTGTGCAAANGTATCTCTTGCAACTTTAAAATTATCATAAAGATCTTTACCCATGCCCACATATTGNGAACCTTGCCCAGGAAAAACTAAACTTAGCAAAATGAACTTCTCCCTATAAGGGTAAATGAACTAGGCTTTTTTTGATTCTTCATATTTCTCAATAGANCTATATCTGTGGGTAACTTTTAATTCTCCAGATTTTTTGTCTTTAGAAAGTCCAGGTAAATTAACTTTAGTATTATTTCTTCTTTTACCTACTTTTGATTTTGAAGTTTTTCTTTTTGGTGTAGCCATTTTTTATCCTTTTTACCGAGTATTATATGACATAAATACTATTTTACAACTTCCAATATTTTTTTTGTTGCTTTATGANTGGGATTTNCAAAAACTTCACTTGTTTTACCGTCCTCTACAATCTCTCCATCTGATAAGACCATTACACGATTACATAAAGCCTGAATAAGTCTATAATCATGGGTTATAAATAATATGGTTATATTCCCCTCTAAATATAGGGATTTNATGATTTTAATAATTTCATTCTGAGAATTAATATCTAANGAGGACATTGGCTCATCAAAAATAATCANCTTGGGATTAGCAAGAAGAGCCTTTAATATTAAAACTTTTTGTCTTTGTCCNCCGCTCAATGAACTTGGATATCTNTTTAAAATGTTTATATTTAACCCTACNTTTTCCAAATAANTAGAAATTTTAGACTCNAAATCTCCTATTTTTGATGAAGTCTTTTGAGTNGAACNTGGAATAGNNGAATTCTTATTNACCAANAATGAGTCAAGTAAAATATTAAGAATTTTTCTTTTTGGATTAAGAGAACCATATAAATCTTGAAATACTATCTGAACGAAAGAGGCATANGANNTAGTGCTATATTGACCAATATCTTTTCCAAACAAAAAACAAGAGCCGTTTTCTGCTTCATAAAGTTTCATCAATACTTTTGTAATNGTACTCTTACCTGAGCCACTTAATCCAATGAGACCTAAAACCTCTCCTTGATTTATTTTAAAATTTACATTTTTCAATATNTTTTCATTTTTTGAAAAACCAAAGCTAAGGTTCTTTACTTCAACTACTTCTGTCGAATCATTTTGTATAGAAAACGGCAATGAGGAGTGATTAATTTTATGGCCAGAAAGCTCATGAAAACTCTCAAAATCCATAGGTTTGATTAAGTTTAATTTATTGTTCTTAATAAAATAATGTTCTGAGCAATAACTCTTAGCTATTCTAGAATCATGTGTAATTAGAAGTATTGTAAGGTGTCTAGTTTTAGAAATCTTACTCAATAAGTCTAATATTATTTTCTCATTAACTGCATCAAGAGAAGAAGTTGCCTCGTCGGCAATTAATATTTTAGGGTTATTTTGTAAAGCTAAGGCAATCAATACTCTTTGAGCCATACCACCACTTAATTCGTGAGGGAACATTGATAAAATATAATTTGGATTCGTAAAACCCACTTCAGCAAGAAGCCTTGAGGACTCTTTCGTTAAATCGATGGCACCAGAATTCTCTCTTTGATTTAGATCGAAGTGCTTAGAAATTGATATGACTGGGTTCAAAGAAGAAAGTGGTTCTTGTGGAACATACGAAAAATGTTCAATAGGAACATCTGCAACAACCTTATTACCACATTTGAATAAATTATAATCTTTCGTAGCTCCATATAGCTCCTCCTTGGATAGCAAACTAAAACCAAACAAAGATTTTCCTACACCACTCTCACCCATGATTGAAACCATAGTAGGTGAAGTAATTTCAAAATCTACATTTTTGAGAATTGGATTTGTGAGATCAGGATCTAGAAAAATATTCATTGACTTGATTTTAATTACATTATCCATATTTATATGGTTAGTTTAGTCGAATTACAATTAAAAGTGTATAATTCTTTTTATGGAAAATATGTTAAAAAAAATTATTATCATCTCATTAGGGGGTCTTCTTCTTTATATATCAATTGTTTTTATAATAAACAACAAAGAAGCCAAGCAGCTTCAAAATAACAATATTGTTAATTCTGCCATCAACAATAAGGTCTTTAAGGACAAAGTAAAAATTGTTAAATTAATTGAGTCTATTGATCCATCTTATAGCTCTTCAAGCTCTATTAAACTTTTATATGCAAATAACTTAATCGAAGAAGGTAAATATGACGAGTCGCTCTTGGTACTAGATAGTATCAAGCAAGTGGGTTCTACTATATCAACTGAGTTGACTTACTCTTTAAAAGCTAGAGCTTTAGCAAGCAAAGGATCTTGCAACGAAAGTCAGAATTTTTTTAATAATATTAGCAAATATAATTCTATAAAACAGATTTCATCTGCAGAAATTAAGGGTTGCGTTAATCAAAAAGGAGGTATTTAATGATTTATTTTATCCTAACTGGTTTAATAGGTGGTTTTCTCAGTGGCTTTATGGGTATTGGAGGTGGACTAATAATGGTTCCATTTCTTATTTTTTTTGCTAAGTTTAATCAGCATTTAGCTCAAGGTACATCGCTTGCAGTTCTAACTATACCTGTTGTAGCTATTGGAGCTTTTAACTATTATCAAAATGGGAATGTTGACATCAAAGCTGCCTTGGCAATTGCATTATTTTTCTGCATTGGAATATTTTTTGGTTCTAAGATAGCTCAAACAGTATCTCCTGAGAATCTAAGAATATTCTTTGGTTTATTTATGGTGCTAGCAGGAATTAAATTAGTAATTAGCTAANTGTATATTTTGTACAGAAATTGATTANATCTTCAACATGATNAAACCATTTTATCTCCTCATCTTTCCTNAGCCATGTCCTTTGNCTTTTTGCAAACTGTCTTGTTCGTATCTTTATCAATTCCACTGCNTNNTCTAATGAGACTTCAGAGTTGAGATATAGGGATATCTCTTTATAACCAATAGAGTTAAATGGCTTTATTTTCTTATTGTATTTTTCTTTTAGTTCAACAACCTCCTGAACTAATCCATCCCTTATCATTTGATCTACCCTTTGGTTAATCAGAGTATTAACACTTTCTCTATCTATTGATAATGCAACTTTTACATAATCAACATTTTGAATTTTTTGATTTGATTTCATCTTAAATACTTGGGAAACTCTTTGACCAGTCATATAGTTGATTTCAAGATACCTAATAATGCGCTGCTTATCATTAGAACTAATCATAGCTGCACCCTCAGAATCTAATTCTTTTAATTTAGAATATAGGTGATCAATCCCATAAAGCTCTAGGTCTTTCACTATAGACTTTCTGATATCATCATTCTTCGATATATCAAAAGTTAGACCCTCTATCAAGGATTTAATATAAAGCTGAGTACCTCCTACAACTATGAAATTATTTAAATTTGATTTATCAATTACTTCTCTACTTAGTTCCATGAATTTCCATGCATCAAATTCATCATCAGGATCGACTATATCTACTAAGTGGTGCTTGGTTTTACTAAGAATTTCTTTTGTTGGTTTTGCTGTTCCGATATCAAAATATCTATATACAAGCATAGAATCCGCGGAAATTATTTCTGATGAAATTAAATCATTTAAATTTAAAGCTGTTAAGGATTTTCCGGTACATGTTGTACCTGTAAGAACTATTAATTTCTTCTTGTTATTCTCTGAAATTTTCAATGTCTTGATCGAGAGCCTCTTTTCTACTCAACCTAATTTTACCATCTCTTCCTTTCTCTAAGCACTTAACTAAAACTTCATCACCTTCGTTTAAAATATCAGTTACTTTTGCAACTCTTTCTTTGGCGAGTTCAGACACATGAATTAGACCGTCCATAGTAGGACTTAAGCCAACAATTGCACCAAAATCTAAAACTCTTTTCACGGTACCTATATAGTACTCACCTACATCTATATCTCTGACGATATATGCAATGTCTTTGAGTGCGCCCTTTGCATCATCTTCGTTGACAGCTATAACATTAACCCTTCCCGTATCATCCACATCTATTTTAACGTTGTTATCTTCTATAAGTTTCCTAATATTTTTTCCGCCAGAACCTATTATGTCCTTAATCTTTGCAGGGTCCACCATTATTGTAGTGATTCTTGGAGCAAATGGAGAGATGTTATCTTTCTGAGATGAAATGGTTTGAGCCATTTCTGACAATATATGATTCCTTCCTTTTTTTGCCTGCTCTAAAGCCTCCGTCATTATATCTTTACTTATACCTTTGATTTTAATATCCATTTGCAAAGCTGTAATACCTTCAGAGGTTCCACATACTTTAAAATCCATGTCTCCCAAGTGATCTTCGTCACCTAGAATATCTGAGAGAATTATATACTCGTCTCCCTCTTTTATTAGACCCATAGCAATTCCAGCAACAGGAGCTTTAATAGGAACACCGGCATCCATTAATGAGAGTGAGGAGCCACAAACAGTAGCCATAGAGGATGATCCATTTGACTCAAGAACATCTGAAACAATCCTAATTGTATAGGGGAAGTCCTCAGCTCCGGGAAGAACTGCCTTAACTGCTCTTTTAGCTAATTCACCATGACCAATTTCTCTTCTTCCAGTGCCAAGTCTCATTGAAACTTCACCAACACTAAATGGTGGGAAATTGTAATGAAGCATGAATGGTTTTTTTTCTTCACCAATTAACGAGTCAACTCTTTGTTGATCTTCTTTGCTTCCTAAAGTAACTGCCACAAGTGCTTGAGTTTCGCCTCTAGTGAAAACAGCTGAGCCATGCGCTCTTGGTAAAAGGGTAATTTCAGATGATATATCTCTGATATCTTCAAATCCTCTACCATCAATCCTGGTCTTCTTACTTATCATCATATTTCTAATTGAATTCTTTCTTATTTTGTCAAAAATTGACTTAACTTCTTTTTCATCAAAATTATCATCATTTTCAAGTTTTAGGATAGCTGAAGAATATATTTCCTTAAATCTGGAACTTCGTTCTTGCTTAGATTTAATAGTTGCTGCCTCGCCTATATCATTGGAAACTATACCGTCAACAGAAGAAACCAAAGTTTCATCAACTTTTTTCTCAATAAATTCTCTTTTAGTTAAATTTTCAGCTGCTAACTTCTTTTGAAATTCGATTAATTTCTTAATTTGTTCATGCCCGTACATAAGCGCATTAATTATGTCATCTTCAGGTGCAACATCAGCACCACCCTCAACCATCAATATAGCATCCGAGCTACCTGCAACTATAAAGTTTAAATCAGCATTTTCTATTTCTTCATAACTTGGGTTGCAAATAAGTTTTCCGTCCACTCTTCCTACCCTAACAGCTGCTATAGGATCATCCCATGGTATATCAGAAACAGTTAAAGCAGCAGAAGCTGCCGTTAAAGCTAGCACATCGGGTGGGTTTACATCATCAGCAGAATATACTGAGATTATAATTTGAGTTGGAAAATTGTAATCTTTAGGAAACATAGGTCTTAGGGGTCTATCTATCAATCTACATATTAGAGTTTCAGCTTCAGTTGGTCTACCTTCTCGTTTAAAAAAACCTCCGGGTATTTTTCCCGCAGCAAANGCTTTTTCTTGATAGTTAACAGTAAGCGGAAGAAAGTCTCCATCAACTGCATCATGAGAACTTACAACAGTGGCAAGGACTTGTGTATCTCCAATTTGTGCAAATACTGATCCATCTGCCTGTTTAGCAAGTTTTCCAGTTTCAAAGGTAAAATCTTTACCTTCTATATTTTCAGTTATTTTTTTATAATTTGTCATTAAATGTTATTTTCTTAAACCTAGCTTATTTAATAAGTCTAAATACTGACTATTATTTTTATTTTTAATATACTTAAGTAACTTCCTTCTTTTATCTATGAGAAGCAAAAGACCTCTTCTTGAAGAAACATCTTTTTTCATAACTTGAATATGCTTAGTAAGAACCTCTATTCTTTTTGTTAGTATAGAAATCTGAACTGCTGTTGAGCCAGTATCCTTAGGATTACTACCGAATTCAGATATTATCTCTTGTTTGTTAATAGTCAAAACAACCTCTTTAATTTTTAATAGCTTAATAATTAATGAATAATTCAATAAAATCAAGTAAGTTTAATTTTTTTTACTAAAAAACTTTATTTCAGAGGAAACATATTCCTTATTATTATTAAATTTATTAGTAGTTATAAGAATAGGAGTGTCACTATTTACCATTACAATAAATGGATTTTGAATCTTCTTATCTATTAATTCTTGTAAATCTACTTTTTTATAATTCTTCTGCTTTGATATTTTATCAACATCATTATTATCAATTTCTATGAACGGAAATAGCTTATCCAGAGAAAAAAAGCTNGGTTCCTTGCCATCTAAAATGGAATAATAATCATTGGAATCTTCAATTTTAAACTTACCAGTTTCTAACCGTTCTAACTTGGAGACAGTTGAAAAAGAGCCAACATGCTGCCCTATATCCCTAGCTAGAGCTCTAATATAAGTTCCCCTAGATGATTTAACAATTAGATTTACAATAGAAATTCCAGAATTGATTACTTCTATATCTTTAATGATCGACTTCCTCTTTGGTAAATCTAGACTTCTTCCTTGTCTTGCATATTTATACGATGGAACACCTTTGATTTTAATAGCGGAAAAGCTTGGAGGGGTATAATCGTAATCTCCAATAAAATTTTTCACAACATCGAGAAAATCAATCTGCGAATAATCTTTAACCTTCGAAGTACGTAAAATCTGTCCAGAGATATCTAAGGTATCTGTCTCAATACCGAATAAAATTTTTACTTTATATTTCTTTGTTGATTCATCAATAAATGGAATAATTTTTGTCATATCATCAAAATAGACTACAAGAACACCAGTAGCCAATGGATCCAATGTTCCTGAATGGCCAGCCTTAGACGCTCCAAAATATTTTTTTAATTTGTTAACAACATACGATGATGTTAATCCATAAGGTTTATCAACTATGATAATTTCATTCATTTTTTTAGGGTTTCTATTATTTTATCAATCAAATTTTCAAGCTTTCCATCAAATGAAAATCCAGATGCATTTTTATGTCCCCCACCACCAAAAATTCCAGCAAAGATAGAAAGGTCTATGTAATTATTAGTTCTAGTACTTATCTTCCACTTATCATCTCCAATTTCTCTTATAAAAATTCCTATCTCAACATCATCATAAAAGATTAATCCGTTTGGTATACCTTCCGAATCTTCCTTTGAAGTTGCAGTATCTGAATAAAAGTCATTTGTTGCATAACAAATTGCTAATTTTAAATCCTCTACAAACAACAAAGTAGAATGAATCTTATTTCTTAGCTTCAATTTTTTGATATTTCCTAGTTTAAAAATATTCTTATTAATTAGTTGCAAGTCTGCACCCAATTGAAACAAATTCGAGGAAACTTTAAAAGATTCAATATTTGAATTTGAATTCTTAAACGAAGAAGTATCAGTAATTATTGTTGTTAGTAAGCATGTTGCAGTTTTTGTATCTATTTTTTTTTCAAATTTTGATAAAATCCTATAAATTATAATTCCAGTTGAGGAAGCAGAGGTATCTATCATAAAATGACCTGATTCTATTTTGTTGTTTTCATGATGATCTAAAACTATAAGAGTCTCATTTTTTTCATAAATTTTATTTTTAAGATATTCCATCATTTGGTCACCCGATCTTTCTAAATCATTGAGATCTAGCGCGATATATAGATCTATATCATTAGGAATAGTCTCTAGTGAGTTATGAAAGTTTTTTATAGATAAAAAACTCAAGTATTCGGGTACTTTATGCTTATTGTAGACATGGGATTCTATGTTATTTAGTTCTAGATAATTAGCTAAACCAAAAGAAGAGCCTATTGCGTCACCATCTGGATTGTAGTGGCTAATTATTAAAACCTTCTTTTTGCTTAAAATTAATAACTTTAATTCTTCAATAGTAGAGTTATTCATTTAAAAATCTATCTTTTGGCTAATTTTATCAAACGTAAAAATTTCGACAATATCTCCCTGCTTAATATCATCATCGTTCTCAAAACCTATACCGCATTCAAAACCATTAGCAACTTCTTTTACATCATCTTTGAATCTTTTAAGAGAATTAAGTTCAGACTCAAACATCACCTCGCCTTCTCGTTGAATCCTTATATTAGATCCACGAACAGCTTTACCATCAGTTATCATACAGCCTGCAACTCTTCCCTGTTTTGTAAGATTAAATATTTCTTTAATTTCAGCATGACCAAGAACTCTTTCTTCTAAAATTGGATCTAGAAGGCCTTCTAGTAATTCTTTAATCCTATCTAGAATTTCATATATTATCTTAAAGGTTTCACATCTTACAGAAGATTTATCTAAAAGTGATTTCACTTTCGGTTCCATATCAGTTCCAAAACTTAATATGATTGACCCAGTTGATTCGGCAAGGACAAAGTCCGATTCATTAATATTTCCAACAGCGCTATGAACTAATTTTGCCTTACACTTTGAAGATTCAAAATTAAATAGAGCTGAAACTAACGCGTCTAGTGATCCTTGGGTGTCAGCTTTAATAATAATAGGTAACTCTTTTATAGCGCCTAATAGAAGATCAGAGTTAATAAAATCTAAATCGACAGTATGCTTACTGAAGGTTGCTTCTTCTTGGATTGTATCCTGTCTATTCTTNATAACTTCTTTTGCTATCTTTTCGTTTTTTACAATATGGTACTGAAGCCCTGCATCAGGCACTGTGTTTAAGCCTAGAATTTCAATTGGCATAGAAGGCCCTGATACTTTAAGTTGCTCACCTTTATCATTGATTAGCGCCCTGACTTTTCCTGAACTTATCCCACAAAGAATAGTATCTCCCCGCTGAATCTTACCTTCTTTAGGTATTATTGTAGCAACTACACCTCGGCCTTTATCAAGGAAAGATTCTAAAACATATCCTGAAGATAAGATTTCAGAATTAGCTTTTAGTTCCATTACTTCAGCTTGCAGACTTATAAGCTCTAAAAGCTCATCAATCCCTTCACCATTAAGAGCAGAAACACCAACAAAAGTAGTATCTCCTCCCCAATCCTCTGGAGATAGTCCGTGCTCAGATAATTTGGTCTTAACTACATCGATATTAGAATCAGGTTTGTCAATTTTATTTATTGCGACGATTATAGGAACATTTGCGGACTTAGCATGGTTAATTGCTTCAATTGTCTGCGGCATTACGCCATCATCTGCGGCAACAACTAATATTACAATATCAGTAAGACTCGCACCTCGTGATCTCATTGAGGAAAAGGCCGAATGTCCTGGGGTATCTATAAAAACTAAATCTCTGCCGTTAAAATCAACACTGTAAGCACCTATTGACTGGGTTATTCCACCATACTCTTTGTCAGCAACTTTGGACTTTCTAATATAATCAAGCAGTGATGTTTTACCATGATCAACATGTCCCATTACTGTAATAATTGGAGGCCTAACTTTAATATCAGAATCTTTTCTAATAACACCTTCATTTAAAACAGATTTCTCATTATAAGAGTCTACCTCTACATCATAATTAAATTCTGAAGCAATTATTGTTGCTTCATCTGAGTCAATCTCATCTTTAAAAGTTACAGTCAGACCTAAGGCNGAAGCTTTCTTTATTACTTCATTTATTTTAACTTTTAGCTTGCTTGCAAGAAGGGTAACTAAAATCTTTTCTTGAATCTTTATTTTATTTGTTTTCTTTTTGGAATTTCCTTCATCTTTTTCTAAACTATCTTCCGAGTGTTCAGATGATTGAGAATCTTTTGAATTTCTATTTTTCTTAGGGAAATTATTTGAAACCAAAAATTCTTTTCTGGTTCCTGGAAGCTTTGCTTTTACAGCACTTTTAAGAGCATCCATTGCATCATCATCCATTATTACTTCATTAGAAACTTTTATTTTTGATTTCTTCTTTGGTTTNAACTTATCAGAGTCTTTCTTTTTGTTTGCGTTAAAACTTGGCGCTGAACTCGGTGGTGGGCTCTCTTTTTTCTCTGGTTGATTTGGAGCTTTACTAGAGCTATCCTCGGCCCTTACAGACGGCTGTTCAGCCTTGGTAATGCTCTCATCTTTTAATTCGTCTTCTTTGCTTTCTTCAACTAAATTTTTAGCATCAATTTTTTGATCTTCAACTTCTGCCTTAACTTCCTCTTCTTTGGGCTCTTCTTTTNGGATAGCCTTCTTTCTTCTTATAGTTACCTTTGCTCCACTTCGTTTAACAGTATCTCTTTCAGATGTCTTAGTAACTATTTTAGATTTTGCGAATGAATTTTTAATTCTCACAACATCTTCATCTTTGATNCTACTTGAAGAACTCCTTGCAATGATAGAAAGATCTTTACATTTAGACAANATATCTTTGATTTCNACAGAAACTTCTAATGCTAACTCTTTAACTTTCATTTTAGTTTTTTTCATAAATTATACTTCTTCCTTTTCTTCAGTTATTTCTTCGACAGGAGCATTCCTTATCTTCTCTTGTAAAGCTGTTCTTGCAGAAATCTGAATTTTCTCCACATCTTCTTTATCTGTAATTCCTGAAGATTTTTGTATTGCATCCACTTCACCAAAAGCAACATCTTCTAATGTATGAAATCCTCCAGCAAATAAGAGNTTTGCATTAACTTCAGAAACTTTAGGAAGTGTTAATAAAAGCTTAACTACCCCTTGCTGTTCTTCTCTAAGCTGTATATCAGTCTTGATAGTTATATCCCATCCTAATAAATCAGATGCAAGTCTAACATTCTGNCCTTTCCTTCCAATAGTTAAAGAGAACTGATCTTCATCAACAATTACTTCCATTGCTTTTGANACATCATCCATAATTACTTTATTAACTCTAGCAGGCGACAATGAATTACATGCATATCTCGCAACATCGACTGACCATGGAACTATATCAATCTTTTCACCTTTCAGTTCTTGGATTATATTTTGAACTCTAGATCCTCTCATNCCNACACAAGCACCAACTGGGTCAATATCTTGATCAGAAGAAGAAACAGCAATTTTAGTTCTACCACCTGGATCNCTAGAAATGCCCATTATTTGAACAATTCCTTCCCCAATCTCAGGTACTTCTGCTTTAAAAAGTGACTCTACAAAATTTTTATGTGCCCTGGATATTATAAGCTTGGTNCCCCTCTTGTCTTCTTCAATATTCAATAGAACNGCTCTGAGTCTATCCTTTGGTTGAAAATATTCTCTTGGAACNTGTTGTTCATAAGGAATTATTGCCTCAGTCCTTCCTATATCTACAATTATAGTACCTTTAGAAATTCTTCTAACTATCCCATTAACAAGTTCTCCTTGTCGAGATTTAAACTCCTCATATATAACTTTNGCTTCAGCCTCTTTTAATTTCTGTATAATCTTTTGCCTAGCGTTTTGAATCGCAATNCTTGTATAACTTGGGTCTAACTTTATACCTATTTCTTCTCCTAATTGTATTTCTGGATCAAGCTTCCTTGCCTCTTCGATAGATATTTCCATATCTTCATCAAACAAGTCATCAACAACTTTCTTGAATTCAAAAAGCTCTATATCGTTGTACTCATTAAACTGACATTCTAATTCTTTATATCTTGGATCGGTCTTAAGNAGTTTATGTGCAGCAGAAACAACAGACTCATTGACGGCCTCCAAAATTATTTCTTTNTCAATCCCTTTGTCTTTGGAAACTGAATCAATTACTCTTGCTAGTTCTTCATTCATTTTTATCCTCTATAAATTTAAATTAGCTTTCAAAATATTTTCAAAATTAATAACAAATATTTTTCCACTATCATTAATNCTTATCTTATCTCCAANTANATCCTCGATTGTACCAACAAACACTTTCTTTGAACTAAGNGTGTCGATACTTGAAAGTNTAACCTTAACCTTCNTTCCCTTGAATCTTACATAGTCAGATAAAACTTTCAAAGGTCTTTTAGGTCCAGGTGAAGAAACCTCGAGTGTATAGCTAGAGTCTATCAAATCATCTAGACCACCAGCTTCGTGAATNAATTCATTAAAATCAATACAATCATCTAAANTAACACCACCATCTTTGTCTATAAAAATGACAAGCTTTGCAGAATTAGAAGTCTTTGAGTGTTCAATATCAATCAAATCGAATTCACTAGTCGANCATATAATTTTAATAAAAGAAGTAACTTTTTCTAAACTCNCTTTTTCCAAAAAATACCTTCAAACAAAAGAAGCGGGACAAGCCCGCTTCAAAAAAAACATTAATTATCCTTAGATAANAGAAAAAGCATAACATTTAAGATGTATTATGCAATCTCTCCAATATGTGCAAGTTCCATTTTTTTAAGTATTTTAATTTTATCTCTAACCAGTCCAGCTTCTTCAAACTTTAGCTCTTCAGATAATAACCTCATTTCTTTTCTAAGTTTTTCTATTTCTTTCGAAATCTTATGAGGGAGAATATTTAAGTCATCAGGGAGAATTTCTTGATTATAATCAATATTATATATTGATGAAATATTAGAATCTTTTTCCTTAATAATTGACTTAGGACTGATATTATTTTTCTTATTATATTCAGATTGAAGAGTCCTTCGCCTATTCGACTCTTTCATTGCAGCTTGCATTGAATTAGTTATTTCATCTGCATACATAATTACTTTTCCATGAATGTTNCTAGCAGCTCTTCCAAAAGTCTGAATAAGTGAAGTTTGGGACCTAAGATATCCTTCTTTATCTGCGTCTAAAATTGCAACTAAAGAAACTTCAGGTAGATCTAACCCNTCTCTAAGTAAATTTATTCCGACTAGAACATCAAATTCATCATTTCTAAGTTTCTTAAGAATCTCCACTCTCTCCAATGTCTTTATGTCAGAATGCATATATTCAATTCTTACACCTTTACCTTTAAAAAATGAACTAATTTCTTCNGCCATTTTCTTTGTAAGAGTCGTTACTAAGATCTTTTCATTATTTTCAATAGTTTTATTAATCTCTAAAAATAAATCNTCAATCTGNTTTTTTGCTGGTCTTACTTCTATAACNGGGTCAATAAGACCCGTGGGACGAATAATTTGCTCAACAATATNTTTCTTACTTTTAATTTTTTCATATTCTGCCGGTGTTGCAGAAACATATATTATTTGATTAATCTTTTTTTCAAATTCTTCTATGTTAAGTGGCCTGTTGTCTAATGCAGAAGGTAATCTAAATCCATGGTCNACTAANGTCTGTTTTCTGCTCCTATCTCCAGCATACATACCTCTTATCTGAGGCACAGTCTGATGACTTTCATCTANAACTAAAAGAAAATCATCAGGGAAGTANTCTATAAGAGTACATGGAGGCTCCCCCTTAGATCTTTGATCNAAGTGTCGTGAATAATTTTCAACACCTGGGCAAAATCCCATNATTTCCATAAGCTCNAAATCCTTTGCTGTTCTTTCTTGAATTCTTTTCATTTCATCTAACTTGCCTTGACTCCTAAGANAGCCGACCTGTTCNTTCAGTTCTTNNTCTATGGATTTGATAGCTTTCTCTGTGGTCATCTTTTCAACTACATAGTGGCTACTTGGAAAAATAATTATGNTATCTANCTCCTCAATNATCTCCCCNTTAAGNGGATCAATCTCATATAAGTCTGAAATNAAATTTTCCTCAAATCTTACTTTTACGGCTTTATCTTCATAATTAGAAGGGATGATATCAACATTATTTCCAATCGCNCGAAAACTCCCCCTGGTTAATTCAAACCTGGAACGTGTATACTGAACTTTGACCAAATCAGAGAGCAAATCCTCTCTATTGAGACTANCTTTNGTCTTTAATTCAATNGCCATATTAAAATAATCTTTTGGTGACCCTATTCCATAGATACATGAAACACTAGAAACTATAATAACGTCTCTTCTGTTAAAAAGTGCACTTGTGGCNGCATGCCTAAGTTGNTCAATATGGTCATTAATCTGTGAATCTTTAGCAATATAAGTATTAGATGAAGGTATNTATGCTTCAGGTTGATAATAATCGTAATANCTAACAAAATAATGCACAGCATTGTTTGGNAAAATTTGCCTGAATTCTTCATATAATTGAGCAGCCAAGGTCTTGTTATGAGCCATTACAACAGTAGGTCTNTTAATATTTTCTATTACATTTGCAATTGTAAAAGTTTTACCACTCCCTGTCACACCGAGTAAAGTTTGTTCTTTAACTCCATGTTTTAAATTCTTGGTTAATTTCGAGATTGCTTCTGGCTGATCACCATTNGGCTTAAATGGTGTCTCAATTTTAAAGTCTTTACTCATTTCATAATTGTAACTGATATAAATCAATTGACTTTTTAGTGGTTTTTGGTTTTCTTTCTATTAATGAAAAGTTGTGTATATCTTGTAGGTGCTGGTCCAGGAGATCCGGGACTATTAACAGTGAAAGGTTTAGAATTAATAAAAGAAGCAGATGTTATTGTTTACGATTACTTAAGCAATCCCTACTTTCTTACGCTGNCAAAAAAGGNCTGTAAACTTATAAACGCAGGCAAGAGGCTAGGATTTAAGGCATTAAGTCAAAAACAAACTAATAAGAAACTTNTCCTACTAGCAAAAATGGGATATAAAAAGATAGTCAGATTGAAAGGTGGNGACCCTTTTTTATTTGGACGTGGTGGAGAGGAAGCAGAAGAGCTTAAAAAGAATAAGATTGATTTTGAAGTAGTCCCGGGAGTTACATCTGCAATCGCAGTTCCAGCATATGCAGGTATACCTGTGACTCATAGAGAACTAACAAGTACTTTAGCAATTGTTACAGGTCANGAAGATCCTGAAAAAGATAAGTCTTCNATTGATTGGGTTGCACTGTCAAAAATGAAATCAATTATTTTTTTAATGGGAACAAAAAATCTNAAAAAAAATATTAATCGCTTAATTCAAAATGGTATGTCTAAAAAAACTCCTATTGCAGCAATAAACTGGGGTACATATTCTAACCAGAAAACTGTAGTTGGAAACTTTGAGAATATTTTTGAGATAATTAAAATTAATAATATTAAGTCACCTTCAATAATAATAATTGGGGCCATCTGCAAAATGAGATCAAAGCTAAATTGGTTTGAAAAGAAACCTTTATTTGGAAAAAATATTATTGTCACGAGGGCAAGGAAGAACGCAAGTGTATTAACAAAANAAATAATCGAACTGGGTGGAAACCCTATAGAGATACCAACAATAGAAATAAAACCTAAACCTTCAAATCTTATCAAGCTAAATCTAAAAGATATTAATAGCTACGAATGGCTTGTTTTCACAAGTGTTAATGGCGTTGAGATATTCTTTAATGAATTTATTAAATCACATACCGATATAAGGAAACTTGGAGATTTAAAGATAGCTGTTATTGGTTCCGAGACCGGAAGAGCAGTGAAAAAGTTAAACTTAAAAGTTGATCTAACTCCAAATATATTCACAGCGGAGGGGCTATTAAGCTCCTTTAAAAAATTAAAGGTTAATAAATCTAAAATATTTATTCCAAGAGCATCCATTGCAAGGGATACTCTGGTTGAGGGGTTAAAGAAAACTGGTAACACTGTTAAGGAACTTAAAATCTACGATACTGTACTCCCTTCAAATCAAGATAAAAAAGATATTCAGGCTAAGATGAATGGAGTGGAAATAGATTTTATAACTTTTACGAGCTCCTCAACAGTTGACAACTTCTTTAAATACATAACCCCAAAGAAAGTAAAACTAAGTAGGAAAACTAAGTTTGTAGCTATAGGTCCCATAACTGCTAAAAGACTTCTCACATATGGAATCAAAGCACATCTGGTATGCAAGAAATTCACTATTGATAATCTTCTAGGTGAAATTGTAAAATATAATAAAAAATGAACAGATTCTTTATAGACAAAAAAATAAAAAAAGACCAAGAAATAAGAGTTGAAGGTGAGAACTTTCATCACTGCATTGTAGTCTTAAAACATAGAGTCGATGATGATATATTAATTTTTGATATAGACGAAAATGAATTTTTCTGCAAGATACTTGAGATAAAAAAAACTTTTATGCTTGTTCAAGTCCAATACCTACGTCCCAAAAAAAATACAAATGAGCCCAACATTAAGGTCTATCAATCTATTCCGAGGGGTAAATCTATAGAGGAAATTATAGAAAAGTCTGTTGAACTTGGTGTAAAAGAATTTATTCCTGTTATATCAGCGAGAACTATAAAAAGGTCAAAAGAAATAAAAAAAAGATGGCTTGAGATAATTAAGACAGCAACAAAACAATGTGGAAGAACTGATTTGATGAAGATTTCTGAACCTATCGGGTATCAAGATATATTTGGTAAAAATAATTCAGCTCTAAAGATTATTTTTTATGAAAATAGCAAAAATAAAATTACTAAGAAACTTTTTGAGCCTATCAAAGACGTCTCAATAATAATTGGACCAGAAGGAGGGTTTACTCACGATGAAATAACATTAGCAAATGAAAATGAATTTATAGACTTGTCACTTGGTGATACTGTTCTAAGGTCGAGCACAGCTCTTATTTTAAGCATTGGTATTACAAAGTTGATCTGTAGCTCCTAAATATTAATCCTAAAGTTCAATTGATCACAAAGATTAATATAGCAATAAATAGGAGCACCAATAAAGCCTTCCCAACCAACCCACTACCTAAAGATGATAGAGGTTGCATGGACTTATCATATTTTTTGAGATATTCGGCTTTTGAACTTTGTTTCTGTCTTTTCATAATAATAATCTCCAGTCTTATTCGATAATAATATAAACAAGTTTCTTTGTCAAGGTTTTTAAACTAATTTCATTTGTAAATCTGGACATATCTTTAATAAAAAATACAAACCCCTACTTTACTATTTTAATCATTTTTACCATATAAAACCTAGTTTTTCCAGCTTCTTTATCCTTTCCTCGCTCATCTTACCTTTTCTTCTTAAAACTCTTTGCCTGCTGCACCAGATGCCCAACCTCTTGTCTTTAAAGCGGAAATTTCTTGGTCCATTAACATCTTTAAATTCTTCAAGAAGCTTATATCTTGATTCCCATTTTAAATTATCTTGGGTTGTAGACATAAAAAAATTTTATAATTCTTCTAAGTTTTTTTAAATCTTTTATATAAAAATATTCCTAACATAAAGAGTATAAATATAATCCCTATCACACTCTTTGTATTAAAGAAAAGATCATATTTTCTAAATGTTAGCTTTATCTCTTGACCTTTGGTTATGTCACTAATGGAATAAGTACTATACTGATCATCTTCTAACTCTTTTATACCTGCTTCTTTTCTAATATATTCTAGTCCGTCTAAAGTGAAAGATAATTTATTTTCTGGAACAATTATAGTCAGGCTTGATATATCATTTAAAAAAACCTTGGAGATAGTAGTGGAGAAGAAGTTTAATTGCTTTGCGTAAGTTAAAACGATTCTTCTGTTTCCAGGTGGCATAGGGAGTGTATCAATAACATTTTCCTGAGAAACTATAAATGTTTCCTTACTTCTGTGAGGAAAGCCTAAATTTTCAATTCCAGGGAACAAGGCATATGAATTTATTTTTCTGATTTTCTCAGAGAAGTTATTAGTCCCTACAAATATATTTCTAGATTGGTTCTCAACATTTATAATTTCAGCAATAACTATAGACTCAGAATCTTCGTCATAGCTAATTATTAAATGAGATGAGTTGACCTTTAAATTCTTAATCTTTTGTGTTGAATCATAAACAATTAAATCAACAGATTTATTATTTTCTCTAGGTAAGAAATAGAATTTATCTGTAGAGTACTCTATTCCATCATAAAAAATTTTTATTCTATAGGCTATATTCCCAATTAAATTATTAAAAATAAAATTCCCATTATTTGTAATTTGTTTTTCAGTATTCTTTACCTTGTCTGCCATTACGAATTCAAGCTGAACTTCTTGGGAGTCTAAAAGTTTATTTTCACTAAAATTCTTAATGGTTCCTGATATTTTTACTCTAGAATTTTTTCTAACCAGGCCCTTTGTTCTTTTTAAATATTCCAGAAGCCTTTTTGCTTCAGAACTGTCTACATTCATATAAGGCATAGGTGGATAACCATCATTAATTGGCATTTTAGAATACTTTTTGTAAATTGCTTGAGGGTTCTGAATCCATTGGAGTATATCCTCTTCAGAGTACTTGCTTAGTACATCATATAAGTCTGGTCCAACAAACTTTCCTCGACCAACAACATGACATGTAATACATCTTTTTTCCACAAAAAGGTTCTCTAAGGAGTTGAGGTCCTCTTCTATGCTTATTGCAGTAAAAGGAGCTAAATATAGCAGAAGGAAAAGGATAAATCTCATAGATTTAATCCTCCCAATCTACTTTTTTAATTTCTGAGTTTAATTGAATTAATGGATAAAAAACATAGATAAGAGATATTAGGGTTATTAAAATAGTTGATACTGTCTCTAACATTATTTTTTCCTCTTCATTATGATAACTATTCCACCAAATATTGATATTAAACTTCCAATCCATAAAAGTGATACCCATGGATTAATGTACATTTTAAAGTTAAATCTTCCATCCTCTAGTTCATCTATTAGAATAATATAGTAATCCTTTCTCAAGGTATTATAGATCGCCACTTCAGTCTCTTTGTTAATACTTCTATTTCCTTCATATTTGTATATGTTTTGCTCAGGAAATAAAGTAAAGGCTTTACCTTGATCAAAAAGTATCAATTTGGCACCCAAAATACTTTTTGCCTCACTTTCCTTCCTATAAGTGTCGACTAACTCAATTTTATACTTGCTAATTACAGAGCTCTCACCTTTTGATAATATAAAATCTGATTTAGTTCCATAAACAGAAGACAAAGTAATGCCCACAATAAGTAGGATAATCCCGAAGTGTATTAAGAAGGCACAATATCGTCTTGATTTCTTATCTAGTATTTCATTAAACCTTAACCCTCTAGAAAGTTGCATCTTAAAATCAATAAATAAATCCTGGAGAATAACAATTGTTACAAAAGAAGAAAGAAATAATACTAATAGGACTTTGATGCTGCTAAATATAAAACCAAACAAAATAGTGAGCGCTGCTGAAACCAATATTGGTTTAAGGATATAATTTAAAAGAGTAATTAATTTAGCACTTTTCCATGGAATTATTGGTGCTACAGACATTAAAGACATCAAAAGTAATACATTAGGAAAATTCACAAGATCATAGAAAGTAGGTCCAACAAGTATCTTCTCTCCGGTAATTGCCTCGGAAATAATAGGAAAAACCGTTCCTAGGAAAACTGTCAGGGTTATTATTAGAAAGAATATATTATTAAAAATTAAGAAGTTTTCTTTTGATAAAAGAGAAACAATATCCTCTTCAGACGAAATAATTTTTTTATTTTTCTGATATATAAATAGGGAAAACAAAACGATAAAGATAATAAATACAATAAAATAAGGTCCAATACTGGATTGAGCAAAGGAATGTACTGACGATATCAAGCCACTTCTAGTAATGAATGTTCCAAAGATTGAAAGAAAAAATGCAAGAAAAATAAGACATATATTCCATCTCCTCAATAAACTTCGCATTTCTTGAGCCATTGATGAATGTAGAAAGGCAGTTAAAGCTAACCATGGCATTAGAGCGACATTCTCAACAGGGTCCCATGCCCAATATCCACCCCACCCTAATTCTAGGTAAGCCCACCTAGAGCCAAGTAAGAGTCCTGTAGAAAGAAAAATCCAACTAAAATAAGTCCATTTTTTAGACCTAGTAACCCAATTATCAGTTTTATCTTTCGACAATATAGAGCCAAGGGCAAATGCAAATGGAATAGTTAAAGCTATGTATCCAACGTATAGGGTAAGTGGATGAATAGCCATATAAAAATTTTGCAAGATAGGGTTCAGACCTCTACCATTAATAGGAACATCTTTTAAAACTTCAAAAGGACTCTCTATAAAGACTATTAAGAAAACAAAGAAAGTTAGAATAAAAAGCGTAATACCTTGAGTTGAACATAAGAGAGTCTTATAAGGCTTGCTGTATTTAAGAGCTAAAGTATAAGTTGAAAGTATCCAGGACCACAATAGAAGTGATCCCTCTTGTCCTGCCCACAACGAAGCAATAGAATAAATAAAAGATAAATCGTTACTCACATTTTTGGCTACATATGCATTAGAGTAATCCTTGGTTGCTAAGAGATAGATCAATAAAAGGACTCCTGAGGTTAGTAGGGAAAAAATTACGACTATTGAACGCTCACCAACTGCCACAAGAGCATCGTCCTTCTTTAGTGCGCCTAGAGAGAAGGATCCTATTCCTACAAGACCACATAGAAAAGAAATAAAAAGTAATGTTTCTCCAATATTATTTAGCAAGGCTTACCTTGTTGTTTGATATAGGTTCGTCCTCATATTTTGTGGGACATTTAGCAAAAAGTTTATTTGCAATAAATGTTTTATTTACCAAATTACCTTCCACAACAGCTTCAATTTCATCTTTAAATATATCAGGAATTTCGCCTTTATACTGGACATGTATTATCTTGTTAAAATCAGTGATATTGAAATCTATAGAGCCATCAAGATTTTTCTTNATTGACCCTTTCTCAACTATTCCAGAGACTCTTAACCTCTTAAGCTGACTTTGNGACTTTGCTTCGAGGGCTTCNGTAACAGTTANGTAATATACTAGTGAGGACTCCACAGCTTTNAATATAAGAAAAGAAAAAAATANAAGTAGAACAATTACAAATATTTTAATTTTTTTCTTAGGTGANGACATCAATCTTTACCATTCAGCTTTCGTGAAATATAAGCGAGATAAATTAACATTATTNCCCAGAAAGCTAACTGGGAATAAAAAAGATATTCTAAAGAATCAATAACAAAGTTCATGANAATTATATTAACTTCGAATTATATTTTATCTAGCTTAATTCTTAAGTCCAACAAATATAAGTAAAAAAAGAAAAAAGCTGCAAAAGTTACAAGCAAGGTATCCATCATCTCGCTNGAAATNCCACCACCCTCNCCACCAAAGACAACCGGTGATATTCCTCTCATTACTCTGACAGAAATATANACAATAGGTAAGTCAATAAAGGCTATTATTGCAAAAACTGANGAGTACCTTGGAACACCAGACCTCNCTGCTAATTTNTGAAAAACAAGATAACTAAAATAAAGAATGAAAAGTATTAAAGTTGTAGTTAATTGAGGGTCAGATGTCCACCAAGTACCCCAAACAGGCTTAGCCCAAAACATCCCGGAAACTAANGTAAGAAATGTAAAAAGTGTTCCAATTTCGGCATGTATATAAGCTAATTNTGAGTCAATTTCTTTATTATTCCTNAGAAACTTGATTGAATATATCAAATTCATTGTAAANGCTAAAGTGAAAACGAGAACATANCCCATATGAAAATAAAATATTCGTTGCACATCTCCCATGATTTTTTCTTTNGGAGCGTATAGAAAAGTCATATAGAGACTCAAAGTCATAAATATCACAAAAANAATAAAAGAATACTTTCTAAGAAAAAAAAACATAAATCACCTTCTTATAGAATAACTGAAAAGTATTGGGCAAATAGTCAAAAGAAGTATATCAAAAGCTATNAAAGCTTGCAAAGAAAAGGAGGAGAAGAAGCTCTCNCCTCCATATAAATCAATTAAAGGTATCGAATTATAACTGAGAAGCAAAAAAGGTAGGATTAGAGGATAAATTAGCATGAACATAAAATGACCTTCACCTTTTATTCTCTCTAGCATTAAAGAAAAAGTAGATAGAATAGATGAAATTCCTANTGAAAAAAGAAANCATAATGTNAGAAAATTTATACTATTTAAAAAAATATCTTCCGAAATAAGCGATAANGTTATAAAAACAATAAAATTAATAAAAATATTTATTAATATAAAAAATAAAATCTTAGAAAAGCACACTATAGATAAGTCACATGGAGCTGAAATAAGTATCAAGTCNCCCCCCAAAGAAACTTCTTGCCTGGAAACTCTCTGATTTGCNAANAGTGCAACAATNAAAGAAGTAAAGAAGAATAGAGCTGTNGGATTNTCNGACCCAATAAAAACAAAAGCTATAAGAGAAAGTGTTGGCGATAGAATTAAAAGATATACCAAATTGAGNTTCTCTCTTGTCTCGACTAAAATATCTTTTTTTANAATTAANATAAATATTTTGAAAAAATTTTTCAAACTTTATAACCNCACNGATCCTGTAAAATTTAATATTCCTGNTGAATTATCTGCTATCAAAAANGACTTTCCTTTTTTNGAAGACTGCTCTATGAGATTATTAAGTATTTTTATTGAGTGACTATCAAGATAAGTATATGGTTCATCCAATANGAAGAANTCCGGGCTGACCAGAAAAGAAATTAAAATTGAAATTTTCTTTTTAGTTCCATCCGAAAGCTCATGCACCTTCTTTAAAGCATATTTNTCTAAATTAAAACTACTAATCAAAGAGTTNGTACTTTGAATATNTTGAATATCATTTAAATTTGANAAAAANCTTATNTTTTCATTTAAAGTAAGATATTCATATAAATTTGGAAANGGAGATAAATAATAAATATTGCTGAACAAGTCGGAGCCATAATCCTTAATATTCTTATTTCCTAATAANANCTCTCCACTATAATCCAAAATTTGTGAGCCAATAATCTTCATTAATGTTGTTTTACCTGACCCATTNATTCCTTCTAGGCTTACAACAGATCCTGGCGATAGATTAAAACTAATATTAGAAAANATNCTAACTTCATTAAATGACTTTCCTAAATGCTTTATTANTAAAGACTCTTTCATTTTATAACTTTACTTAATAAGAAGTGTAAATTAAAATTTATATAATGAAATTCCTTCACACTATGATCAGAGTTACTAATCTTGATGAATCAATTTCATTCTATGTAGAGATACTAAATCTAAAACTAATTAGAAAAAGTGACTATCCCGATGGTAAATTCACATTGGCTTTTCTTTCCTTCGATATTGAAGATAAAGAGCCATTTCTAGAGTTAACTTATAATTGGGGGGTAGATAAATACGTAATGGGTACATATTTTGGACATATCGCAATAGGAGTTGAAGATATTTATGCAATTTGTGAAGAAATAAGAAAAAAAGGTGGTAAAATAATTAGAGAACCAGGGCCGATGAAAGGAAGTAAGTCTATACTAGCTTTTATTGAGGATCCCGATGGTTATAAAATTGAGCTACTTCAGAGATAAAAATGATATCAGTAACTAGAAAATCTCACTTTAATGCCGCACATCGGCTAAATAATCCCAAATGGTCGGTGGAAAAAAATCGAGAATTTTTTGGTCTTTGTAATAATGAAAATTATCATGGTCATAATTACGATTTAGATGTCACAGTTTCTGGTGAGCTTGATGAAGAATCAGGTTATTTGATTGATATGAAGGAATTAAGTACATTAATCGAAATTGAGATTGAATCAAGATTTGACCATAAAAATTTAAATCTAGATACCAAAGAGTTCAAGAATTTAAACCCAACTGCAGAAAACATAGCAATTATTATATGGAATATTCTTAGAAAAAAAATAGATGAAAAGTTCTCTTTGAAAATTTGTCTATATGAAACTTCTAGAAACTTTGTTGAATATTCAGGCTAAAAGTGATTAGCTAATCTGAAGAAGCAACTATACATCTTAAATCAGTGCTAAGGTCGTTGCCCTCAAAATTAATATGACAAACATTATGATCGTGCCTTCTACACCAAACTTGAAAACCAAAATCAGTAAAACCGGCATCTATCTTAGAGTATTCCTTCATAGTGCCAAAATCTGTCATACCAGATTCAAACTCTTTTTGGCATTCTGAGCAAACGAGGTATTCATTAATATTATTATTTAGTGGTGTGTTCATACTAATATTTAAACTGATTTTTTTATTTTTATCAAAAAAAAAGTATTTTCTCATTGTCTGATATTTTATATATAATAATAGTCATGAGTAACGAATTAATTAAAGAGTTATGTAATACGCCTGGAGTTCCTGGCTGCGAAGATGAAATATCTAAAATAGTAATCAGAGAAATTGAAAACTCATGTACAAGCTATATTAAAGATTCTATGGGTAATTTAATTTTCCAGGTCAATAAGACAATTCCTAACGCTCCTACAATTCTTGTTGATGCTCACATGGATGAGGTGGGATTTATTGTTTCACATATTGAAGAAAATGGAATGTTAAGAGTTATACCGCTTGGTGGAATTGACCCAAAATTATTTTATGGCCAAAGATTAACTATATGGGGTAAGACTCAAATAGAGGCTACTGTTGCAGCGATTCCACCACACATATCAGATAAAGCCGCAACTGGAGCAACACCCGTCGAAGATTGCCTAATTGATACCGGGATTAGTGCGAAGAAGACACGGGCGCTTATTAAGATTGGCGATCAAGTTACATTTTCAACAGATTGCGTAATTGACAATGACAGGATTCTTTCAAAATCTTTAGATGATAGAATTGGCCTATATGTTCTATTGGAAACAATTAAAAAAATTAATAAAAAAAGTTTGAAATGTAATCTTTACGTATCTGCATCAGTTCAAGAAGAAATGGGACTAAGAGGAGCGAGAATTATCAACTCTAATGTTAATCCAGATTTTTCGATAGCTCTCGAAGGCACTGTATCAAACGACTTGCCTGGCATACCAACCCACAAGAAGCTAGCACACCTGGGTAACGGTCCAGAGATAAGAATTTCTGATAAATATTTAATTGCTGATAGGGGCTTTAACAATTATTTACAAGATACCGCAAATAAGAAAAAAATAAATTTTCAATTGACTGCAAAAAATGCTGGGGGTACTAATGCTACAGCCTTTCAGGTTACAGGTAAGGGCTCTAAGGCTACTGTTCTATCAGTTCCTGTTAGGTATCTGCACAGTCCAAGCTCGGTTTGTCTTCTTAAAGACGTTACCTCTACAATAAAATTATTAACAGCAGGAATCTTAAATATCCATAAATTTAAAGATGAGTAATCAAAATATTATTATAGATATATTCAAAAGGAGCTTTAATGATTATCCTGAGATTATTTCGTCTTCAATTCCCCTAATAAATAACGAAATAAAGAGATTAAAGATAGATATACAAGATACTGCACTTATAAACTCAATGTCAGCTGAAGATTTAGATGAAATAATCACTAGAATTAAAGCTAATAATGAAATTTTATGCAGCAAGATTAATGAATCTGCTAGCATTAACTCAAAAGATCACAAAGAGCTAATTGATAATTTTTTTGATGAAATTAACAATACTATAGATTTTGTTTATAACCTCATAATTAGCAAACAATTAGGTGGTTAAAAAAACCTATTTTATAATTGCTTTTAACTAATAATTAGTTAAAAATATAAGTCGTAGAGCATGGCAGAATATCCTTTTTTTATTATAGTTTTCTTGGCATTAATTTCATTGCCAATTTTAATGATTTTAACTTCAAAAATCATTA
Source organism: bacterium (assembly GCA_002701865.2). Classification (GTDB taxonomy): domain Bacteria; phylum Desulfobacterota_D; class UBA1144; order UBA1144; family UBA1144; genus TMED58. The sequence goes on along the minus strand of NZWH02000002.1, from coordinate 16,362 downwards.
GATTTATATTGGGTAAAAAAGAAAATGTTTCAAGTTCAATTTATGAATGCGGAGAACCTAGCATTGAAACTTCATGGAAAAGAATTCCTATTTCATATTTCAAAATTGCTTTAATTTTTATACTGTTTGATATTGAACTCGTCTTTATATTTCCTTGGATATTAAATCTTGCTGAGCCAACACAAGGGTCGTACTTTTCATTTATAACATTCTTGATAATTTTATTTATTGGATGGATTTATGCATATAAAAAAGGATATCTTGAATGGGAAATGTAAATAAATCATTAAAAGATATAGGCACCTTTATGAAGCTTCCTGGGGCAAATTTGTTTATATCTAGTACTGAAGATCTCTTTAATTGGGCACAAAAATCAAGTCTTTGGCCCCTTTCCTTTGGTTTAGCATGTTGCGCAATAGAAATGATGGCTACTTTCTCCTCAAGATATGATTTAGATCGCTTGGGAATGATTACTCGTGCTTCTCCACGTCAAGCAGACTTAATGATAGTTGCTGGGACCGTAACAGTTAAGATGGCAGAGAGAATAAAAACACTCTATGATCAAATGGCAGGTCCTAAATGGGTCATTGCTGCAGGTAGCTGTGCTATTTCGGGTGATCATTATAGACATATATATAGCGTCGTTCCTGGAGTGGATTGGGTAATTCCAGTTGATGTATATGTACCTGGATGTCCTCCTACCCCNGAGGCTTTTATCGATGGAATATTAGAGCTCCAAAAAATTATAGCAAAAGGGGAGACCTCTCCAACCTTTAACAGTTCTCCTCCAACTCAGGATAAGACTCTCTCACCTCTAGAAGTTACTAAACCAATAAAAAAGTCCAAGAATGTAATAGAATCAAAGTTTATTAATAAAAGAGAAATTCTAGATTTCTCACAAAAACTTAAAGATGATGGTTTTACATACTTAAAATTTATAACCGCCACTGATTTCGATTCAAATATTGTCTTAACATACTTGCTAGGAAATAACACTGAAAATAAAGACATTGAATTTAATATAGAGCTTGGTGAAGACTTAACAATAGACTCACTGTCAGATATCTACTCTGGAGCCGATTGGCAGGAAAGAGAGGTTTTTGATTTATTTGGAATAAGCTTTAATGGACACCCTAATTTAAAAAGAATAATGATGCCTGATGAATGGATTGGGCACCCACTAAGAAAAGAGTACGTAATGGATGCTCATTTTTACCCATATCGCCCTACACGGAAGGAATACGAAAAATGGAAGACCGAATTATAGAAAAAGACTTTGGTGATTTAGCTGTCAATATGGGTCCCCAACATCCTTCGACTCATGGTGTTTTTAGACTTAAGTTGTATCTTCAAGGAGAAAGAATAAATAAAATTGAATCTTTTCTAGGATATTTGCATCGTGGAGTAGAAAAATTATCTGAAAAACTTACCTATGATCAGTTACCGCCTGTGCTTGAAAGAGATGACTACCTCTCACCTACTTCAAATTCTCTTGGTTTTATAAATGCTGTAGAAAAAATTTGTGAAATTGAAGTTTCTAGAAAATCATCATATATAAGAGTCTTAGTTGCAGAACTACAAAGAATAAGCTCTCATTTGGTAGCTCTTGGTACATATGGATTGGATTTGGGTGGAGCACTTGGTGGAGGAGCCAGTCTTTTTCTTTATTGTTTCAGAGAAAGAGAGAAAATCCTTGATGTCATGGAAGATCTTACAGGTACAAGATTTCATACCAACATGAATCAAATTGGCGGTGTCAGATATGATGTAAAAACCGAATCAATAAATAAAATAAGAAAACTAGTTAAAGAATTAAGACCGGTCCTTGAGGACTACGCTAATATGATTTCAAAAGATGAAATATTTATGAAAAGAACTCAAAATATTGGAATCATATCAAAAGAACTTGCCGAAGAATCTGGTGGATCAGGACCGATAGTTCGTGGTTCAGGTATTAATTTTGATGTAAGAAAGAATAAGCCTTACGAATGCTATTCGGAATTTGATTTCAATATCCCCCTAGGAACAAATGGTGATGCTTACGACAGAACAATTGTCAGAATGAAGGAAAATATAGAATCACTCAGAATTGTTGAGCAGATAATTGAAGGGATTCCATCTGGAGATATTCATTCACGTAAACCATTAAAAAGCCCGAAATTAACTAGGCCCCCCAAAGGGTCCTCATATTTTTCTATTGAATCTCCTAGAGGAGAGCTTGGATTTTTTATTGTTTCTGATGGTACTGCTATCCCATACAGAATGAAAATCAGAGCTCCATCTTTTTCAAATCTTTCGTTGGTAGAGAAACTTTTGCCTGGAACATTTATTGCAGATTCTGTAGTAATACTGGGTTCATTAGATCCGGTTTTTGGGGATGTTGATAGATAATGCTAGATTCATTTATCATTTTTGCTACACCAATATTCAAAACTATTTCAATTTTAATTCTTATTGTTGCCTATTTAGTATGGCTTGAAAGAAAAGTTGCGGCTAAAATGCAATCAAGAGTCGGGCCTTACAGTGTAGGCTATCCTCATGGTTGGCTTCAACCACTTGCAGATGCGCTAAAACTAATGACTAAAGATGACGCAATACCAAAAAATTCTGACTCACTACTTTTCAATTTTGGTCCTATTTGGATAATGGTAGTTAGCCTTGCATCTTTTGCTCTTCTTCCTTTTTATTTTGAAAATCCTATGCTAAATGTTGACCTTAGTTTGATGCTCTTTATTGCAATTAGTTCATTGATAATAATTGGCATTTTTGTTGCAGGATGGTCATCTAATAATAAATATGCACTGATATCAGTTCTAAGAATGACTGCTCAAATAATTTCCTATGAAATTCCACTAATAATATCACTACTTATCCCTTGCATTTTAATAGGAAGCCTTAGCTTTGGTGAAATTATAAGATTCCAAGAAGATGTTTGGATAATATTTTATCCTATTCTTGGTCAAGTTAGCTTTATTATTTTTATGATCTCCGCATTAGCTGAGGGGAACAGGATTCCATTTGATTTATCAGAGGCTGAGTCTGAGCTTATATCTGGTTATACAACTGAGTATTCTGGTATTAAATTTGCTTTATTCTATTTAGCTGAATATGTTCACCTTTTTGGAATCTGTGTTCTGGGTTCAATAATTTTCTTTGGCGGATCAAATGGGCCTTTCTTTTCCGGAAATATAATGATAGTTATAAAAGCTTTGCTTTTCTTCACCTTAATATTATTTATAAGGTGGAGTTTCTTCAGGATTAGGATTGACCAATTGTTAAAGTTTAACTGGATAAAACTAATACCATTATCGTTTACGGGGTTATTACTAGCTTGCTTAGTAAAATATTATATGGATTTTAATTGATATGAAATTGATAAAAATTGTTAAAAATATATATAGAAATCTTTTCTTTACTTTGAGTAACGTAACTAAACCGGCTGTTACGATTAAATACCCTGAGGAAAGTAGAGTCTTCCCTGACAAGCTAAGAATTGGCACTTTTGGACTTACATCAAATGAAGAAACTGGTGAGGAGAACTGTATCGCATGTAAGTTATGTGAAAAAATTTGTCCTTCCCAAATTATCGAGATTGATATTGAGAAGAGAGATGGTAGAGGGTGGGCTAAAAAGTTTAATTTAGACCTTCAAAGCTGTATCCAATGTGAGCTTTGTGTTCAAGTTTGCCCAGTTGATGCAATTATAATGATGAAGGAAGCGGCAAAACCTTCAACATCTAGAAGTGATTTTTTCTTAACTAAGACCAAGATGATGAGAAATGCTGAAAAGTATGAGGAGTCTTGGGCTAAGGGTAGCATATTGCAAGAAAGTCATACTCCAAACTTAGGAGAGAAGAAATGATTGAAATACTAGTAAGCATATTTTGCATTCTTGCAATAGGAACAGCATTAACTACCTGCCTTAGTTCTAAGATTATCCGTTCTACGTTCTTTTTTGGTATAACTCTTTTTATAATTGCTTTTATTTTTATGTTGGTTGGATCAAACTTATTAGGAGTAATACAGATTCTCCTTTATACAGGTGGAACATTAATTTTATTTCTTTTTTCAATTTTTCTTACTGGAGATTGGGATTATAACGATCTNGGTGAAACCTTTCATAGGCCTGTTACGGCAGTATTAATAGCTTTCTTTTTCTTCCTAACCACAAGCTATTTAATATCAACTTCAGAAACTTTTGTAAATTTAGAAGCAAACTTTAATTTAAGTGAAGTTACATCTGCTCAGAAAATAAGTTCATCACTATTCAATGATTGGATATTTGTCCTTGAGCTATCATCAATACTACTCTTGGCAACAATAGTTGGATGTTTAACTCTTTTAAAATTTAGAAAGGAGGTGGACTAAAAATGTTTATGACTTTAGTTTACACCTCACTATTAATTAGTAGCATAGGAATCTTTATGCTTTTGAGTAAGAAGCATATTTTATCTATTTTGATTGGTATAGAGTTATTTCTGAATGGAATAAATCTTTTGTTTATTACTATATGTAAATCTTACTCTAACGATATTGCTAATGTATTTATCCTATTTATATTAGTTATAACTGCATGTGAGGTGGCCATAGGGTTGGCAATCTTCTTATTAAATCAAAGAATCAATAGAACCATAGATATGAATGACTTAAATAGGCTGAGAGACGAGTAAAAAATGAGTCAGAACTTAATATTATTATCACTTCTCCCTATTCTATCTATTATGCTGAGTAGAATTTCTAATTCTACTAAAACTCTTAACTATATAGTACCTATAACACTTTATTCAATTATATTACTAGCTCTTTTTCTAAACACAGACTCAAGCCAGTTAACAATATCTTTTTTAAATATTAATGGTAATCAGATAAATATATTATTTAATTTTATACAAGAATATACTCTTATGTCCAAAGTTGTCTTATTTGTTTCTGGATTAGTTCTTTATTATTCATCTAAATTTATAGAATCTGAANATAAAAGNGCCCATGCTAGATANTTTCTCTTTTTAACAATATTCATANCTTCAATGTTTCTTTTTACTTTATCTAATGATTTATTTAGCAGCTTTATATTCTGGGAGATATTAGGACTATCCTCTTACTTTTTAATNGGATTTTGGAACAAAGACTCAGAAGCCATAAGGTCTTCTACTATAGCTTTCTGGATTACCAGATTTGGAGATCTTTTCTTTCTTGCTGGAATAATTTTGATTTTCACAATATCTGGNACGCTTAGTATTGATTCAATTAATANAGGAGTCGAAAGTAAGAAGTACAATATCAATCTTCCTTTATTGCTTATAATCATTGGNGTCTTTTCTAAATCAGCGCAATTTCCTTTTAATATATGGCTACCAAAGGCGATGAAAGGCCCTACGCCAGTTTCATCACTTATTCATTCNGCCACTATGGTTGTTGCTGGNNTTCTTCTTCTTTTTAAGCTTTATCCATCAATTTCCTATAACGAATTAGCCCTAAACTTTNTTATTATAATTGGGANTATCTCATGTGTTGGNGGTGCNATAGTCGCATTTTTTGAGGAAGACTTAAAGAAAATACTTGCTTATTCAACTATTTCTCACATTGGATTAATGTTTTTAGCAATAGGAATTAAAAAACCTGACCTTGCCTACTTTCATATGTTTAGNCATAGCTTCTTCAAGTCTCTTCTTTTTTTATACGCAGGTGCTGTAATTACTTTGGTCGGAACTTCAAAATTNGAGTTATTAAAGGGTTCAATTAAATTAAAATCAACTATGGGATTTGTCTTAATAATTGCTTGCTGTTCACTTAGNTCTATTTATTTTTTTACTGGGTCTTTCTCTAANGAATATATAATTTTTAGNTTGATAAACAAAGAGCTTTATATTGCTAGTTNCGCAATGCTAATTGGAATTATCTTCACATGTCTTTATTCAGCTAGAATATTCTTTGGTTTAATTGATTTTAATTTGTCTAATGATTCTGAGCATAAAATAAATTCTAAATTTTTAATCCCTCTAGTTTTATTGGCTCTTTTATCTTTGGCAGGACCTTTTACTATGAGTTTATTTCAAGATAGTATCTATATANCCAAAGTCCCNCATTCTATTGNAGGGATATTGACCTTACAAGCTCTAACTATATTTATCTTTTATTTTTACAATATTAAAAAACNTGATATTGTCACAAGCNTNAACCAGTTTAANGTCTNATCTGCANATTTATTTAAAATNGATTCTATNTATACTGAGATTTATGAAAAAGTATTTAAATCTACCTCAGAATTTATTGCTTGGTTTGATAGGAATATAATTGATGGCCTAATTAATTATNTNCCTTTTAAAATAATCTACTATTCGAAGAAATTAATGAAAATTCAAGATGGGCAAGCTAAATCATATGCTGTTACAGCTGTTGTCTTTTTCATAGTGTTGATATTAGCTATGACTATAATAGATAACTTTTTAATCATTGGGGAGCTGAAATAATGTTTNTACTATCAATTNTAGTTCTTCCACTGTTACCAATAATTATNATTAATATTTTTGNTAAATATNCAATAGTNACAAAGACTGTTCCNTTNATAGGATCTCTATTTACTTTAATTATAATACTTCTTTACTCTGGCTCAAATAATTTATTAACGGNTTCTAGCTATTTTGATTACATAAATCTTTATCCAATATTTGCTTCNTTGGGAATAAATATGACTTTTTCAATTACAAAAATTTCTATAGTTCTCCTTATACTTTCAAATATAACTATAACAACCGCACTTTTTTCTACTTATAAAATTAAAAAACGATTAAACCAAATAAATACATTGATTTTAATTATTTCAATTGGCATCTATGGTTTGATAATTGCTGATGATTTGTTCATATTCTTTTTATTTTATGAAGTAGCAGTTGTTCCAATGTTTTTGATGATTACAAATTGGGGATACGACTTAAAAAGGGAAATCTCAGGTCCNTTCAAAAGGATACTTTCAAGNTTGTCAGTTGGAACAAAGTCTTATGGTGCTTACAAGATAACTCTCTACCTACTTGCAGGATCACTTTTGATATTCTTGGGTNTAGCAATTCTTGGAATAAGTGNGGGGACTTTTTCTATANANGAAATACTTAACAAAAATACCCTTAATATGTCTAAAGATTTATANCTTGCTTTCTTTTTATTAGTCTTAGGNTTTGGTTCACATTCTGCTTTGTGGCCTTTGCANACTTGGGCNCCAGATGGTCATGGAACTGCNCCAACAGCNGGTTCTATTATCTTTGCTGGCATATTAATGAAAATTGGGGTGATAGGTTTTATAAAAGTAATAATAACAATTTTTAGCANAACGTTTAATGAGTATTCAAATTTGTTTATAATATTGGCTTCCATAAATATAATTTACGGTGCATTCACAGCAATGATGCAAGATGATCTTAAATATCTGGCAGCTTATGCATCACTTTCTCATATAGGCTATATATTCCTTGCTNTAGCAATGAATAACNAAATAGGTCTTAGCTCTGCTATNATGCAGACNGTTTCACACGGATTAATAATCTGCNTACTTTTCTTTTCAGTTGGTTTNATATTTANCTTAAAGGGTACAAGGTCAATAAAAGAGCTTAATTCTTTGTCAGANAACTCACCATTAATATCAAAAATTTTTATATTTTCGGCATTTGCCAGNATAGGTTTTCCATTGACTAGTGGTTTTATTGCAGAATTTCTTNTNATAAGTAGCGTNGCTCAGTCNGGTAACTTTATTTTAATAATAGTACCCTTAGCTGGAATATTTATAACGACTCTATATATGTTTAGAACAGTTAAAAANATATGTCTTAAATATGTTCAAGGNAAAGAATCTATTTCAACAATATCTTATGACGAAAAATTAATATGCTTTATTCTTATACTAACTATTGTTAGTATTGGAATATTTCCTAATTTCTTTTTAAATTTCATAAATGGAGAGTCAGCCAAGATAATTCTTGGAGTTTAGAATATGGATCAAATAAAATTTTTACTNCCTGAAATAGTTTTAATACTTATGTCATTCACTTTGCTTTTCAATTCTATTATAGATCAAAAAGATAAAAGGATTACAAATAAAATCCTNTTAATTATAGGATCAATTGTTTCGATNTCTTTACTTGCAACAGCAAANCCTGAGGGNTTTTATCTAAATAATACTTTTGAAAACAACTCNTTGACTGACAAAATTAAGATCTTACTTGTTTCTGGGACACTTCTGAGTCTACTTTTAGTNTCCAATTCGAAAACAGAACAATTTAAAGAATTCTTCAATGAATACTGTTTTCTTTTGGTGCTATCACTGGTGGGTGGAATGATAGTAGTTTCNTCTAGAGAATTTCTAACTTTGATAATCGCTTTTGAAATATTAAGTATTCCAATATATTTAATTTCNGCTATGGGCCCAAACTCAGGNAAATCTATTGAAGCAGCTACAAAACTATTCTTTTTCGGNACTCTGTCAACTGTTTTTATGATATTCTCTGCTGTCCTNTTCTATTCTNTATCAGGAAGCACCTATTTTGTTGACATACTCTGGGAAACAAAAGATGTAATAATAATTTTAAGNACTATTTTTATNTTAATTACTATATGTTTTAAATGNGCTCTCTATCCTTTACATTTTTGGGTTTCAGANACTTATGAATCAGCACCAATGAACATTCTNCCTTTCTTAAGTACGATTCCNAAGATTGCNATAATAGGNTTTCTATTCTTCTTTTTTCAGAATTTATATAATTCAGAAGCAAATTTTCAAGTTATAAATATAATCTCCATATTNATAATAATTTCAATTATNTTTGGTTCGATTTTAAGTGTTAAACAGGACAAGCTTTTTAGACTNCTTGCATACTCTGGAATTCCTCACGCAGGAATAATGTTAATATTTATTATTAGTCCATTACCTATTACATCAGAATTTCTAATTTTATATTTCTCTTTTTATATTTTTTCTAATGTTGGTCTTTTTATTTGTCTAAATTCATTACCAAAAGTTGATAAAGACTTTGTAGTAAATGACTTAAAAGGCTTATATAAGAACTCTCCTTTCATTGCAATCACACTTACAAGCTTCCTTCTATCTTTAGCAGGAGTTCCTTTGTTTGCCGGTTTTTGGGGNAAGTTTAATGTNGCAATTATATCTTTCAAATCATTTGGNCTACTTCTCCCAATTGTGATATTAATTGGTGCAGGAATTTCATTTTATTACTACATAAGAATTATAAGAGCTATTTTTGATGACAAAGCAATAAATCAGACCTCTAACTTCNGTGCCAACACTATAAATAAGATTCTAATATTAATATGTATGGTATTTACAATCGCATTAGGATTAAATCCNAACTTATTGACNNAGATNCTATAAATTAATATAGANTTAAACTATAAACTATCTACTTTCCATATTNACATANTCTCTAGAATCATAACCAGTATAAACTTGTCTGGGCCTAGCAATTTTTTGGTCTTTATCTGNCAATAGTTCTTTCCACTGAGCTAACCAACCTGGTGTCCTACCAATTGTAAACAATACGGTAAACATGTCCTTGGGTATACCCATACTCTCGTAAATTAGACCAGAATAGAAATCTACATTAGGNTATAANTTTCTAGCAACNAAATAGTCTTCATTTAATGCAATTGANTCAAGTTCTAAAGCTATATCCAGCAAAGGATTTGTTCCCGTGACATTNAANACTTTATCGGCNGCTTCTTTNAGATATTTAGCTCTTGGATCATAAGCNTTGTAAACCCTATGTCCAAAACCCATCAATTTAACTTCTTTCTTCTTCACCTTGTCCATAAAAGCAGGAATATTTTCAACGGAACCAATTTCAGTCAACATCTGAAGAACTGCCTCATTTGCTCCTCCATGTAGGGGGCCATATAAAGCTGCTGTTGCCGCAGATACTGCTGAAAAGGGGTCAGGCTCTGAACTCCCAACATTTCTCATAACACTTGCACTGCAATTTTGNTCATGATCAGCATGGAGAATTAATANTGTATCCATAGCGCTAACCAAATCNGGATGCATTTTTTTATTATCACCTTCGAACATCATATTTAAGAANTTTTCTGAATAGTCTAAGGAATTATCAGGAGCAATAAANGAAAGTCCNTGAGAATGTCTGTAAAAATTAGCNGCAAGTATAGGTACTTGTGCCATCAGACGACATATACTTNTATAATTTTCATCTTCGTCNGTTATATTTTTTGAATTTGGATAAAAGGTTGAAAGAGCTGCTTCCAAACTTGTCAAAGCTCCCATCGCATGTGAGCTAACAGGGAAAGCNTTTATAATGTTATTAATTTCTTCTGGAACAGAATTNTGCTCTTTTACATCACTAATCCATTTAGAAAGTTCTTCTTTACTAGGTAGCTCNCCATCGATGAGAAGCTTTGAAACTTCTAANTGGCTACTACTTTCTGCTAATTGCTCTATNGGATATCCTCTGTATCTTAGAATTCCTGCNTCGCCATCAATATAAGTTACGCTACTTTTACAAGAGGCTGTATTTTCAAATGATGGATCATAACTCATCATNCCAAATTCTTCTTCGTTAACTTTAATTTGTCTCAGGTCTTTGGCTCTTATNTTNCCATCATGAATTTCNACCTTATATTCTTTATTAGTTCTACTATCNGTTATTGTTAATACTTCAGACAAAACATGCCTCCTAGATGTTCACCAAAATTAAATTTAGAAATTATTTTTACGGTGAATATTGAATAGTTATTATACACAAAATAGGCAATGAAAAAAAGATAAAACAATGCTAAAAATATAAATTTAATCNTTGAGATTGACNAGCTCTAGATTCTGAANATCNACAAAATCNAAAGAAAGNNCAATAAAATCATCTTTTTCATATAAATTTCTGCATTTTTCCTTAGTAATACTTTCAAAAAAATTTAGTTCATTAAAAAAAATAATATATTTATCTTTTAGTGANGCATAAATATATCCTGATATATTCTCAGCTTTTATTTGCTCTAAATATCTCANAATCCAAAGCTTATAAACTTTTTTAGACTTTTCTCTAACTGTTGCAACCTGAGGAAGCATTNTTGTTAGCATCTNCTGGATTTCTTTCTCATCATNAAGNGTTTTTCCNTNNNTAATAAAATATGATATNTGCCGCATGTTGATTGAATCAAAAAATCTTCTAATGGGNGATGTAATCTGCANATAAGACTCTANACCTAGTCCNTTGTGAGGCTCTGGTCTAGTCGATACATCNACNGGTGAGACTTTCCTATGGAAACAAAAAGGTGGATTCTCNTCTATTATACTTGTTTCAAGATTATTTGATTTCTTTTGAGATCTAAAAATTCCTGCAAGCCCGTTGGCAATAAAATATCTAGAACAATATAGGTTGGCAATTATCATTAGCTCAGAAATTATTCTCCTNGATTTGAGANCTTTGACTTGATTTATAACTAACATTTTTTCTTTGTTAAATTTAATATTNATCTCTTGATTAAAAAACTTAAAGTCTGCTTTTTTTAATCTTTCTATTTTTAAATTCTCAGTAAAATTATTTAGAAAAGNATAATCAGTACTNTTTTCTATAAGAGATTCGAATTNTTCATAAGTAAAATTNTTAGAAACTTTGATAATATTTTTCTCAATTTTACAGCTTACTATATCAAGNCCCTTTAACTCGAATTTNANGGACAAAACAGGACGAATAGAGTTGGCCTTTAAAGAGATTAAGTCAACAAGTTTTCTATCATATANATTGAAGTTNCTTGANGGAGCATAAATAGTATTAATAATTCTTTTTGCATCTTTTACNTAGATTGAATTGTTCGAAAATAAATTACTAAAGTTNGTTATATGCACATATAGNAAGTAAGNATTATNAACNTTCTTNATACTTATCGCATCATCAAAATCATAGCTNCCCTTATCATCAATAGTAAAAGCATCTAAAANTTCTTGATTNGTTTTTTCCTGTGTAGGAGCTANATTATCTATATCNTTTTCATTATAAGAATAACTACTATCTAACTTTAANGACTCATATAAAGGCTCNAAGTTTTCAGAAAAGAAGCCTACAGACTTAAGATGAGGGANAATTTCGCTGAACTTGTCAANTCCAATAGCCTTCTTAACAGACTCTAAAAAGGATTTTGAATACTTAGTGCCACCNGAAAGATAAACAATGATCTCTTCTNTTTGTTTTTCATAAGCAGACCAATCACATAACTTCATTAATGATAAGTCTTTCAANAACCTATCATATAAAAACTTTTTTTCTTTCTTNTTTGATAAACTCAACTCTATTCGTGTCACTATAGATTCTGAATTCAAATAAACTTTATTCCTATCTAATATCTTAAAATAAGTGAAGTCATCATTAAAAGATGAGGTAATNCTATTTAATTCAGACAATGAACTGATATTAAAGAAATTAATTGCTTTTTTTATAAANACTTCAAANTTAATTANATTATNATTTACAATCAGGTCTAGCCAAAGTTCTTTAAGTTCATAATTGCTCTTTGGATCTTGGGAAGCTCTATCAAAGGCCATAACCTCAGAAAATATTATATCTTTATTAGAAATCTCAAAAATTGAATTTTCACTATATTTTGAGACAAGATACTTTCTTCTTTTTTTATCATATGAAGATTGACTAACAAGATATATTTTAGAATTTTTTTCTATTATAAGAAATTTTTCTTGCATAGTTGTCATTAAGACTTCTTAGATGAGGCTTTTATAAACTGCACGAATAAAGGATGAGGTTGAAAAGGCTTGGATTTAAACTCAGGATGAAACTGACAAGCTACAAACCAAGGGTGCTCTTTGATCTCAATAGTTTCTGCTAATTTACCATCTGGAGACAACCCACTTAATACTAATCCATTTTTAGTTAGAACAGAATGATATTTAGGATTAACTTCATAGCGGTGCCTGTGCCTTTCTGAAATCTTGTTTTTCTTATAGGCCTCTGAGACTCTAGTAGATTTCTTGATTTCACATGGATAGTCCCCCAATCTCATGTTGCCGCCTTTTGTATCTAGATCTTTTTGATGGTCCATAATGTCTATTACAAAATCTTTTATTTTTCTACCTGACTCCCTGGAATTTGCATTTTTTATATTACAAACATTCCTAGCAAATTCAACTACTGCCATCTGCAAACCCAAGCATATTCCAAAGAAGGGGATATTTTTTTCTCTGGCATACTTTATAGCAGAAATCTTGCCNTCAAAGCCTCTATTGCCAAATCCACCTGGAACCAAAATTCCGTCGCAATCAGANAATAAATTCTTTGGTTGGCTTTTTTCAAGATCTTCTGAGTCAATATAATTAATNTTTAATTTTAAATTGTTATGAAAAGACGCATGGTANAGGGCTTCATGNAAACTTTTATATGCATCTTTCAAATCTATATACTTACCAACTACTGCGATATTAACCTCATTTTTGAGTTTTTTAATCTTAGATACTATGTTCTCCCATTTAGAAAAATCAGGCTCTTTAGTCCAGATTTTAAGATTCTCCAAAATTATATCATCAAGACCTTCTTTATGAAGAACGAGGGGGATCTCATATATTATATCAACATCTTTTGCAGTTATAACTGATTCAACATTTAAATTGCAAAAGAGAGCTATTTTCTTTTTTATATCATTAGACAAGAACCTATCTGTTCTACATAAAAGAATATCTGGCTGGATACCAATTGAGAGTAAATCTTTAACACTGTGCTGTGTTGGTTTTGTTTTTAATTCTCCAGCAGCCGTTAGATATGGTACGTATGTTAAATGAATGAATATTGCGTTTTCTCTACCTAATTGTGACCTGATCTGCCTTATAGATTCTAAAAAAGGCAAACTCTCTATATCCCCAACAGTTCCACCAATCTCAACTATAGAGACATCTTGCTTATGTTCCAAGGAATAGATTCTTTTAATTATCTCATCAGTTATGTGAGGAATAACTTGAACAGTTTCACCCAGATAATCGCCTTTTCTTTCTTTTGAAATAACTTCATTGTAAACTCTACCACTGGTAACATTATTTTCTTGAGAAAGAGAGGCGTTGGTAAATCTCTCATAATGACCAAGATCTAAATCAGTTTCTGCTCCATCACAAGTAACAAAAACTTCTCCATGCTGATAAGGGTTCATAGTTCCTGGGTCAATATTTAAGTATGGGTCTAGTTTTTGGATTGAAACCCTCATACCTCTAGCTTCGAGAAGCGCCCCTATACATGCACTAGCTAATCCTTTACCTAAAGAGGACATTACTCCTCCAGTTACAAATATATACTTAGTTACTTTCTTACGCATAGGGCTTAATCTTATAATATTGAAAGTTTTCAATATTTACAAATTAAATATTAATTCTTTTCAATAATTCTTTTACAGCTTCATATCTATGACTGAGAGTGTTCTTTTCTTCCTTGGCTAATTCAGCGAAAGTCCTTTGTAAGATTGGTATATAAAAAATAGGATCATAGCCAAATCCAAAGATACCCTTCCTTTTTTCCAATATCTCTCCATTACATTCTCCGTTGCATATTATTGGCTCAGAGATATTTCTAGGATTCCAGTAAGCAATAGTGCATACAAACTTAGCCCGTCTCAATTTCACGCCAGATAATTCATATAAAAGCTTATCAATATTATCTTTATCTAAGGCTTTATCTCCTGCATATCTTGCTGAGTATATACCTGGTCTCCCATCTAAATACTCAACCTCAATACCTGAATCGTCTGTTATAATAGGAAAGTTACATTTACCCTTTAAAAAATTAAGTTTGATTAATGCATTCTCTTCATAGGTGGAACCGGTTTCTTCAACATCTAAGTTAATTCCTAATTCGGACACAGGCAATGGGTTAAAACTTGACCCTAGCAGGGTTTTGTATTCTTCGACTTTACCTTCATTATTTGAGCCTATAAGTATTTTCATGATAACTTTATTGGAGGCGCTGGGAATCGAACCCAGGTCCGGAAATAAGCTAAATAGAGCCTCTACATGCTTATTTTAGCTCGATTTTTAAAAATATCTCTTGTAGCTAAAAAACAAAAGATATCTCGATTCTCTAATATACTGATAAAAAAGCAGAGAAGAAAATTTTATCAGGCCCATATTAATGACATTGAAGAAAACCCTATGAGCAAAGTTATCTTCAATGTTGCTACACTATTCTAGGCAGCAAGTTGATTGATTGGTTCTGCACTTATTGTGCGAGTGCCAGTTTTACGAGTTAGCTCTCGGCATGCAGCATCTAAATGCTAAATTTACGTCGAAACCAAATCGCCCCCAAAGTTTATATATTAGACCATATTTGAAGAAGATTAAATACTAGTTTTATTTTTAAATTCTCTTCTAAGCTCTCTTTTTAGGTCCTTCTTTTTTAAATCGACACGCTTATCATAAAGCTTTTTACCCTTTCCAAGCCCTATTTCAAACTTAATAAGATTCTTTTTCGAATAAACTCTTATAGGTACGAGAGTATATCCTTTAATCTTTGTTTTACCTATGAGCTTCCTAATTTCAATTTTATTGAGTAGGAGTTTTCTATCTCTTGTTTCCTCATGAGTAAAATATGATGAATTATTATATTTGGGTATATAGGAATTTATAACAAAAACCTCGCCTTTCCTAATGATTGCATAGCTCTCTTTGATACTTAATTGACCCTCTTTGATTGATTTTACTTCTGAGCCTGACAACACAACACCTGCCTCAAACTTTTCCTCAATATGAAAGTTTCTATTTGCATTTGGATTTGATGAATAAATCGCCATATTAAAAAAGAGTCATGACACCAAAAGCTGCCGAGATTGTTGTCAATGGTGCAAGGTCTTCTTGAGTTTCAGTTGCATTCTTAAGTTTTCGAACTGAATTTAATGCATCGTAATACAACCTATCATCATTAATTAATTTACCCAAAGTTCCTTCTCCAGAATTAATTTTTGTCACTAAAGAATTTAAATTCTTTGATAACTCATTAATAGAATTATAGAGCTGCTCATCATTAATCAGCTTTCCAAGAGACCCATCTCCCGAAGCAAGTTTGTCTGTAAGCATATTAATTTTTTCTAAAGTCTTCTTCGCTTTATCGTATACAGACTTATCGTTGATAAGAAGGCCCAATGTTCCGTCTCCTTGATCTATCTTTTTTGTAATATTAGAGAAAAAATCTAAACTGGACTTCAAATCTTCGTATATGCCAGGGTCATTAACAAGCCTTCCAATAGTACCCTTCGAATTAGCAACATTAGAAACAATTATATTTAAATTTGAAAGTATTGATTTAATCTGGTCGTTATATTCAAATAGCTGTGAATTAAACATATCAACGGTTTTATCTAATTTAGTAAC
>NZWH02000004.1 GCA_002701865.2 bacterium | reverse complement strand
GGGTTGCATGAAATAATCCTTGGCTTCCAGTGATGCCTTGAACGATTAATTTTGTTTCATTATTAACTAGAATACTCATATCATTGAATAATAGAGAAAAAATATAGCACACAATTTTTAATTATCAATTTTTTTAATTAACATTTTGCTATTAGATAAAAAAAACATTCATTGTATAATTAAAATCAATTATTGCTCGGAGGTCATAATGAAAAAAGTTGCAATCATTGGTGGAAGCGGACTCTATGATATTGAAGATCCTTCTAACGCTGAAGAGCTAAATATAGTTACTCCATGGGGATCTACATCTGATTCTATTCTTAAGACAGAGCAAGACGGTCTTGAAGTATACTTCTTATCTCGACATGGAAGAGGGCATTTGATTGGCCCCTCTCAAATTAACTTTAGGGCAAATATATATGCATTAAAATTTCTAGGCATCGATTGGATTATTTCGGTTAGTGCTGTGGGGAGTTTGAAGGAAGAGATTCCTCCTGGAACTATTGTAATCCCTGACCAATTTATAGATTTTACAAAAAATAGATTCAATACCTTTTTTGATGAAGGAATAGTTGCTCATGTTTCTATGGCTAAACCGGTAAGTGAAAATTTATCATCTATCATGGTTGATTCATGTAAGAAGTTAGGTTTTTCATATAAAGAAGGTGGTACTTATGTTTGTATAGAAGGCCCGCAGTTTTCTTCTTTAGCTGAAAGTAATTTCTATAGAAGCCTGGGTGCTGATATTATAGGAATGACAAATATGCCAGAAGCAAAATTAGCTAGAGAAGCTGAAATATGTTATTCAACTTTAGCTTTAAGTACTGACTATGATTGTTGGCATGAAGGACACGATTCAGTAACAGTTGATGAGGTTGTCAGCACTATGAATAATAATGTTCAAAATGCTAGGATGGTTATTTCGGAAGTGCTTGGAAATATACCAGAAGAGAAAGACGAATATATAAAGAACGCATTACAGTCTTCTATTATAAGTTCAATGGACTCAATAACAGACGAATCTAAAGAGAAACTGTCTGCAATTATAAGAAGGTATCTTTTAGCATGAGTATTATTGTAGTAGGTTCATCGGCTTTTGATGATATTGAAACACCAAGAGGCTCAAGAAAAAGAATAGTGGGTGGCTCTTGTATATATTTCTCTCTTGCTGCCAGTTTTAAAACCAAGGTCAATATTGTTTCAGTTGTTGGAAAAGATTTTCCAAAAAAAACAATTCAAACTCTAAACAAAAAAGGAATTTCCACTGAAGGATTAGTTGTGAAAAAAGGTAAAACTTTTAGCTGGGGTGGGAAATATAACAGTTTCTCTGAAGATCCTGAAACAAACTTTACAAATTTAAATGTTTTTGAATCTTTTTCTCCAGAAATTCCAGATTCATACAAAGAAAAAAAGTCTATACTTTTCTTAGCTAACATAGATCCCGATTTACAAAATAAGGTTGTTGACCTATATGAGAGACCCAAAATAATTGGTTTAGATACTATGAATTTTTGGATTGGATTTAAAAGAAAACAGCTACTTAAGATATTAAAAAAAGTTGATATTCTCACAATAAATGAGCTAGAACTTCGATTGATTGGTAAGAAGAAGTCTTTACATGATTGCTTAAAAGTTCTAACTAATGATATAGGCATAAAGTTTCTTATTGTTAAAAGAGGAAGTGGTGGATCTTTATTGGTTACAAAGAAAAGCTTTGATTGGGTTCCAAGCTATCCATTTTGTGATGTTGTAGATCCAACTGGTGCCGGGGATAGCTATGCTGGAGCACTTTTTAGCTCACTAGACATTCTGACCTCTCTAACTTCTAAGTCTATTATTGACTCGATGGTATATGCATCGGCTCTATCATCTTTTACTATTGAGAGTTTTGGCGTTGACAGTCTGCTTAATCTAAAAAAGAAGGATATTTTAAAAAGAGAAAGGGAACTAAGAAAGATTGCAAGAATTTAACATTCTCCTCAGACAAATAAGCTTAATACTAATTTTATTTCTAATTCCCAATATATCATTATCTAAAGAGTTTAGAGGAAGCTTCATCGCATGGGGAACTAACTTAGATTTTGTTGTTCACTCTGAGCTCGATAGCGATGAGGTAAATTCCATAATCTATAAAGCTCAAAAAATTCCTAATTCTTTGGAACTAGTACTAAACTCTAAAAATCCCAATTCAGAGTTATCAAGATTAAATGATTCAATATCCAATAAAAATATTGAACTAAGCAAGGATCTTTTCTTTCTTATCAAGGAAGGAGTTTATTACAATGAAATTTCTGATGGGTATTTTGATATAACTGTTGGCAGTCTAAATAATCATAAATCTATTTATAACGAATCAAAAAATCACCTGGAATGCGTGGGAGTAAAAAATCTGGTTTTAGATTATGAATTAAGAACTATAATTAAAAAAAAGAAATGTATAAAAATAGATTTAGATGGATTAGCTGAAGGCTATGTCATAAGACTTATGTTGAAGACGTTTAAAGAATCTGGCATCGATGATGTATTATTAAATTTTGGAGGTAACGTTAGTACTCTATCAAATAAGTCAAACTGGAAAGTCTCAATTAAAAATCCTGATTTCAATGATGAGATTAATTCTACGGTTAATTTGAACAATTTATCTATATCAACTTCAAGTCAATATTCAAAAATAATAAAAATTAAAAGTGATAGTTTCTCACATATTCTTAATCCCAAACAAAAAATATTTAAAAGTAAGAAAAATATCTCTATCTCCGTAATAAGTAATGACCCTATTTATTCAGATGCCATGTCAACATCGCTACAAGCAATGCCACTAGAGAAGGCTTTGGAATTTTTAAAAGAAGCTAAAGACATTAAAGCTATAGTTTTAAAAAGGACTAAAAATAGGGAAACTAAAACTTTATTTAATAATTTTCAATGAAACCTTTACAAAAAATATGATTTATGTATGATTAAAGTCATTGTGGATGTCTTATATCCATAATATCTATTATAGGAGGAAAATTATGATAGACTTTAAAAAAGTTAGAGTTCTACTTCTAGTTGTTTTTGCACTATTAGTAGTTCCTTGTTCAAATTCTTTTTCTAAAGAATCAGCAGATTTAAATAGTTCTTCTTTCTCATCAGCTTCGACTGACGAAAAAATTAGTATTCTTGCTGAAGAAATTGAAACTTTGAGAAATCAAGAACTTTACGGCGGCGAAATTGGCTCAGTTAAAGGTTTTGGTCCTGCGGCGTCAAAAGTTTATAACACGTCAAGGGGTCTTGCTATTGGTGGTTATGGAGAAATTTATAACAAATCATATTTAGCAGGTGACAATTACGATAAATCTGATGCTTATAGAGGTGTCATATATATAGGATACAAGTTCGATGACGAATGGTCTCTTAACACAGAATTAGAATTTGAGCATGTTAAAGAATCATATCTAGAATTTGCTTATATTGATTATGATCCAAAAAAGTTTGACGGCAAGTTAGGCTTTAGAGCAGGTCTTTTACTTTTACCAATGGGTATAGTGAACGAAATGCACGAACCTACAACATTTCATGGAGTATTTAGACCATGGGTTGAGAATAAATTAATTCCAACTACATCTAGAGAAAATGGTATTGGTATTTATGGTTCATTAATGGATGATAAAGTTGAATATAAATGGTACTACGTTAACAGTTGGCAAAATCCTGCGGCTGCTAAAAAAGGCGCTGGCATGAGAGACTTTAGAGGTAAGGGAGGCGAAACAGTAAGTAATGAATTCGCTAACGTTGCACATATTTTAGTCCATCTTAACGAGTATGCGGATGTTGGATTTTCAATTTATGACGGTGAAATTAACCCAAAAAGTGGTACATCAGTAACAGTTAATGATTCTAACTCATCTGTTAGAATGTTAACAGGTTGGGTCAAGGGTGAAATTTCAAGTTATGAATACACATTCTTATATCATGAAAACAGATTTAGTTCTGTTTCAAGATTAAACTCAACTTTAACAAGTAATCTTCATGAAAAATTCGGTACTAAACAAAAAGGTTATTACTATAGTGTAGCTAAAGATGTTGGCTCAATGATTGGAACAGATTGGTACGTTGCACCTTTCTACAGATATGAAAATCTGAATTTCCATGATGAAGTTGATAGCTCAGCTTTTACAAACAGTGATTACGATACACAATATTATACTTTTGGTTTAACGGTTAAGCCGATCTATAACGTTGCGTTAAAAATGGATGTTACAAGATATACAGACAAAGCGGAGAATGGAGATTCTAGAATCCTTAGCCTAGGTCTTGGATACATATTCTAGATTGAAACCCTCCTGTGTTTAATTTTAGATGTACTTATCAGGCTGCACCTCTTATATTCATCTCTGCCGGGGACAAGCAGCTTCTACAAAGGTTACAGCCTGGTGAGTATTGACAAAAGGCAAATGAAAAGTAGATATAAATTATGAATGTTTTAACACTTTTTATCTTTTCAATACTCTCTTTATCATCAATTGCGGGTGTTTTAACGGATGTTCCTTCCGCCTTAAAGTTTCATTTTGGAGACTATGAGGTTAAAAGAGAGCAAATATTTTTGACGTCTACAACAATAAAAGAGCTAGAAAGAATATCAAAAGCCAAGTTTGAATCGAGGATATATTCCGTTTATGAAGCTAAGTCTAATGGAAGAAGGGTTAAGAGCGGGATCCTAGAGACCCACTTGCTTAGGAGTAGAACGCAAACGTTGTTTGTAGTTTTTGATAAAAGTGGAAAAATTGTATCAACTCAAGTGCTAGCATTTTATGAGCCTGAGGAGTATATCATGTCTCCTGAATGGTTCTCCCATTTTAAAACGAAATCAATTAATGATAGAATGCAACCAGGAGATGATGTAATTAAAGTTAGTGGCTCTACAATTTCTTATAATGAAACAGCTTCAGCTATAAGAAGAATGACCACTCTTTATAATTATATCTATAAATAGTTTATTATCGGATAAGATATCATAATGAGATTTTTTGTAACAAAAGACCTAAATAAAAATAGCGCCTTAAAGCTAATAATCTTCTTTTCCTTAATTTTCTTTATTGGGCTGATAGTTACAAATTTTTTATTTATGTATAAGATTGGCTTTACACCATCTTCGGTGACTAATTATTATTTGGGAAACCCAGAGATATTTAGACAACCTAAGAGTTATGGTTCACTTGTTGAAGAGACACATTTTCACCTATTTGCAATGGGAATTATCTTAATGACGCTTAATCATTTAATGCTTTTTAGTAAGCTTAAGGATAGTTATAAAATTTGGATAATAGTAATATCCTTTACATCTTGTTTGCTAGATATAGGATCAAGCTGGCTCGTTAGATATGTTTCTAGCAGCTTTTCAATAGTTAAGGTGTCTTCAATGATTGTTGAGCAAGTATTCTTACTATTGTTAATCTTCATAATTACCAAATCTATATTTACAAAAGAAAATAATGAGGTCATATACAAGTGAAAAAAATATTAATTTTAACGTTAATTCTTTTTACAATAAGCTTCGAAGCTTCAGCAGACTTTAAACCTCTGGAGAAAGAAGTTAAGCAACTAAGAGAAACTCTTTCTAAAACTAAGACAATCGGTAAGGCAGAATTGGAGAAATCTCTTTTGTCTATTAAATCAAAGACGCCATTAATCAAGAATGAAATTGCGAGAGCAGATTTAACGGGAGATGTAGATATTTTGATTAAAAAATATATAAAAAATAATGAGAAATCTTCTGCAGACACGAAAGATGTTGATTATTGGCTAGTTCATATAGTTGATGATTTGGCCATGTTTGTTAAATTAGGAATCACTGAATAATTTTATTGAACTAGTAAAAAATTAAGTTATTATATCGTAGATATCCTACATCTAGGATTGTAACATTATGAGTACAGCATTTATTTCTTCATTTACCATAATTTTTAGAGAGTCACTTGAGGCTGTGCTTATTGTTGCGGCAATTTATGGTTACCTTAATCAAATAGGTGAGACCTCGGCAAAAAAAATCATCAACTATGCATGGATTGCAGCTCTAGCAGTTGGTGGGCTAACTTTCGTTGGTGCAAATTATTTATTTAATCTTACTGCAGAACATGCAGAAATTGTTGAAGGTGTTACAAGCATAATAGCATCCTTGGTATTGTTTCAAGTAGGTGTTTGGTTTGTCAGTAAAGCTGAAGCAAACAAGTGGAAGCAGTATATAGAATCAAAGATTAAATGTGCAATATCAAACAGAGACCTATTAACCCTTTTCTTGGTTGTCTTCTTTGCAGTCTATCGAGAGGTCTTTGAGACAATATTGTTTTACGAAGCACTTTTACTGCAATTTGATTCCGAAAGTATATCAATGGGATTCATAGCAGGAGTTTTTGTAGTCTCTATAATTTCTTATTTGATTCTTAAGATGTCTGTTACCTTAAATCTAAGATATTATTTTCTGGGAACTAGTGCGATGTTATTCATTCTATCTATATCGTTTATGGGATATGGAATTACTGAACTACAAGAAGTGGGAATATTTGATACTACTTTAATATCCATACCTAAGATTGCTATTCTAGGAATATATCCAACGATGGAAACTTTAATTCCGCAGTTAATACTGCTTGGACTATTAAGTTTGTCTGTTTATAAAGCTTTCTTTAAAAGGGATACAGCCTAAAATTACTTATCAATTTCTTCTTTCTTGTCTACCTTAGTATTTAATGCATTAAGATAAAGATTCTTAAGATTAGAAAGTGTTTCAGACATAATCTTTTCTTCATCGTCCGACAAGTTGTTTGCGGTTTTTTCTTTTAAAACGTCTAATATATCTATTAGATCTTTAGCTCTGTTTAAGTCTATTGATACCTGACCTGTTGCAGGATCAGGTGAAAGACCCAAATGTATTGTCGCATTAACTGCATAAGACAGAATTATATTAGAAAAATTCATTAAAATTTTATCATCACTCATTATAAAAGCTCCATTTTTGACTATTATTTACTATATTAGGTATTTTATAGGCTAATTAGAATATATCTAGCAATTTTTCTGCTATATCTACGAAAGCTTTACTTGATGGTGAATCAGGATTACTGTAGACGATAGGCTCTCCGTTGTCTCCACCTTTTCGTATTTCTGGATCTATTGGTATCTCACCTAAAAATGGAACTTCAAACTTTTCTGCCATAGCTTTTCCGCCACCACGACCAAATATATCAATAATTTCATCACCATTCTGAAGATAGCTCATATTTTCTATTACTCCAAGAACAGGAACATTAAGCTTTTTAAACATTTGTATTCCTCTTTTTACATCTAACAGTGCTACATCCTGAGGTGTTGTGACAATAATTCCACCATTTAAGGGAACTGTTTGAATTAAGGATAAATGAGCATCACCTGTTCCAGGTGGCAGATCTACAACTAGATTATCGACCCCTTCCCATTCAACATCTTCAACAAATTGCTTGATGGCTCCATGGACCATAGGCCCTCTCCATATTACTGTATCATCGTCACTTAAAAGAAATCCAATTGACATCATTTTTATATTAAATTTTTCTATAGGTAGAATTTTATCATCCTTCGTTGCCATAGGCTTTGTATCGATTCCACACATCATAGGTATGCTCGGTCCCCATATGTCAGCATCCATAAGCCCAAAATTTTTAATTTTCTTAGAAAAAGCTAGAGCTAAGTTTATAGCAACTGTAGATTTACCAACACCTCCCTTACCACTCGCTATTGCAATATACTTTGAAATATTGGGTAATTTAGGATTTGGTTCACTATCAGGAGAATTAGCAGGCTGTTGAACAGCGGCACCTTTATTCTGATATGCAGTAAATTGAAGTTCGGGATAATCCAATCCTTCTCTTGAAAAGGCATTGTTTATTCCAACTGTAAGCTTTTGAGCAAGTTCTTGATCTTCTTTAGGCAACTCTAGGACTATTGTAACTTTTTTATCTTCTATAGATAAATCTTTAACAATTCCAAAAGAAATTATATCTCTAGTAAATCCAGGATAGGTTACATCTTTTAATAAATCGAATAAAAACTCTTTAGACTTCATAAATTACATACCAAGCTTATTCTTAGCTTCGTCAGACATCATGTTTGGATTCCATGGCGGATCCCAAATAATTTCAACTATCACTGTTTTAGCTCCCAATGCATATAATACATTTTCAACCTGCCTGGTAATTGCAGAACCCATTGAACAGCCAGGAGTTGTTAGAGACATTTTTATATCTATATTGTTATCAGCAGTTTCAACATTATAAATTAACCCCAAGTCAACAATGCTTACTGGTAATTCAGGATCCATAACATTTTTAAGAGCATCCAGAACTGTCTCCGAGGTAAAAGTATAGTCTGATTCTTGTTTCTCTTTCTTTTTAAAAGATGTAAGCTCTACATTTGAGGTGCTTGGACTATTTTTTGTTGAATTGATATCTTTTTTAAAAACAATTTTTTTCATCTGAACTTATTATACACAAAAAAAAGATTCTTTCACTTAATTGAAAAATTTGACACTTAATAGAAGATTCAATAAGCTAAAAATCAATGCGTAGAGTAACAAGAACTATACAAGTGGGTAATGTTAAGATTGGGTCTGGAAATCCAATCCCAGTACAAACAATGACTAAGACTGACACCAGAGATGTAGTAGCAACTGTTAACCAGATAAATGCTGTAGAAAGCGAAGGATGCCAGATTGTAAGATGTGCGGTCCCCGACATGGAAGCTGCTAAGGCTTTAAAAGAAATTGTTAAAAAGACAAATATTCCAATTGTTGCCGATATACATTTTGATTATAGATTAGCCTTAGAGGCTATTAAATCAGGAATACATTGCTTGAGAATTAATCCTGGAAATATTGGAAATAGGAGAAGAATCGAGGAAGTAGTCAAAAGCTTGAAGATTGCTAATATTCCGGTAAGGATAGGTGTTAATTCTGGTTCTTTGGAAAAAGATATATTAAAGAAACATGGTTCACCCACTGCAGATGCTCTGGTTGAAAGTGCCATAAGACATATAAATATTTTAGACGAATTGAATTTCTATGATATTAAGATTTCCGTTAAATCGTCAAATGTTAAGATCATGCAAGAAGCTTACAGGAAACTTGGAGAGCAAACAGACTATCCACTTCATTTAGGGGTGACCGAAGCAGGAACTTACGCTGTTGGATCTGTTAAGTCTGCAATTGGAATTGGAAGCTTAATTTCTGAAGGACTTGGTGATACTATTAGAGTCTCACTCACAGATGATCCGATAAAAGAAGTACAGTTAGGAAATAATATACTGAAAGCTTTNGGCCACTTTAAGAATGGTATTGAGCTTATTTCTTGCCCTGGTTGTGGAAGATTNGAAATAGATTTGCAGTCATTAGTTGAAGAGGTAGAAAGAAGAGTTGCCAAAATTAAGCTTAAAAGAACNTTAAAGGTCTCAGTTCTTGGGTGTGTCGTTAACGGTCCAGGGGAAGCTCTAGGTTCNGATATAGGTATAGCTGGCGGAGATGGTAAAGGCCTAGTTTATAAGGGCGGAAAATTATATAAATCATGTAAAGAAAGCGAATTGGTGGATATACTTATTGAGGAGATTAAAAATCTTAATTGATTTAAATATTAAAATTGAAATTATCTAATTATCTTATAGCAACTTTAAAAGAAGCTCCTTCGGACGCTGAGACTACAAGCCATCAATTAATGGTTAGAGCTGGCATGATTAGAAAAATAGCAGCAGGAGTTTATAACTTTCTCCCTACTGGTTTAAGGGTTTTTCGTAAAGTAGAGAANATTATAAGAGAAGAAATGAACAAGGCCGGTGCTATAGAGGTAATGATGCCCTTTGTTACNCCTGCCGATTTATGGGACAAAAGTGGAAGGTGGGATATNTATGGTAANGAATTNCTCAGATTTAAAGATAGGGCTGATAGAGACTTCTGTCTAGGTCCCACTCATGAAGAAGTNGTAACNGATATGGTNGATAGNGAAGTTAAATCTTACAAAAATTTACCTATAACNATTTATCAAATTCAACCTAAATTTAGAGATGAAATTAGACCTAGGTTTGGTGTTATGAGAGCAAGAGAGTTTACAATGAAAGATGCATACAGCTTNGANGTAAATGAAATGGGTGCAGAAAAATCCTATATAAATATGTTTAATGCTTATAAAAGTATTTTTGATAGATGTGGATTAACATANAAGGCTGTTGANGCTGACTCTGGCAATATAGGTGGGAGTTTTTCTCATGAATTTATGGTTTTAGCGGAAACNGGAGAAGACCTAGTTTTAAGCTGNAACTGCTGTGACTTTGCTGCCAATGTNGAGACTACAAGCATTAAAGAAGNACTAGAGGCTCTAATNAAAAATGTAGNTTTGATNNCANCTGAAGAGATTAGNACACCAAAAATGACTTCGGTTGATGACGTAGCAAGTTTCTTAAAGGTTAGNTCTAGTGACATTGTTAAAACANTAATTCTTGAATCTGACGAAGAGTTAATAGCAGTCTTAATTCGGGGTGACCATGATCTNAGCTTAACTAAGTTNAAGAAATTCTTAGANGTTGATTTTTTAGATTTTGCAACTGAAGAAGTCCTAAGNAAGAGAAAATTCATTAANGGNTTTTGTGGACCTNTGAATTTAAATATTAAGATTTATTCGGATAATGCAATTAAAGTNATGTCTAATTTNACTACAGGTTCCAATAAAAAAGACTTTCATTNTCAAGGTGTGAATCACAATAGAGATTTTCCCGTTGAAAGCTTTGGAGACTTTAGAGAAGCCATTGATGGAGATTTATGTCCTTCCAATAACTGCGAAGGAACATTAAGTTCTACTCGTGGAATAGAAGTTGGTCATGTCTTCAAGTTAGGTACAAAGTATAGTGAGAGTATGAATGCAACATTTGCTGATCAGGATGGCAAAGAGAAGAATTACTACATGGGTTGCTATGGAATAGGGGTAGGTAGAGTGGTGGCAGCGGCTGTTGAACAAAATAATGATGAAAATGGAATTAGGTTCCCAATTGCACTTGCACCTTTTCAGATTGTTATAATACCTACAGATAAAAAAGAGGGTGAATCTCTCATAAGGGCTAGGGAAATATACGATTTTCTTCTAAATCTTGGTTACGATATTGCAATAGACGATAGAACTGAGAATCCTGGCGTTAAATTTAAAGATGCAGAACTCTTAGGAATACCNTTGCAATTAAGAATAGGGCCAAAATCTTTAGCAAAAGGATTAGTGGAATTAAAAAACAGGCTGACTGGTGATGTTTTAGAGATAGATAAAGATAGTTTGGAATTAATCAAAGAGAAAATAGATGAACTACTCAGATAAAATTATATTAGCATTAGATAGTAATGAAATTGAAAATAATCTTTCATTAATTAAAGAACTAGTCCCACCAATTAAAATACTTAAGATAGGACCCGTAGCTTTCCTTCCAAATTCAAAAGAATTAACTGAAGCAATAAGAAAGTCTAACGCTTCAGTTATGTTTGACTTCAAGTTCTTTGATATACCAAATACAATTATTGAGTCATTAAGATTTCTTTTCGAGATAAATACAAAAATTTTTACTATGCACTGTCTTGCAGGCCCAAAAGCTATTTCATCTGTAGTGACTAAAATTAATGATTTAAACAATGAAATAGTCCATGAACTTAAGCTCGACAAAGATAGTCATACAAATTATGGAGGTAGACCCGAGATTTTTGGAGTTACTATCCTAACAAGCTTTGATAATGCGGAGCTAGTATCTATTGGCTTAAAAGGAACAGTCGAGGATAATGTTTTAAGGCTGGCTGAAAGTGCTATTGAAGCGGGAATTGATGGTGTTGTTTGCTCGGGCCAAGAGATTGAATCTATTAGAAAAAATTTTGGCTCCAAAGTTAAAATATTAGTACCTGGAGTAAGGCTAGATTCCTCTGATGATGATCAGAAAAGGATAATTACACCCAAGGAAGCATTTACCCTAGGTGCAGACTATATAGTATTAGGTAGAACTTTAACTTCTTACGAAGATAAGAAGGTTAGATATGATAGTATATTAAAATCTTTAGATTAAGGTGGTGAATAATGGGACTAAATACCAAATATATCGGATATAAGACTGAGACTTCTTCTGAGGAAATAAATAGGGACAATGTCTTTTCATATTTGTCTTCTATTGGATCATCAAATTCTTTTTATAAAAATAATAATGTCGCTCCTCATATGTTTAATGTTGTGCATGAAATAAGTCTGGTTGAAAGTATATGGAAGATGGAAGATTTGTATGAATCTCGAGAAGAAATGGATAGGAGTGTTCTAATGCTTGTTCATGGTGAGCAGACAATGAATTTCTGTAGACTACTTAAGATTGGTGAAAAAATAGATTCTTATGCTTTAGTTGAGAATATACAACAAAAAGGTTTGAATAATATTCTGAAACTTAAGGTTTTTCATGTTGACTCAGATAATAAAGAAGTAGGGGACTCATCTTGGACTTTATTCATTCGAGCATCAGATTCTGAAATTGCGAAAGCGAAAGAGCTAAGAAAGAATGATCCACCTAAGCCAAAAAAATCTCCACCNGTTCAAGTAGAACAACCTAATTATATTGTAGAAAGTAATTTTGATATTGAAGANGGTATTACTCATAAGTATGCTCANGCATCNAGAGATCAGAACCCTATACANATAGATAAAGAAACTGCGGGTAGGGCAGGACTCCAAGGGATAATAGTTCATGGCTTATGTACAATGGCTATGACAATGGATAATTTAATTGATAAATACCTAAACTCNGACCCATCAAGGATTTCTTCTATATCTTTACGATTTTCTAGTCCGGTTTGGCCTGGGGACAAGTTAAAGGTTAATGGTTGGAATGTNGANAATAGCACTGATTTNTTAAGATTTGAAGTTGAAAATGCTTCTAAAACAAAAGTAATAAAAAGTGGAAAGCTAACTATTAAAGATTNACTACTTTTTGATTTTTCAAGCTNGACTTAACAATCNTTTCTATTTCNCTNCGTGCGTCTTGTATTCCNNTATTTTTTAAAGATGAAACACATGGCTGTTGGAACTTTTCNCNTAAATAGNGCAGATTCTCATCATTAATGAGGTCAATTTTNTTGAAGATAATAATTCTCTTNTGATNAATAAGCTTAGTTCTAATTAGTGTATCCTCAACTGACATAATTTTTTCTTCAAAGTTCTCTTCCGCNGAATCTACAATGTGTATCAATAGATCTGATTGATTTATNTCTTCTAGTGTTGCCCTAAAAGAAGATATTAGATCTTCNGGTAAGTCTGTTATAAAACCCACTGTGTCACTAAGTAAGATTTCTGTTTCATNAGAAATATANGTCTTTCTAGTTGTTGGATTAAGTGTGGAAAATGGCTTCGTGCTTTCAATTACACTCGATTTTGTTAGCTTATTAAATAATGTTGATTTTCCTGCACATGTGTATCCTATCAATGTAGCAGAAAAAANCTCATTCTTTTCTCTTTTNGATCTATTCTGTTTTCGTCTATAACTNAAAGCATTGATTTGTTTTTCAAGTAAGTTNATTCTTTTTCTCAAATATCTNCTTCTTTGCTCAATTTTCTTTTCACCTGGACCTTTTGAGCTTATACCTCCACCAATTTGAGAGAAGTTTTTACCGCTCCCAGCTATTCGTGGTAGTTCATACTTAAGTCTAGCTAGCTCAATCTGAACATGGGCCTCCTTCGATTGAGCATTCTTCTTGAAAATCTCTAGAATTAATTCCGTCCTGTCTGATACTTCCATGTACGTAAGTTTTGAAACCTCTTTTGATTGAAAAGGTAGAAGCTCTTTATTGAAAATAATTTTATGAGCTCCTAAATATTCAGCTTCAAGTAAAATATCAAGAAGAAAACCTTTACCAACTAGAGTCTTTGTATCATGGCTTTTTCTTAGTTGAGAACTAGAACCTACCACTTCTTTATTAAGAGATTTTGATAGCTCTTTTAATTCTTCCATAGAGTTTGTTAATTCTTTCTTGTTAGAAGTCCCTACACCAACTAGATAGATTTTTTCTTTCATCTTTCTTAATTTAGAAACTTTTTTCTTTAAAGTACTTTTCTCACTAAAAGCCCATAGTGATTCTTCGTTTAGCATGTTGATATCATTGAAATCTTGAATATTCCAAAAATCATTTGATTTAGCATCATTATTCTTATAACAAAGTGAAAATATATTCTTATCCATAGAGGCTCTTCTAATTAATAAATAGTTTAAAAATTTTGAGTTGATAAGGGATACTTTTTCATTCTTTTGGAACCCATTGTTTCTGTTAGAGATAGTTATTAATCTTTTTGAATTCCCAATATCTTTCTCACCAAATTTAAGGACAGTGTAGTCTTCAACTTCCCAAATTTCTCCAATATAGATTAGATCTATTTTGCCTCTATGATTTATAACTAAATTAATATTTCTACCTATTATATCGTGGGCATTTGATAGATAGCTTAAAAATTCTTTAGATATAATCGACTGGTTTACAATCCTCTTTCTAAATAAACTTAATAGCTCTTTTTTTTCTATGCTTTTTAAATTAGCTGTGTTGCCATATAACGATGCTATGAGCTTATCCTTCCTTTATGGTCAGCTTAAAACCAAATCTATTGTCATACATTCTTTTATCATCATATTTAATTGCTGATACCTCTTTCTTTTCTTCTTCATCGAGCATCTCTTCGGCTGTAGCTTTAAGCTGCTTCCCATTAATCTCAATCTCTGCATAATTATCAGATAAAAGATTGTTATACCATTTAGAGTCCCTATTTCTTCTAGTTATATAAAAAAATCCATCTTTGAGGACAACTTTAAGTTTTGTTGACACTATATTTTTTGATTGCTTGCTTACAGTTGAAACTTTAGTGATGAATGTTGATGGAGACTTTATATTTAAAATCATGTAATAATTATAAGACTAACATAAAGATGTTTTTTTAAAAATGAATAAATTTGCAAGTTTTTTTACTTATATTAAGAACGAATTTAAAGATTTAGATTATCTTATAGTAGAGGTTGAACCTAGAACTTTAAACCATTTAGCTAATTTGAAGACAACTTCAAATTCTTTAATTGTTCAACTAAAAGAAAAAGCCATCATATTTTATGTTAGGGGGGTTGAGTGCGTAGTCCTTGGAAGTATAATAGGAGAATCTACTAGGAAGTTTAAACAGCTCCTCATTCTTACTTACAATGAAGAAAATGGATCAATTGAAGATAATACTAAGAATAAAATAGATGAAATAGCTGTTAAAGATAGCCTTAATGGTTGGTTAATAAAGGACATAGCTTAAGCTAATAAGCCCAATTAAGAAAACTATAAATCCAAAAATACCTATGACGTAAGGTAAAGCTTCTAATTCATTTGGCTCAAGTTTATATTTCTCAAGAAACTCTTGTGCTTTTGGGGGTAGTTTTTGAATAATTAGTTCTTTAATTATGCTCATATGAAATGTTAGTATATATAAATAAAGAAGCGAATAAAAGAGTGAATATAAAATGATTAAATTTGAACAACCTATGTTTAGACCACCGAGTGAAGCCAATAGCTTGCTAATCCAAGCTACTGTTGGCTGCTCGCATAATTCATGTACATATTGTGCTATGTATAGGGAGTCAAATCAGAAGTTTAGAATGAGATCTGAAAAAGAGATTTTCCAAATCATTAATGAAAATTCAAGCCCAACATATAAAAAGGCTTTTATAGCTGATGGGAATGCTTTAGTTTTGCCAACAAAGTTGTTACTTAAGACTATTAAAAGAATTTATGAAAATAATAAAAATATTAAACAGATATCTATATATGGAAATGTTGGTGATATTCTTAGGAAAAAGCCTGAGGATCTAAAAGAGCTAGCTGCTGCAGGACTAGACATGGTTTATATAGGTTTTGAAAGTGGAGACGATGTTACTCTTAAGAGAATTAAAAAAGGTGCTAATAAGATAAAAACAATTGATTCCATGAGGAAACTTAAAGATGCAGGCATTAAGGTTTCAGGTATGGTCTTGTTAGGAGTCGGCGGTAAAGAAAGAAGCTTTGTTCATGCCTATGAAACTGCAGATATGCTATCAAAAGGAGATCCTGATTATGTTGGATTGCTCTCTCTTCAAGTAAGACCTGGAGCCCCTATATACAAGTCCTGGGAGAGTGGAGACTTTGAACTCCCTGATAAATTTCAAATATTAAAAGAGTTGGAAATAATTGCGGAAAACACTGTTCTTACAAACGGACATTTTTTTTCAAATCATATTTCTAATTATCTTCCAATAAAAGCAATCTATCCTAGGGATAAAGAAAAAACTGTTAAGAAGATCAAGGGAATTATATCTAAGAAGTCAGAGAAAGATTTAAGGTCCGAATATTACAGAGATGTAGTAAATCAATATTAAGGGGAATTAAATAATGAAAATAGGAATAACAACGCCAATAAGAGGATGTAGCGTTAAAGATTTAAGACACTTAGCTAAGACAGCTGAGTCTGCAGGTTTTTATGGAATTTTTTCACCTGAAGTTCCGATTTACAGTGCAATTGGAAATGCTCAGGTAATGGCTGAAGCTACTAAATCAATAAAAATAGGAACATGGGTTACTAATATATATATGAGAGAGCCTATAATGTGTGCCTCTGAAGCGATGACTGTTCAAGAAATTTCTGAAGGTAGAATGATTTTAGGATTAGGTAATTCTCATAAGCCAGTTAATGATGTGTTTGATATAGATATGGGTGATCAGTATGAGTCTATGAAGCAGTATGTAATAAAGATTAAGTCTTATGCTGATGGTAGCTCGGATCATTACGAGAAAATACCCATCAAAAGAGATCTCCCAGTCTTTGATATTCATATAACAGGTTTAACAAAAAGAACAGCAGCACTGGCAGGAGAACTTGCTGATGGCATAATGCCTTATTTGGCAAATTTAGACCATCTAAAAACTCTTTATTCTTCAGCAAAATCAAAAGCAGGGGATAAGAAATTTGAATTTACCTCTGGAATGCCGGTTTTCTTATCTGATGATGTAGACCAAGCTGTTACAGCTGCAAGAATTGGGGTAGGGAGACAGGCCCTAAGACCATCTTATAAAAGAGTGCTAACTAACAGTGGTTTTGGAGATATTATTAAAAAGCTTGAGTCTGGTATCTCACCTGAAGAAGCAATCTCAGACAAACTGTTGAATGAACTATGTCTTTTTGGCAAACCCTCGAACTGCAGGAAGCAGCTTGAAGCACAATTCAACAATGGCTCAACTATGCCAATATTGACCCCATTTCCAGTAGGAAATCAGTCCCCATTGCAAATGATGGATGAATTAATTAAATTATTAGATTAAAATTAGAATTTAGGAAATTAAAAGGAGAATATTAAAATGAAAGTATCAGTAACAACACCAGTCTGGGGATGTTCGGTTGACAATCTCATTGGAATTGCAAAGTTAGCAGAGGACTCACCAGTAGAAGCACTTCTTTCACCGGAAGTTCCGCCTTATAGTGCCTTGGCAAATGCGCAGATATTTGCTGAATACACCAAAGAAACTAAAGTTGGAACCTGGATTTCTAATATATATTTAAGACACCCTGTTATGTGTGCCGCAGAAGCTATGACTATTCAAGAGCTAACTGGCGGTAGATTATTGCTTGGGTTAGGTGTTTCACACAAACCTGTAAACTCTAGATTGGGAATTGAAATGGGAGACCCTATAGAGTCAATGAGAGATTATGTTATCTCAGTTAGGTCTTATCTAGACGGTTCTTCTGATCAGATTAGCCTGAAAAGAAAAGTAGCACCAGTGCCAATTTATATAGCTGGATTAACAGAAAGGACAGCAGAGTTGGCTGGAGAAATAGCTGATGGTCTTATGCCCTACTTGGCGAGCGCTGACCATTTAAAAAAACTGAGAAGTTGCGTAGATAAAGGAAGATCCTCTGGAAATTTAGATTCAGAATTTACCATGACCACTGGACTACCATCCTTTATATCTGATGATTTGGATTTAGCAGTTGAAAGTGCGATTAAAGGTTTGTCGGGATATGCTAGATTACCTTTTTACCAAAGAGTTCTTAAATTAAGCGGGTATGAGGATATAGTTAAGTCTATAGAAGATGGAATGAATCCAGCCGAGGCCTTAACGCCAGAACTTGTTAGCGACCTTGCATTGGTAGGCCCAATTGGTAAATGTAAGGAAACATTAGCTAAGTTTGCTGAGGCTGGAGCCGATATGCCGATAATAACTCCTAATCCAGTTGGAAAACAAAGTCCATTAGAGGTAATGGAAAAAATTATAGAAGTAATTAAGTAAGTTTAAAAATAGAACTAATAGACACTAAATTTTTTATAATTAGATGTTATCCTTAGAGACTTATGGCTGAATATACAACTTTAACGAAAAAAATTGAGTTTTCATCTTCCCATCGATATTGGAGGAAGGAGTGGACTGAGTCAAAGAATTTAGAGGTTTTTGGAAAGTGTACTAGCAAGTATGGACACGGTCACAATTATGTACTTGAGACTACCGTAGAAGGTCCAGTAGATTCTGATACAGGAATGATTATTAATATTTATAGACTCAAACCTATTTTAAAAGATACATTGAAAGAATTTGATCATAAGTTTTTAAATGAAGATACTGACTTTTTTGACGATCAAATTCCTACAACTGAAAACTTTGCTAAGGTTTTATATGAATGCATTTCTGAAAAACTTTCTAAAGAAGAATGTAAATTACAAAAAGTAAGATTATATGAAACTAAAGATTTGTTTGTGGATTATTGGAAGGAAGAGAATGTTGGATAATTGCACTTTAACAAAGATATATTCGTTTAGTGCTGCTCACAGGCTACATAATGATAAGTTCACAGAGAAAGAAAATAAAGAAATATTCGGAAAGTGTAATAATCCTAACGGACATGGACACGATTATTCTTTAGAGCTCACATTGGGCGGTGAAGTTGACGAATTAACGGGAATGATAATTGATATTGTAAAATTAGACGAGATTGTTGGCGAAGTCATAGAAGAACTTGATCACAAAAGGTTGGATATTGAAATAGAATACTTTACTAGCATCAGGGCCTCTGGTGAAAATATTGCTAAATATTTATGGGATAAAATTGTTGTATTAATTCCAAAACCAGCGTATCTATACCATGTAAGACTGTGGGAAACATCAGAGAATTTTTTTGATTACAAGGATGTGTCATGAAGAAAAATGTATTTTTAACATGGGAAGATATTTTTTCAAGAATAGAATATATCAANAAGAAATATAAGATTGATAAAAAAACTAAGATATATGGTGTACCAAAGAATGGGATGATATTGGCTGGATTTTTTAATGCTGTTAATGTCCCAGCTCCTGNNGACGCTGATTTTATTTTAGATGANATAATTGATTCNGGAACAACAAAGAAAAAATTCAAGAAGTTATTTCCAAAGAAGAAATTTATTACGCTTTTTGAAAAAGATGCAAAAGTTGATTGGGTTAACTTTCCATTTGAAAAACAAATTGACGAAGATCAGAATGANACCGTGGTAAGACTNCTTCAAATAATTGGCGAAGACCCTAGAAGAGANGGATTGCTCGATACACCTAGAAGATATTTGAGTGCTTTTCATGAATTTTTAAACCCACCAACNTTTAATATGACNACATTTGATGCTGAAAAAACTGATGAAATGATTGTTCAGTTAGATATACCTTTTTATTCTTTCTGNGANCANCACTTGCTNCCCTTCTTTGGCAAGGGGTATATCGCATACATACCCGATAAAAAGATTGTTGGACTAAGTAAGTTAGCACGAACANTAGAAACCTTTTCTAGAAGACTTCAAAATCAGGAAAGAATTACAAACCAGGTAGCCGACTACCTTCANGAGAATTTGNAAGCTAAAGGTGTAGCAGTAGTTTTAAAAGCAAGACATCTATGTATGGAAATGAGGGGNGTTAAAACCTCAGATACAAATACTGTTACAAGTAAACTCTTGGGCTATTTTAGAACAGATGAGAGAACTAGAGCAGAATTNTTAAACCTTATAGGTAANCACNGGAACTAATTATGAAGAAGAAAGTTGCANTAATTAGTGGTGGAACGANTGGAATAGGAAAAAGAATGGTTTCAATGTTCTTAAAGAGTGGCNTAAANGTNGTAACTTTTTCAAGAAAGAAATCGAATATTAATAAATTAAAAAGAGAATTAATAGAGTTTAAAGAAGATCTGATTTGTTATCAGGGNGATGTNAGNTCTATCGAGGATATCAANAAGATTTCTGNAAGTATTAAGAAGCAATTTAAAAGTGTTAATTATTTGATAAATAACTCAGGNACAAATGTATTGAACCCTATCGGTAAAATAAAAATTAAAGATTGGCAAAGGATNATAGATGTTAATCTCACTGGAGTTTTTTATTTAACGCAAAGTCTTCTACCTNTATTAAAAAAGAAATCAGTGGTACTAAATATGGGNTCNNTAGCATCTAGAAGTGGTTTTCCTAATTGGTCCGCTTATTGTGCTTCTAAGTTTGGGCTNAAGGGTTTTACAGAAGCCCTAAGAGAAGAGGTGCGANCTAGACAAGTTAGAGTTGTCCACGCTGAAATAGGCGCTACTGATACTGGTATNTGGGATAATCTTGAAGGTACNTGGGACAGAGGCAGTATGATGAACGATTTAGAGGTTGCCCATATATTATTCGANTCTATAACTAAAGTTAAATCAGTTAATGTAGATGAAATATTTCTTATGCCACCNAATGGTGTNCTTTAATTTCAGGTATCCTAATGGAAATGAATCAGCAAACAGATAAACTCGATAATGAATTATTAAANTTATTGCAGTCTGAATTCCCTNTATCNGAATCTCCTTTTCTAGAATTAGGTGCAANATTATCTATTTCAGAGTCTGAGGTTATTAAGAGAATTAATAAACTTAAAGAAATTAATTATATCAGGCAGATTAGTGCAATTTTTGATACTAGAAGTATGAAATANAAGTCAACATTAGTGGCAATGTCATATGAAGATTCTAATGTTGATGGTGCGGCAGAAATAATTAATCAACATCCTGGTGTTACGCATAATTATAAAAGAAACCATTTTTANAATTTATGGTTTACNCTTGCAGTTCCACCCGATAGTAAGATTGGACTTGAGGCTACGGTNGATATACTTAGCAGGTTATCAAATGCAAAATCAACAAGAATATTACCAACTTTAAAATTNTTCAAGATTGGAGTTAAACTAGATATGACNGGNAAGGATTCTCTTGCATCTACAGACGAAAAATTTTATGGAGAGGAGAATATCTCAAAGGATTATGATTTNACNNCNGATGATGTAAAAATTATAAAAGAGGTTCAAGAAGATTTNCCNNTAATACCAAATCCATATTCATATTTAGCNGAAAGAGCTGGAGTTAAAACTCAAGATCTCTTAGATTGTCTTGTTAATTTGAACAAGCATGGCGTAATGAGGCGTGTAGCAGCAATCCTTCATCACAGAAAGGCTGGTTTTAAAGCNAATGCAATGGGAGTATGGAAGGTACCCATAGATAAAATAGAAGAGATTGCCCCTGTAATGTCGAGNTTAAAGTCAGTAAGCCATTGCTATAGACGACCAACTTATCCTGATTGGCCATATTCTTTATTTACNATGATACATGGNAAGACAGCTAAGGATTGTGAGTCTATTATTAAATCTTTGTCTGACATGTCAGGCATTAAGGAGTATGATTCNCTTTANAGTTCTAAAGAGTACAAAAAAACTAGGTTGAAATATTTCTCAACTGAACAAGATGNATGGGAAGATATTCATATCAAGGAAGTAGANGATGTTATCAGTTCTAACAATTAATCATAACAATTCAGATATATCNTTTTTAGAAAGTTTNACTTTTAATAAAGACTCACTTCCTAATGCTCTTAGTCAATTAAAATCTATAAATGGAATAGATGAGTGNTTTATACTGTCTACCTGCAATAGGGTTGANATATACGTNTCAAGTAAAATTAAAAATATAGACTCAGAAATAATANAGTTTATTTNGAATTTCCATAAGGTTCCAATCTNNAAGAAGGCTCCTACAACTTATCAGTTTATGCATGGAAAAGATGCTGCTTATCATNTAATTAAGGTTGCNTCCGGGTCTGATTCAATGTTGCTTGGAGAGCCACAAATAATTAATCAAATTAGAGAGGGATATAAAATTGCAAGTTCTGTGCAAGCAATAGGAAAGTCANTACATAAGCTTATTCAAGTATCACTTTTTGCTGCCAAGAAAGTTAGGTCTGAAACATCNTTAGGGAATAGAGTTGATTCTATAGGATCACTAGTCTCAAAATTAAGNAAGAAACTATTTGAAGATTTAAATAAAAGAAGCTTGCTGGTAATTGGAACGGGAGAAATAAGTCAGATTCTAATCTCTAATCTTAAGAATGAAGGTGTTTCTGAAATTTTTATAGCAAGCAGAAATATAAAAAATGCTATAACTTTTGCTGATAAAAATAACTGTAAACCAATACCAATAGAAGAGGTTAAGGACTACCTTGCCACTACAGATATTGTCTTCTCTTCAACNGGCTCAACTGANTTTATTATCAAAAAAGATGATATTGAGATAGCTCAAGAAGATAGAAAAGATTCCATTATGTTTTTTGTTGATATTGCAGTTCCAAGAGATATGGACCCAAGGATAGGNGATATAGACTCGTGTTATCTCTATAATTTAGACGACTTAAAAGCAATAATA
The DNA here is from genome assembly GCA_002701865.2 of bacterium. Lineage (GTDB taxonomy): Bacteria > Desulfobacterota_D > UBA1144 > UBA1144 > UBA1144 > TMED58. The sequence goes on along the minus strand of NZWH02000004.1, from coordinate 1,778 downwards.
GATAACGATCATTCTGAGAATAATAAGAATTTAGAAGAAGCTTCTGTAATAATTCAAAACTCATTAGATACTTATGTTCATTGGGAGAATTCAGATAATGTTAAGGATATTATNACAAGAATGAGAAGGGCCGTGGAAGATATAGTAGAAAAAGAGGTTAAGAGCACTTCCTTTGACACTATGGATAAGGCNTTAATTGCTAAAAGAATTAGCAACAANATTCTACATATGCCAACTCAAAATATAAAAGATGAGGCAAGCTTAGAGAATAGCTTNTATCTATCCGTTCTTTCGGAGATTTTCGACTTAGATAAAGATNTAAGTGAGTCAAATATTTATAAAATAGAAAATGAAAAAACTTTTAACAATAGGAACTAGAGCAAGTAAGTTAGCTTTATGGCAAGCTAATCATGTAAAAGAATTCCTCTTAAAAAACTTTCCTGATATAGACGTAGAATTAAGAGAAATAATCACAACTGGTGATGCAAATTCAGAAGATACTATCGAATCATTCGGCGGTAAAAATATTTTTGTTAAAGAAATCGAACAAGCCCTAATATCAAAGGAGATTGATATTGCTGTTCATAGCTATAAAGATTTACCTGCCGAGNTACCAGAAGGATTAGAGGTTATATCGACTTCAAATAGAGAAGACCCTAGAGATGTCNTAGTTTCTAAATCAAATAAAACGCTTATGGATCTAANNNATAATCCNAAGATTGGAACAGGTAGTTCAAGAAGGAGCGAGCAGCTAGCNCATATTAGGAANGATGTAAATATTATTCCGATTAGAGGTAATGTTGATACCAGAATTCGTAAAGCTTTGGAAACTGATATTGATGGAGTTGTCCTGGCAAATGCGGGAATTAAAAGACTAGGCTTAAGTAATCATGTATGNGAACTATTTGATATCGACGTCATAGTTCCATCCCCTCTTCAGGGCTTTTTAGCTATAGAGGCTCGAGAGGATGCAGATTTAACAAAGTATTTTGAACACTTCTCCTCTGAAGAAAGTGTTTTGGTATCTAATTATGAAAGACAATTTTTAAAAGATTTAAATCTAGGCTGTCAGTATCCTGCAGGTTTTTGNATGCAAGTNCATAATGATAANAAGTTTTCTTTTAATTATTTTTTAAAAGGCTCAAAGAAAGAAGTTAAGAACAAAGAAGTATTTAGTTATTCAGACTTATTGGCTCAGTATTCNAAAATGGTCGATACACTAGCTCCAATCATTTGACTTAAACAAAAATTTACATATTATAAATGTGCGGGGTGGAGCAGTCTGGTAGCTCGTTGGGCTCATAACCCAAAGGTCGGGGGTTCAAATCCCTCCTCCGCAACCATCTTAAACACAGCCTTATCTTCACATACACAATTAGACTCAAAATCTTGTGCTATAGTTTTTGCTACAGTTGTAGGCATAAATAATAGCAAGCTACTTCCATTCCATGTCTATTTTTTCTGCTTCCAAAACCCACATTATTAATTCAGATGTATGCCAGGCCGTATATCTCGGGTACATTGTACCCGTTAAAAGAACTCTATCATTTGCATTTTCTTCTTTGAATTCATTCGATGTGTTGGCAATTTGAAAATGTGTCATAATTACTGATATTTCCCATTCCCTACCTTCTCCTCTTACATAACTTCCATACATACATAATGGTTTTTCCAAAATTAATACACTACTCATATATCTATCATGTTTTGGATGCCAGCCACTTTTTGAAGCAAGAAAACCCTCTAACTTTATTTCGATATCTATTTCGACATTCTTT
>NZWH02000008.1 GCA_002701865.2 bacterium | reverse complement strand
TTTTTTTGTATAAGATTTTAGATTCTAGGTGGCCACACTGGAGGGGGTACACCCGGTTCCATTCCGAACCCGGAAGTTAAGTCCTCAGAGGCCGATGATACTGATACCCGTTGGTATTGGGAAAGTAGGTAGCTGCCTAGTTAATTTTTCTTATGTCTGACAAATTTAAAATAGCTATTTTTTCATCTGGTAATGGTTCAAATTTTGAAGCAATTGTAAATGCAAATATGCCAAATATTGAGGTTTCACTTCTTTTTTGTAATATGAAAGATGCATATGTTTTAGAAAGAGCCAGGAAGCTATCAATAGAGTCGCTATTTCTTTCTCATAAAGATTTTGATTCCAGAAAAGCTTTTGAAACTGAAATAATTTCCCGTATTGAGAAGTATGATGTTCAATTAATCGTTTTGGCAGGATTCAAGAGGATATTATCCCCATTCTTTACTTCACATTATGAAAAGAAAGTTATAAACCTCCATCCTTCATTACTACCAGCTTTTACCGGATTACACGCACCTCGACAAGCAGTAGATTATGGAGCAAAGTTTAGTGGATGTACTGTTCATTATGTTGATGAAGGAATTGATACTGGTCCCATTATAACGCAAGGATTAGTTGAAATTGACGATAATGATACTGAGGAATCTTTGATTCAGAAGATTCACCAAAAAGAACATGAAATCTTACCAAAAGCAATACAGCTTATTTCAGAAGATAGGTGTGTTCTTGATGGAAGAAGGGTACTAATTAAAAGTTAAATTTCTTTCCCAATAGCATGAGCAATTATTCTTGCTTTTTTAACCATCTCAGCAAATTTCTTAGGTTTTAACGATTGTCCACCGTCGCTTAAAGCAATTTCTGGTTTATTGTGAACTTCCACAGCTAGCCCATCTGCTCCAGCCGCAATTGCTGCATATGCAATTGGCGAAACATATTGCCAGTAACCTGTACCATGAGCAGGATCACCGATTACCGGGAGATGAGTTTTTTCTTTTAAGACCGGAATAGCATTTATATCAAAAGTATTTCTAGTTGCAGTCTCAAAAGTTCTAATACCTCTTTCACATAAGGCAACACTCATATTCCCTTCTGCAAGAAGATACTCTGCGCAAAGTAAAAATTCATTTATNGTTGTAGACATTCCTCTTTTTAAAAGTACTGGTTTCTTAGTCTTACCCACAGCTTTTAATAGCGCATAGTTCTGACAGTTTCTTGCGCCTATTTGTATCATGTCAGCATATTTACAAACCAAGTCTAAATCTTTAACATCTAAAACTTCAGTAACAATTGGCAGCTGAGATTCATCACCAGCTTTTCTAAGCAATATTAAACCCTCTTCGCCCATCCCTTGAAAAGTATAAGGTGAAGTTCTTGGTTTAAATGCACCACCTCTAAGAATTGTCGCACCACTTTCTTTTACAGACTTAGCTATTTCTAATATTTGATCTTCAGATTCTATTGAACATGGACCAGCTATAAGTGTTAAGTTCTTACCACCAACTGTTGTATTACCAACTTTAAATTCTGAGTCATCATTTCTAAACTCTCGACTTCCAAGTTTGTGAGGTTGCATTATAGGGACGACGGCCTCAACTCCAGGAAGCTGACCTAAAAGATTCATGTGTTGCTGTTTTTCTTTTTGGTCACCAACGGCACCTATTATGGTTTTAGATTTACCCTTAACGACTTCCGCGGTGTACCCGTATTCTTTTATTGCGGCTATAATCTTTTCTAACTCTTCATTTGAAGATGAACTTTTTAAAACAACTATCATAAAAACCTCCGATGCTATATAGTATTTTATGGAAAAAAGAATCTTTATCAAATTAATTAAGGAAAATTGTGGATATTAATTTTATAAAAAAAATTATATCGATCCTAAAATGGTTAATAATTGCGCTATTAACGGTTCTTTTTGGTTTTTTAACTATATTAGTTTCGCTTTTCTCCCCCAGACTCGCTTGTCTATCAACAGTAAAATTATGGGGCAAGTTAATATTATTTTTTTGTAATATTAGGCTTAAAGTAAGTGGGATAGGTAATTTATCAGATAAGCCTTTAATTGTTATGTATAACCATAAAAGCTTTTTTGATATTTTTTGTTTTAGCTCTTTTATGCCTTACGATTGGAGAGCTATGATGAAAAAAGAACTTCTCAACTTTCCTGTCTTCGGTCAAGCAGTAAAGATTATGGGACACTATTTTGTGGCACGGGACGGATCTTTTGAAGACAGAAGAGAAGTCGTTAAAATGTTGAAGAAAATTAAGAATGGAAGAATCGTTTTTATCGCACCTGAAGGTACTAGAAATCCAAACCCGGGACTCTTAGAGTTTAAGACGGGGGGGTTTTTTATAGCTAGAAAAACTGATACTAATATTGTTCCCATGATTATTGATGGTGCAGGAGATATTCTAGACAAAGGATCTTTTAATATAAAACCAGGGACAATTGTCATTAAATTTCTTCAGGAAATTGATGTTTCAACTTATAGCTCTAATAAAGATGGTATAAATGACTTAAGAGAGCACACTTTTAAAATTTTCAATCAAAATTTATAAGTTATTTTTTTAAGACCTTAATAGAATAAATTTTTTTATCATCTTTTTTGTAAAATTTTTGGAATTTTGTTAAAGGAATTGAAGAGTCTAAAAGATCTATAGATTTATCAGGCGAAAGATTCGTTTTTAAAATAGTTCTCTTAATTTCTCTAAAATATTCATTGCTATCAGTTTTAATAATAAGGCTTCCTTTTCTCTTTAATTTTTGATATATACCCGTCAGAAGCTCTAAGTTGACCAATCTATTTTTTTGATGTTTCTCTTTAGGCCATGGGTCTGGATTATTAATAAAAACTTTATTGATTGAATTGCTCTTTAAAACTTTTGTAGTAAATAGGGTTGCATCACATAAAGCAAATTTAACGTTATGGAGTTTGTTTGCATGAGCTTTCTTTAGGCACTTAATTATTCTGCCATATTTAATTTCTACTCCTATGAATTGTCTTTTTGGGTATAAAGATGCAAGGCCCACTATAAATTCACCTTCACCGCAACCAATATCTAGTATGGTGTTTTTATTGAGAAAATACTTATCAAAATCTACTGTTGTAAAATTAATTAGATATTCAGGAAATTTATCAATTTTTAATTTCATCAATAACTTTATTTAATGCATTCAATATTATTNTATCATTTACCTGAATTGAGTGCTTACCTTTGGTTGTCTTCATTTTACCTATATTTTGCGGAATAGAGAAAGTAATTTTNTTATCACTATTCTTTTTNTCTAGCCTCATAAAAGAAAGAAGTTGCCTANTGTCAGATTTNTTAAGNTTTATCTTNAGAAGATTATGCATTAATAGNAGNTCTTTAATTCTAGAATAGTTAGTAATAGACAATNCTTTTATGTCATGNGCTATTTTGGCTTCTACTAGCATNCCTAATCCTATACAATCCCCATGTGATTTGGAGTAGTTANATAGTTTTTCGATTGCATGNCCTACTGTNTGACCAAAATTTAGAATCATTCTTTTGTCACCTTCCTTAAAGTCTTCCTTGATAGTCTTTACTTTTATTTGTATGCACTTCTTTATAATCTTCANTATTATATTTTTTTTATTTGAGAGAAAGTTTTTATTNATTGTTCCCAGTAGGGAAAATAATTCTTCATCATNGATGATTGAATATTTTATAATTTCCGCCATCCCCTGTCTTATTTCTTTTTTTGGTAGGGACAAGAGAAAGTCCATATTAATTATTATTTCCTTAGGATTATAAAANGTTCCTATTAGATTTTTNCCATATTTGTTATCGATTGCAGTCTTACCACCAATAGAGCTATCAACAATAGCAACNAGAGAAGTTGGTATATGGACCAAATCAATACCCCTCATAAAAGTCGATGCGGTATAGCCGGATAGATCACCCACGACTCCTCCACCAATAGCGACAATAAGGCTTTTACGATTAAACTTATTTTTTAATAGCTCTTCTTCTATGTGCTTTTTGGTTTCGATAGATTTGCTTTTTTCACCCGGTTTAATGTTGATATTTAGTAAGCTATTGCTTGATATAGTCTTCCTGTATAGAGCCCAAATATTTNNATCAGAGACTATGGCTATCTTTNTATANCTTCTTTTTTGTTTATCAAGGAAATCTTTAATATTTTTGCTNAATCTAATTGTNTATGAACTTTTTACTNCCTCGNTTNTTACTTTCATATTTTTAAAATCTTATAAGNGATGATATNTTGTTACATTTCAACTTATCTCTTCCTTTTAGACTTTCTAATTCAATAACAAAAGATATAGAACTTATCGAGCAATTAAAGTTCTNAACTAATTCTTCGATTGCCTCAATTGTTCCACCNGTTGCTAGTAAGTCGTCAATTATTGCAACTTTATCCCCTGGTTTTATTGAATCTGTATGNATTTCGAATGTATCAGTTCCATATTCCAACTCGTAGTCGACCTCNAAAGTTTTATATGGGAGCTTCCCTTTTTTTCTAACAAGGACTAAATTTTTGTTNAGATTNTAGCAGACAGCTGAGGCAAATATGAANCCTCTGGATTCTGGAGCNACTATTGATGTTACTTCNTTGGGTATATTTNTAGAAATTTCGTTTACTACAAAAGTAAACGCCTTGTAGTCACCAAGAAGAGGAGTTATGTCCTTATATAAGATTCCATCTTTTGGAAAATTCGGAATATCTCTTATGTATTCTTTTATATCCATTTTATAATTAAATATATAATTAAAATTAGTATTAAGCTAATAGATATATAAAAAAGTTTTTTACTTTTTAGCATCTGATCGAATTGCTCTTCAAATACTTTTGCTAAGTAGCCGATTAAAGCAAATCTTAAACCTCTTCCTATTATAGAGCCGANAAGAAAAGGAAGGAANTCAACATTNAGTACTCCAGCCGTTACACAGAAAAGTTTAAATGGAAGTGGCGTGAATCCAGACGTAATCATTAGCAGGAAAGTTCCGCCATTAAATTTTTCTCTAATTATACTAATTTTATCGATATTATTTGAAATTAATGCGATATCATTTTTAATACCAAATGCAACTATTTCCTCTCCGAGATAGTATCCAAGACAACCACCAGCTACTGAGCATATAAGGCATAAAAAGACTAATTTTATAATTCTTTTATAAGTTTTTTTTATGCATAGTAGTCCTAAAAAAGGATCTGGGGGTATTATAAAAATTACAGCTTCAGTAAATGAGACTATCGACATTATCATTTGGCCCCTAGGCCCTCTACATAGCTGGAGAATATATTGATATAATTTATCTATCATAGCTTCAATTTTAGCCTCTTTGAATCTGTATAGTCGGTTATTAATGGAGTAACAGAAATATAGTTATTTCTTATTGCATGAATATCGGTTCCAGCTTTGGATTTATAAGTTAAATCACTCCCACCAATCCAAAAGTATTGATTTCCTCTTGGATCCTTTTTGGGAACAATAGTTTGTCCATATGCTCTTGAACCTTGCTTGGTCATTTTTATCCCCTTAATTTTATCATTCACAACATTTGGATAATTAATATTTAGAAAGAAAGATTTTAGTTTGATAGAAATTATTTTATCTAGAATTGTCTTGAAATAGATTGAACACTCTTTATATTTCGGATTCTTTTTATTAGCAATTGAAATTGCAATTGAATTAACTCCATGAAGGAACCCCTCTCTCGCAGCTGCTACAGTTCCTGAATAATTTATATCATCTCCTATATTAGCTCCATCATTAATTCCTGAAACAACTAAATCAAATGGCTTCTTACCTATCTTGGAATTTATAGCAAAGTTTACACAATCGGCAGGAAGACCAAGTAAGGCAAACTTGTTCTTTTGGGTTTCTCTAACTCTCAAAGGAGTATTGAGACTTATTGAATGACTCTTTGTACTTTGGTTATATTCAGGAGCAACAATAATTGTCTCCCCAAAAGTAGATAATATCTCATATAAATCAATAAGACCTTTTGCTTGAATACCATCATCATTTGTTAAAAGAATTTTCATTAATACATCTTAACCAATTTTATTTAATTATGCTTTAGTACAAATAGACATATTTCATAAACTGACATTTATTAGATTCCTCAATTTATCTCTTAGTTTTTTAAGTTTTTGTATAACTTCAACTTGAGTTTCTAGCTTTTTGTTAAGTTTCTGATTGATATTCTCGTTGTTACTTAAGATTTCCAAATTTTTCATATACTTATCAATTTCTAAAATTATTTCTATTGAATTTTTGTGATAAAGTTTATGACTTGTCTCATCATTAGTTCTTAGCTGACTAGCCAGTTCTTTATATTTTTTAGTCCAATATCGTATTTTACTACTAGGAATCCCAGTTATTTCAACAAGCTCGCCTATTTTAAAGAAAAACTTACTATCATTTTTTTTGTCAGGTTCCATAAAAAAAAAGTAAAATAATTAACTTTTAATGTCAATTCTATCTAATCTTAAAAGTTGCCCTATGAAAAGGGCTAGGACCAAATTTTTTAATTAACTCAATATGCTGCTTTGTACCGTAACCTTTATTGTTCTCAAGATTATAATACGGATATATTTGTGAAACCTTTTTTAATATAAAGTCACGAGTAATTTTTGCAATTATTGATGCGGAAGCTATAGATTTGTATTTTTGGTCACCTTTTACCACACATATTTCTTCAAGCTCAGTTCCAATCTTTTGATTTCCATCTATTAGTAAGCAGGCATTTTTTATTTTAAGTTTTGCAACAGCTCTAATCATTGCTAGCTTGGTCGCATTTAAAATATTTATTTCATCTATCTCTTTGTGAGTTGCATAACCCAGAGTAAAAGTAGATCTGGTGCTAATTAATTGAGCAAAGGCATAAGTTCTTTTCTTATCTGTCAGAATTTTGGAGTCATTGACTTGAATGTGATTGGTTGACGAGTTTAGAATAAAAGCGCAAGCCACAACAGGTCCCACTAAAGATCCTCTGCCTACCTCATCAATCCCAACAACTGCCTTTTCACTTTTGAGTAACTCTATTTCAATTAGGTTTGGGTCTTTCATCTAAGCAAGTTGCATTCTTTTAAGTTCAATTAGTAGTTCTGATGCTTTTTCCTCATCTAAAGTAGTTAAAGGTAGCCTCAGACTATTGATGCATAACCCTAGCTTACTCATTGCAAACTTTATTGGAATTGGGTTAGTGTCCACAAAAAGAAGTTCGTTTAATTTGGCGATATCTGAATTAATCTTCTTTNCTATTAAGNTCTCACTCTTTTGAAAAGAATTGTACAACGCTGAACATTTCTCAGGTATGAGGTTTGATGTTACAGATATAAATCCTGAACCTCCCTCTTCAAGTATTGAAAGATTCAAAGAGTCCTCACCGGATAATATGATAAAATCTTTAGGACAGGACTTTTTAATTTNTCTTGTTGTATTTATGTCCCCACTAGCTTCTTTTATTCCAACTATATTTTTATNCTCTAAGGATAACTTATTTATAGTTTCAACCTCAAGGCTAACNACAGATCTTCCAGGAATATTATAGAGGATTATAGGCAGTGAGGTATTAGCAGAAATATTAGAAAAATGTTTAAATAAACCTNNTTGGTTAGGCTTGTTGTAATAAGGGACTACTTGAAGTGTGGCATCAGCTCCAGCGTTCTCGGCACTTGCCGTCATNTCTAANGCCTCATGTGTNGAGTTGGATCCTGTTCCTGCTATAACAGGTATCTTTTTTTTTGTAATATCAATTGCTATCTTAATTACTTCTTGATGCTCTTCNTGACTAAGAGTAGGGGATTCACCTGTTGTTCCACAAGGAACTATTCCATGGACTCCGCTTTTAATTTGCCGAACAATTAATTTTTCTAATCCTATTTCATCTAACTTACCATTAGNCTTAAAAGGGGTAATTAGAGCAGTTATACATCCGTGAATAATAGACATTTAATANNTATAGTACTATAAAATTACTTTTCCTGTAAACATTCTGCAATTTGTACAGCATTAAGGGCTGCCCCTTTTCTGATTTGATCTCCAACTACCCACATGGANAATCCATTTTTTATTGAGTAATCGCTTCTAAGTCTACCTACTAGACAGTCATCCTTATTCGAAGAATCAGTAGGCGTGGGGTAAGACATAGTATCATTAATTTTAATATTCTTAACACCTGGGAACTTACTTAAAGCCCTATGAGCANTAGACAAACTTATTTTTTGTTCGAATTCAATATTAATGCTAATNCTATGAGACCTTAATACGGGAACTCTAACAGTAGTAGCAGAAATTAGGATTTTGTTATCAGAAAGTATTTTTCTTGATTCATTATGNAGTTTCATTTCTTCTTCTGAATAATTATTNTTAGTTATTGATCCAATTTTAGGTATTACATTAAAAGCAATATTACGTTCAAAAACTTTATTCTTTGACTTTTTATTACCTGACAAAAACCTTTTTGTCTCAGATATTAATTCTGTCATACCTGCATTTCCCGCTCCAGATACTGATTGAAAGCTGGTTGCAACAATTCTTTTAATTGAACCTAAATCATATAAAGGTTTTATAGCCATTAATGAAATGATAGTTGTACAGTTAGGATTCGCAATTATCTTGGACTTGTATTTAGTTATATGACTAGCGTTAATTTCTGGAACTACCAATGCTACTTTTTTATCCATTCTAAATGCAGAGCTATTATCTATAACAAAACAATTATTTGCCGCAGCTATCGGAGCATATTTTTTACTAATATTTGAACCAGCAGAAAAAAAGACAATATCAAAATTCTTTAAAGANGAACTCNTTAATTGTTTTATTGTAATTGGTTTATTNTTATATAAAATCGATTTTCCTGCAGATCTTTGGGAGCCAAATAGTGACAATTCAGAAATTATAAATTTTCTTTCCTGAAGAATTTTTACAATCTCTAATCCAACTGCTCCACTTGCACCAACAATTGCTANNCTCATANCTCAAGCTCACTTATTTTTTCTATATTTTTTAGTTCTGAATCATCAGCNNTTGTTTTTATCCACATTGAAAGTATNCCTTTTATATCNCTNTCTTTTACACTCATNAANCCTATCCCCAATACATTAGCATTGTTCCATTTTCTTGCACCTTCTGCTACTTCCTGATTATTACAAAGTGCAGCTCTGATACCTTTGAATTTATTTGCAACAATAGTAACACCTGTACCTGTATAACAAAAAAGTAATCCGAAATCTGACTTNTTCTGTTGAACATCCCTAGANACCNTTTTTGCAACTTCAACCCAATCTAGTCCATCACCAGCCANGCTTCCGTATTCTATAAGAGGGTAGTTGTTTTTAATAAGGTATTCTTTCGCGATGGATACACATTTAGACTCATTATCTGCGCCAATAGAAAAGCGAATATTTTTTATCATTACTTTTTTTTACCTTTCTTTTCTTTTATATTACTTTAAAAATTATCTAATAGGAATTCTATATGTCTATAATGAATAATAAAATTAAAGAAGTTCTTAAATTAGCTTGCTTAGAAGCAGGAAAAGTAATATCTAAGAACTATGGAACTAGGAAAAGTGTAAAATCTAAGGGTGATAATGACTGGGTAACNAAGCAAGATATTCTAGTAGAAAAACTTATTATTAAAATAATAAAAAAATCTTTNCCTGATTCTTCTTTTATAGGAGAGGAGACAGGAGNCTCAAAGAAGAAGATGGANATGACTTGGATTATAGACCCTATCGATGGGACGAATAATTATATTCATGANTATCCTTTTTTTTGCACATCTATCGGTGTAATGATAAAAGGTAAGATGATGCATGGTGCAATTTATGATTCTCTAAGAGATGAGTTCTTTTATGCNCAAAAGAACCATGGTGCGTTTATGAATGGAAAAAGAATTAAAGTTAGTGAGATCAAAAAGCTNTCAGANTCTTTACTATGNACCGGATTTATTACATCTAANNTGTCTTATGCTAAAAAGAANATTAGCAACTTTAGAAGATTAGTATTCAAGGCGAGGTCAATTAGAAGAGATGGGTCTGCNGCACTAGATTTAGCTTATGTNGCATGTGGGAGATTGGATGGTTTTTGGGAGCTTGGACTTAACAGTTGGGATACTTCTGCTGGCGTATTGCTTGTGGAAGAAGCAGGGGGAAAAGTTATCAATTCCAAAGGAGAAAAGTTTAATATAATTGAAAATAAAAGTTTGATATCCGGNAATAAATACTTNGTTAAAAAACTATTAATTGAGATTAAATCTAANCAAGTTTAGCTCTAAAGGTAATTCTTAATTATTGATGAGTTATTTTCCATAATATCTTTCATTGTTCCTGAAGCAATAATATTTCCTCCTTTACTCCCACCCCCAGGGCCAATNTCAATTATATAGTCTGCAATTTTAATTATATCTAAATTGTGCTCTATAATAAGAAGAGTATTTCCACTTTCAATGAGAAACTCAAAAGTTNNGACNAAATTCCTNAAATCGTCCACATGCAGTCCTATTGATGGTTCATCTAGAATATANAGAACNTTCTTTGTNCTTTTTGAAAGCAATGATTTTGCAATTTTAATTCTTTGTGATTCTCCACCAGACAANGTGTTAGTAGGTTGTCCAAGTGATAAATATCCTAGACCAACTGATGATAAGATATTTAGTTTTTTAACTATTTTGTTATCATCTTCAAAAAAAGTAATTGCTTCATCCACTGTAAGATCTAATATCTCATTTATATTTCTTCCCTGNAATTTAATTTTTAAAATATCTTTATTAAATCTTTTACCATCGCAAGAATCACAAATAACCTCAAGATCAGATAAAAACTGCATTTCTATAACTTTTTTNCCATCACCCTTGCAGTCATCACANCTTCCTCCATCTGTATTAAAGGAAAAATCTCCCGGCTTTAATCCCAACGATTTAGACTGTGAGACTTTAGCCATGATTGACCGGATATCGTCATAAATNTTCATATAGCTGGCGGGATTAGACCTTGCACTTGTTCCAACTGTATCTTGATTTATCATTATAAGCTCATTAATNTTTGATAATCCNGAAATAGAATCTACCAAACCTGGATTTAGGTAAGTTTGCCCAAATTGCTTACAGGCATTTCCAAAGAAGCAATCCTTAATAAGTGTACTTTTTCCTGAACCAGAAACTCCCGTAACACAGGTAATACATCCTAAAGGTACTTCGAAGCTAACATTNTTAATNTTATTNAAAGATGCATTTTTAATCTTTATTTTTTCTTTTGGAAGATTTTTTGATATAGTTTTTTCTATTTGGATTTTTTTATTTAAATATTTTGATGTTATGGAATCTTTATTTTTTTTGAGTGACTTATAGTCACCACAATGCACCAACTCTCCGCCCATTTTTCCAGACTTTGGTCCTAACTCAATAATCCAATCAGCCTTTGATATAATACTTAAATCATGCTCAATTAAAATAATTGTATTATCAAGATTCCTCAGATTAATAATAGTTTTATATAAATTATTAATATCTTTAGCATGAAGTCCAATTGAGGGCTCATCTAAAACATAAAGNGTGTCTGTAAGTTCAGAGCCAAGTTGCTGGGAAAGATTTACTCTTTGTATTTCACCTCCGGATAAAGTTTTACCTAGCCTNTTNAGTGTTAGATATTCTAGTCCAACTTCTATAAGAAATTTTAATCTAAATTTACATTGTTTTANTGGCTCATTTATTATCTTGGTATCCATATCCTTAATCTCTAATTTNTNAAANAACTTCTCAAGTGCTTCAATACTTAAATCACAAAGTTNATTTATAGTTAGTCCATTCAGCTGAACATTAGATGCAATCTTATTAATTCTTGAACCTCCACATTCATTACAAAGAGTAGGGTTTCTGTATTTACTTAAAAGTACTCTAATATGCATTTTGTAAGTTTTTCTTTCTAATCTTTTAAAGATTCCGTTGATACCTTTATGTGAAGAGTCACCTGTCATAATTAAGGCTTTATCTTTGTTTGATATTTTAGAAAAAGACAATTCGGTATTAATATTATTTCTCATACATAACTCTAGGAATTTTTTTCTTTCATAACCAAGTGAAGGTCTCTCGATCACGGAAATAGCACCATCTGAAATCGATAGGCTATCGTCCTGAACTATTAAGTCCATGTCTGGAGTTAGTATGTTCCCAAATCCTTTACATTCTCTACATGCACCGTTCGGTGTATTAAAAGAGAAGTTGTTAGGAGTAGGTTTTTTGTACTCTTTTAAGCATTCTGGGCAACAAAGTTCTTTTTTATAATTTAAAGCTAACACAATATTCTTATCGTAAATATTTATCTTACTAGAAAGAGAGAAACATAATTCTATGGATTCAATAATTCTAGAAAAGTTTGATTCTGTTATTAGCACTTTATCGATAAGAGGATTGAAAGAGGTATTACCTTCTTCTTTGTCTTGAATAAGTTTAATCTCGTTATCAACTATGATTTCAAAGATTCCAATTTTCCTGAACTCTTTTTCATCTATATTTCTATTGTTTTCTATTGCTATATAAACTTCCTTATTTATAAAATTTTTCAAAAGATTTTTATAAATTCCTTCCGGGTCTAATGAGGTACATTCTTTATGACAATCAACACAAAATATCCTACCAACCCTACTATAAATGACTCTCATATAGTCATAAATCTCAGTTAATGTCCCTACAGTTGATCTAGAATTCTTAACTGTATTTCTGCTTTCTATGCATATCGATGGGGGAACTCCATTTAAAGAAGTTATCTGAGGTTTCTCTATCTTCTCGAGAAATTGCCTTGCATATGTTGAGAGTGATTCAAGATACCTTCTTCTGCTTTCGGCATGGATTGTACCTATGGCTAGTGAGGACTTTCCCGAGCCTGATAACCCCGTAATCACACAAAGGCTGTACCAAGGTATTTCACAACTGATCTTTTTAAGATTATTTGAAGAAGCACCCTCAATAGAAATTATCTTTTTCATTATTTAATTATAGTAACTATTTTTTACAGTTCCTTGAATTTTTTTACAATTTGAGTAGTCTGAAATATAAGTCATGGCACTAACAAAAATAATAGATAGCGAAGTTTCTTCTTTAATTAACAGTGAAATTAAGAGACAAGAATATGAGCTTCAGATGATTGCATCTGAAAACTATGCTAGCGAAGCTGTAATGGAAGTTATGGGTTCAGTTCTTACTAATAAATATGCTGAAGGATATCCCGGTAAAAGATATTATGGGGGCTGTCAATTCGTTGATGTAGCAGAGCAATTAGCAATTGATAGAGCTAAGAAGCTCTTTGGTGCCGAAGCTGTAAATGTCCAGCCGCACTCTGGTGCGCAAGCTAATATGGCGGTTTTCTTGGGTTTTCTTGAACCTGGCGATACAGTGTTGGGTATGAGCTTAGACCATGGTGGACATCTTTCTCATGGTTCAAAGGTTAATTTTTCTGGAAGAGTCTACAACTCTATTTCATATGGGGTAGATAAAGATACTTTTTTGATTGACTATGATCAAATAGAAGATTTAGCTCTTAAAAATAAGCCTAAGTTAATTATTGCCGGTTGGAGCTCTTATCCTAGAGATTTAGATTACAAAAGATTTAGAGAAATAGCGGATAAATCAGGTTCTTTACTTTTAGCAGACATAGCTCATCCGTCAGGGCTAATAGCCGCTGGCTTATATTCTAACCCAATTCCGTTTTGCGATTTTGTTACTACAACAACGCATAAAACTCTTAGAGGACCTAGAGGTGGAATGATTATGACCAAAGAGGAACACTTGAAGATAATAAATAGTAGAGTTTTCCCCGGTACTCAAGGCGGCCCTTTAATGAATACAATTGCTGCCAAAGCTGTTGCTTTTAATGAAGCACTTACTGATTCATTCAAAGATTATCAAAAACAAGTTTTAGTTAATTCTAGATTGTTGGCAAGTATTTTAATTGATAAGGGTTTTGACTGTATCACAGGTGGAACAGACACTCACTTAGTTCTTCTTGATCTTAGAGGCTCTGGAGTTACAGGTAAGGAAGGAGAGCAAGCTCTTGCATCTGCTGGAATCACAACTAATAAGAACGCTATCCCGTTTGATCCATTACCACCTTCGGTAGCATCAGGAATAAGAATTGGTACTCCTGGTATAACCACTCGTGGGATGAAAGAGGATGAGATTGAACAGATTGGTGAATTAATATCTAAAGTTCTATCGGATTATAATAACGAAAGTCTTCTATCTGGATGTAAAAAACAAGTTAACGACCTATGTTCAAGGTTCCCTATTTATCCAAATTTATTATAGCTTTATATTCAATGTTCATTAATTTTTATGATAGAATCAGTTCATGAGTTACCAAGAACTAGGATGTTGTACTATTGAGAATACCAAAGTTATAGATTCAAGACAGGGGTCTGATTCAAGATCAATTAGAAGAAGAAGGGAATGCATAACTTGCTCTCGAAGATTTACAACTTACGAAAGAGTTGAGGACTATGAACTAGTTGTTCTTAAAAGAGATGGAACTATACAAGAATTCAATAAAACAAAAATAATTGACGGTATGTTTAGTGCTTGTCAAAAAAGAAATATTTCTATGAAGCAAATTGAAGATGTTGTCCAACTAATTGAAAAGGAATTAATAGAGTCTTCAAGAAGAGAAATTAAATCTAATGAGATTGGAGATCTTGTCATAAGGCATCTTTATGAGATTGATAAAGTAGCCTATATTAGATTTGCATCAGTTTATAGATCTTTTAATAATTTGGAAGAGTTCTCATCTGAATTGAACTCATTAATAAAGAAGAGTTAAATGATTATTGATTCACATGCTCATTTGTACACTTATGATAATATAGATAAAGTCGTTTTAGAGGCAAAAGATGCAAAAGTTGAAACTATTGTTTCAATTTCTACTGATATAGAGACCTCAAAGTTAAATATCGGAATTTCAGAAAGATATGATAACGTTTTTTGTGCCGTTGGAGTCCACCCATGCGATATAATGAAACATTCAACATCTGATTTAGATAAGATAGAAAAACTTTCAAAAAGTTTAAAGAATAAGGCGATTGGTGAAATTGGTTTAGACTTTTTTCATTCTAATGAATATAGGAAAGATCAGTTTGAGTTTTTTGACCTCCAAATTGAAATTGCACAAAGAGTAGGTCTTCCTTTTATTGTTCATGCTCGTGATTCATATTTGGAACTTATCGATTACTTAAGTTCTAGAAAAATAAAATCAGATTTTGTTGTTCATTGTTACACCGGAGATAAAGTAATCGCAAAAAAACTTCTAGATTTGGGTTCCTATATATCTTTTACCGGAATTATTACATTCAAAAAATCTAACGAACTTAGAGATGTTGCTGAATATGTTCCTAACGATAAAATGATGATAGAAACTGATTCCCCATATTTGTCTCCACATCCAAACAGAGGAAAAACTAACTATCCAAAAAACTTAATCTATATTGCAGAGTGTATTGCTGAGGTAAAAAAAATAGACTTAGAAATTTTCTCTAGTTATTTAAAGGAAAATACAGTTAAATTCTATAAACTATGAAAAAACCTAATATTGGAATTACTATTGGAGATTACAACGGTATTGGACCCGAAGTTGCTCTTAAGTCTTTGCAAAATAAAGATATTCTCAAAATGTGCAATCCTTTTTTAATTGCAAGCAAGGCAGTTATTAGCTCATTAAATATCCAGATTGATAAAAGAGTCCATGTTATTGAATCCAATTGTGAAGTTAGATTAGATCCAGGCAAGCCAACGATTCACTCTGGAATAGCATCATTAGAATATATATCCAAAGGTATTAATCTCGTTAATAAAAATGAAATAAATTGCCTCGTTACAGCCCCTATAAGTAAGACTGCAATTTCATTGGCGGGTTCTAAATTTAAAGGCCATACTGATTTACTTCAGAAGGCTTTTAAGAAAGAAGTGGTTGTTATGGCTTTTTTTTCGGAGTACTTTAATGTCTCATTGGCTACAATTCATATTCCAATTAATAAAATTTCTAAATCAATAAGTATAGAGTTGATAACACAACAGATTGATATAATTAATAATTTTTTAAAAAATTATCTAAAGAAAAAGTCCCCTAATATTGGAATTTGTGGTTTAAATCCTCATGCTTCTGAAGATGGAAATATTGGAACTGAAGATCTGAGTATCATTTCTCCAGCGGTAAAAATATTAAAGAGTAAGGGGGTAAGTATTGATGGACCATATCCTGCCGATACCTTATTTGTCGAGAGTAATAGAAGAAAGTTTGATATAATTCATGCAATTTATCATGATCAAGGACTAGTTCCATTCAAAATGGTTGCCTTTGATAAAGGTGTAAATGTCACATTGAACCTTCCTTTTATTAGAACCTCACCAGATCATGGTACTGCTTACGATATTGCATGGAAAAATATGGCAAGCCCTACAAGTATGGAGCAGGCTATATTCTTAGCTATAAAATTTTATAATTCATCAACTTCATAAAAAGACTTTTCTAGGTTTTCCAGCGGATTCTTGTTCACCAATGATTCCTTCCCTTTCCATCATCTCTATTATATTTGCAGCTCTGTTGTAGCCTATCTTAAGCCTTCTTTGTATCATTGAAATCGATGCAAGTTTTGTTTGTTTTACTATATCCAAAGCTTCTTCATAAAGAGCGTCTTTTTCATAAGTAATAGCAGACTGTCCCTCTTCCTCTTCTTCGTATGCTTTGGTTATATCAGAATTGTAATCAGGCGGAGCCTGCTCCTTAAGATAACTTGATATATTATCTCTCTCTTTGTCAGATATTATAGAACCCTGGATTCTTATTAAATTATTTGGAGGCTGAAGTAATAACATATCTCCTTTTCCTAGTAGTTCTTCTGCTCCTGAAGCATCAAGAATAATTCTAGAATCTACTTTTGATGAAACAGCAAAAGATATTCTGGCAGGAAAATTGGCCTTAATAAGACCTGCAACAACATCAGCCGACGGTCTTTGACTAGCAACTATAAGATGAATTCCCGCTGCTCTTGCCATTTGGGAAAGTCGAGTAATAGATTCTTTGATTTCATTTGGTGCTACAAACATTAAGTCAGCTAACTCATCAATTATAATTACTATAAAAGGCAAACTATCAGTTGAAGAGTCAATTTTTCTATTGTAAGAATCAATATCTCTTACGCCAACATCTGATAATAGTTGATATCTAGTCTCCATTTCTTTTACAGCCCACTTTAATGCTGCAGAAGCTTTTTTAGGATTTGTTACTACAGGATGGAGNAGNTGAGGTATATCNTCGTATCCTGATAATTCAAGCATCTTAGGATCAATCATTATAAATTTTAGTTCTTTAGGGGTGGCCTTATATAGCATACTTGTAATTATGCTATGAAGAAAAACACTTTTACCCGACCCAGTCGTTCCTGCAATCATCAAATGTGGAGCGGTCTTAAGATCNGTGAAAAGAGGTATTCCAGAAATATCCTTTCCCAAAGATAAGTTTATAGGNCTATTACTCTTCTTAAATTGATCTTTAGANAAAAGCTCCTTTAGATANACAATCTCTCTTAAGTCGTTTGGAACTTCAATTCCAATAACGTCNTTTCCGGGNATAGGTGCGATTATCCTAATCCTTGTAGCNTTTANGGCCATNGCAAGGTCATCNGAAAGAGATGATATCTTATTTATCTTNGTACCTGCCTCGGGCCTATATTCNTATAACGTNATCACCGGTCCAGGTTTTATTTCAGTTATTTGACCATTAATTCCAAAATTTAAAAGTTTTTCTTCAATTGTTTTAGCTTTCTTTAAAGCCTTCTCTTTATCATAGCTAATAGGCTGGTCTTTAGGTTCGTCTAANAGATTTAGACTGGGAAGAGTAAAATTATTGAACTTTTTGCNANCTTTACCTGTTGATTTTGCTGGTTTAATTATTTCTTGATCATCTGGATTTGATTTAATTTCAATAACNGGATCCTTTTTTGATTCTACNTCAACATTAATTTTAATTTTATTGTCAGAATNATNATCGAACTTGATTTGATTGTCTTTCTTTTTAGGGNGGCTAGGNACTAACTTTTTTATATACTTCNCAATATTGTTAAAAAATNCTAGNATTGAACCTTTNTTTAACTGTTGTATTGAGAAGAAAAGAATGAATAAGTAAAATAAAGTTGTTCCTAGATAGCCAGTAATTTGCTTAACTAAAAAGGCTGTGATTTTGCTGGGAATAAATCCAATAAATTTATATTCTGCAATTGAGAACAGCTCTTTAAATATTTTAAATAGGCCCCCAGTCGCAATAGTGATTAGTAAAACAAAGAAGATTTTTTTGGAAATTTCCTTATTCTCACTATTTGTTAGAAATCTTGTGGAGGCTATAAAGCCGGATATTGAAAGAATTAAACCTGGTGTTCCAAAGTAATAGTAGAACTTATCTGCGATTAAGAATCCAAAGTTACCAATTAGTGATCCAGTATTGGGGAGCTCTAAAAGATTGACTACAATTCCAAGAGTTAAGATAAGTGAAACTATTATTCCTAAAAGAGCAAAGAAATATTTAAAGAAAACTTTAGCAAGATTTAGTAATTTTTCCTTTGATTTCAACATTTAGACTCATTTATGAAAATAGCGAAATGCTAAAAATAAGTCAACCTTTAATTTTGGAATTAGTAAATTTAAGAGTTAGAATTAATACTAGTTTATGTACAAACTTTTAAAGCCCCTGATTTTTAGTCTTGACCCGGAACTTGCACACAATATTGGAGTAATATTTATAAAAAGAGGTATCTTTAATTTTTTCAATACAATTCCCAGTGAGAAATTGGCTGTAAGAGTTGGCAATATAGATTTTCCAACTCCTATAGGTTTAGCCGCCGGCTTTGATAAAAATGCTGAGATTTTTGATGAAATATTTAAAATTGGATTTGGATTTGTTGAAGCAGGAACTGTTACGCCTCGGCCTCAATACGGGAATCCAAAACCTAGGATATTTAGACTTAAGGAGGACTCGGCATTAATCAACAAACTAGGGTTTAATAACGTAGGTCTAGATGAGTTTGTTTCAAATATAGTAAAGATTAATCCTCTTGATAATTATCAAAAAATTGGTGCCAACTTAGGGCCAAATAAAGACTCTGTTAATAGAATAGACGATTATGTAGAGGGTATAAGAAGAGTTAGTAAAATCGTTGATTACATAACTATTAATATCTCTTCCCCAAATACGGAAAATTTAAGGGATTTTGAAAATTCTAATATAGTTGAACTTTTAAAGGAAATTGAAAGTAATAGATTGGATGATACTCCAATTTTTATTAAAATTTCACCAGATATAGAAAATAAGCAAATTTCTTCTGTAATAGAATCTGCAATTAAGCATAAAATGAATGGCTTGATTGTAAGCAATACATCTAAAGATAGAAGGTTCGGATTGAAATCTAAGAATATACCAAAAGATGGTGGTCTTTCAGGTGCACCAATTCTCAGTCTAGTAAACGAAAAACTATCTTTTGCCTATAGCGTTGGAAAAAATTCTATTCCAATTATTGGAGTTGGTGGCGTGTCTTCAGGAGCCGATGCCTATAAAAAAATTAAACTTGGGGCTAGCTTGGTCCAGCTTTATACATCACTTGTTTATGAGGGACCATCACTAATTTCTAAAATAAATAATGATTTGGTAGAATTGATGAAATTAGATGGAGTGAGCAACCTTTCTGAAGTAGTAGGAACTACAAAGCTCAAACCTTAAGTAAGACTTTCACCGTTATCAACTTTAAAGCTTTCACCGTTAATAAACTTAGATTCAACAAGTAAATATACTGTATTTACAATATCGTTTATCGCATCGTTGGAATTGTAAAAATTATTGTAAAGATTTTTTGATGAATTTATAGGCTTTAATATTTTCCCCGGAGCTATTGAGTTTACTTGAACATATGGTGCCAGTTCAAGGGACATAACTTTTGTCATAGTTTCAAGACCACCTTTTGATATACAATAATGACTATAGTCCTTCCACGTCTTTGTAACACCGATTGAATCAGTAAAATTAATTATCTTCCCATTTTTTCTCTTTACCATTTGAGAAGATATAAATTTAGATAAAAGGAATGGTGCCTTTAAATTCACATCTATCATTTCATCTAAATCTTTGTTAGATATCTTATTAAACTTTTTTGCTTTAAAAATTGATGCATTATTAATTAAGACGTCAATTCTTCCGTATAATTTTTCTGCTTCATGTGCAAAGCTTTCAATTTTTTCAGTCTCTAGCAAGTTAAATTTGATTGGCTTAGCGGAGATTCCATCTTTTCTTATTTTATTGATCAAAGATTGAACTTCTTTTGATGAATTATTGTAATGTAAAATAAATTTATAGTTTTTATCAATTTTACTTAGCCCAAGTACAAGCTCTTTCCCAATCCTTTTTCCGGATCCAGTTATAAGAATAATTTTTCCAATATCCTTCATGTTATTTGAATTTTAGTTTCTTGTAACTCCCAATCTTTTGTATTTAATATGTATCCTTTTAATTCGTTGAACTTAGAACTCATTATTGAATATATTAAATAGATAGTATCTGGCTGTGCATATAAGTTGTCAGTTGGGGAAGCATATGATTGATGATTAGGATGAGAGTGATATATACCAATAATTCTTAGACCTCTTTCTTTTGCAGTATACTCTGCCTGTTGATACTCTCCTTCTTTCATTTCAAACCTTATTTCAGGGGTTTCCTTGTTTATGTTCTCACAAACTAAAATTTCTTTAATATGAAACTGGTTATCCATTCCATTAGATTCTTTTACTCCATACTCAAGCTCACCAAGCAAAAAACCACAAACTTCATAAGGAAAACCTTTTTCTGATATGTCAACAAGCTCATTGTTTGTTTTCGTTGAAATCTTTACCACCAAACACCTCCGCTTAGATATCGGTATCCCCCATCTGGGACTACGCATACTATATTTGCGATATCAGTTTCTTTAAGTATTTCCAAGGCTGACAAAACTACAGCTCCCCCTGAATGTCCAACAAACATTCCTTCAAGTTGCATCAGTTTCTCCATTATTATATAAGATTCTTCAGTGTTAGCGTTATATAGAATATCAAGCTCTTGTTCGTTGTATATGCCTGGTACGATTGATGAAGGAATATGTTTTAGACCTTCAAGCCCATGTAATGGTTCGTCTGGTTGAACACCAACTATTTTAATTTCCTTGTTCATAGATTTTAAATATCTTCCAGTTCCCATGACAGTTCCACTGGTTCCAATACCACTGATTAGATGGGTTATCTTGCCTTTAGTCTGCTCCCAAATTTCAGGACCTGTTGTTGTATAATGAGCTAAAGGGTTGGCTGTATTATTGTATTGATCAGGCATAAAATACTTATCGGAAAACTCTTTTGCTAGCTTTCTTGCTTCCAATATTGCTCCATCAGAACCTTCAAAAGGGCTTGAGTATATTATTTTCGCACCATATGCCTCAAGTGTTTTCTTTCTTTCTATATTAATATTCTCTGGCGTAACAAGTTCTACTTTAAAGCCAAGCGCAGATCCAATCATAGCGTATGCAATTGCAGTATTTCCAGAAGAGGAATCCATAATAGTTTTTTCTTTTGTAAGCTTACCTGCTTTAATTCCTTCTTTTATCATGCATAAGGCCGCCCTATCTTTTATTGAACCACCAGGATTAAACCACTCTGCTTTTATATATATATTCTTGTCAGTCGATAATTCGGAAAATTTATTCAGTTTAATTAATGGAGTATTTCCAATAAGATCTATTATCGAGTCAATTTTATTTAAATTTTCCAAACCTAAAGTCATCGTATTAATTTAACATAAAAAAAATTTAGATTTGTAGAATTAATTAAGAGAGGTGTTTGATTATAGATTGAAAAATCTTTTTTCCGTCAAGTCCACCTAGTAGGTTCTCAGAAACTCTTTCAGGATGGGGCATTAACCCCAAAACGTTACCCTTTCTATTGCGTATTCCNGCAATGTTTAGTATGGACCCATTNGGATTAGAGTCTTTATCAATTAACCCCNCTGNACTTGTGTATTGAAAAATAATTTGATTAAATTTTTTAACNTCAACAATTTCAGATTTATTTAAATAAAAATTTCCTTCGGCATGTGCTATTGGAATTTTTAATANNTCATTTTCATAGTATTCNGAAGTAAAAATGGAATNACCNTTAGCTACTTTTAAATTAACATCTTTGCAGATAAAATTGAGCGATTTATTTCTGAGAAGTACTCCTGGTAAAAGCTTTAATTCAGTTAGGATTTGGAATCCATTACAAATTCCAATTACTACTCCACCACTATTAGCNAAGTCTTTTATTTTAGAACTAATATTACTTTGTGCAGCAATTGCTCCAGTTCTTAAATAGTCTCCATACGAAAAACCTCCGGGAACAATTATACAATCAATATTTTTTAATGACTTTGAATCATGCCAAACATATGNNCAATTTTGTTTTAAAATATNTTTNACAACATAAAAACAGTCTTGTTCNCAATTTGACCCAGGAAACTGTATTACTCCGAAATTAATTTTTCTCATTTTCTATTTTTATTTTATATTTTTCAATTATCTCATTTACAAGAAATTTCTCACACAAATCGTTTACAGTATTTCTACAACTAGTTTTATTTTTTGATTCAAGAGTAAATTCTATTCTCTTTCCAACACGAAAATTAGTTGCTGAGTATTTTGAATTGTTCTTTAATGTTANNTCTATAGCTTCACCTTGAGGATCAAGAACACTATTTATTGGCATAATTTCTATCGTTATACTNAATTTGCTCATCTAACTTATTTAATCTGTCCTATAATCTTATTTAGCTCTTCAAGGCTCTTATANTCTATCTCTATTTTTCCGTTTATCGAGNTACCTTTTATTTTTATTTTAGAACCAAGTTTAGTTTCCAGGATTTTGATAATATTTTCAATATATATATCNTGTTTNTTATCTTTTGTANCGACTTTATTTTTTNTCTCTCTTNCTAGTTTTTCTGTTTGTCTAACGCTTAATTCNTTATCGATTATAATCTTGGCAACATNAATTAAATTTGTATTTTCTGGGAATGAAAGCAGAGCTAAGCCATGGCCNCTAGTTATCTTATCTTCTGCTATTAANTCTTGTATCTCTAAGGGTAGGTCTAATATCCTAAGAATNTTAACAACTCGGGTTCTCTTTTTCCCGGTAATAGAAACTATTCTTTCTTGTGAAAAACTATATTTTTCAATTAGCTCCTTAATTGCTAAAGCTTCTTCAATTGGATTTAAATCTTCTCTTTGAACGTTCTCCATAATTGCTAATTCGAAAGTTTTTTCATTAGTTGCCTCTGTAACTATAATAGGAACCTTAGTTAAGCCGGCTATTTGTGCGGCCCTCCACCTTCGTTCACCAGCAATAATTTCATATTTATTATTTGCGATTTCTCTTACGGCAATTGGCTGAAGGATTCCGTTAACCTTTACAGATTCTGCCAAGTCATCTAAAGGTTCTTGACTAAAAGATTTTCTGGGTTGTTCTTTGTTGGGTGATATATCTGTCAAGAAAGCTTCGGACTTTTTTACTTGCTCTTCTTTGTTTATATAATTTGCATCATTCGATCTTATAAGAGAACCCAGTCCTTTACCTAATGATTTTTTCAATAAAAGTTCCTCCATTTTTAGATATTATTTCTTTTGATAAATTTAGATAACTAATTGCTCCCAAGCATTCGCTATCATAATCAAAAATACATTTACCAAAACTAGGTGATTCGGCAAGTTTAACATTTTTCGGTATCAATGTTTTTAATACTTTTTCTTTAAAGAATTCTTTAACCTCGGAGGCAACAGTTTTACATATATTATTTCTTGAGTCGTACATTGTAAGAAGAAGACCTTCTATTTCAAGAGATGGGTTTAGTCTGCTGATTATAAGTTCTATGGTTTTGTTTAATTGAGCTAGCCCTTCCATTGCAAAAAATTCACATTGCACAGGGATTAGAAGTGAATCGGCAGCAGTAAAAGCATTTATAGTAAGAAGGCTTA
Source organism: bacterium (assembly GCA_002701865.2). Taxonomy (GTDB): domain Bacteria; phylum Desulfobacterota_D; class UBA1144; order UBA1144; family UBA1144; genus TMED58. The sequence goes on along the minus strand of NZWH02000008.1, from coordinate 2,623 downwards.
GTGATGGTGGGCAATCTATTAAAATATAGTCATAATTATCTAGCGAACTACTAGATAGAGCTTTTTTAAGAATCCATTCTCTATCTTCAATTGAGTAAAGTTCTATGTCAGCCCCTGATAAGTCTCCTACAGATGGGGAGATTGTTATTTTCTTATTATTATTAAGATCTATAGTTTTAAAACTCTCATATAAACTTAGCTCACCAAGCAAAACATTATATATAGACTTATTAAGCAAAGATTTATCAATACCTAAACCACTTGTAGAATTCCCCTGAGGATCTAAGTCTAGTATCAAACTTTTCTTGCCAAGTAGGCTCAAACCAGAGGCCAGATTTATAACAGTGGTAGTTTTTCCTACACCACCTTTTTGGTTAACTATTGCAATTGTTTTCGGCATTTAATCTATTATATATCTTAATTTTTACTTTATAAAAAAATATATTTCTACTTTCTTGACAATTAGCTTTATTAATATAGATTAATAGCTCCGGCATTATGCTGGAAGATGTTTGAAAATTTATTAGAAGATACGTGTGAGTTTTTTAAATATTACATTTATGTGTAATATCGAGTCAATAATATTAACAAAATCTTTTTATATGAAGAGTTTGATCCTGGCTCAGAATGAACGTTGGCGGCACGCCTAACACATGCAAGTCGAGCGAAGAACTAGTTTACTAGTTACTGAGCGGCGAACGGGTGAGTAATNCTTGGATAATCTGCCACTAGGATTGGGATAACCTCAGGAAACTGAGACTAATACCAAATATGACCACAGTCTTTACGNAGACAGNGGTAAAATGTTTTTTCGCCTAGTGATGAGTCCAAGTCGCATCAGGTTGTTGGTAAGGTAATGGCTTACCAAGCCTATGACGCGTAGCAGGTCTTAGCGGATGATCTGCCACATGGGGACTGAGATACGGCCCTGACTCCTACGGGAGGCAGCAGTGAGGAATATTGGACAATGGACGAAAGTCTGATCCAGCGATGCCGCGTGAAGGATGAAGGCCTTAGGGTTGTAAACTTCTGTCAGCAGGGAAGATAATGACGGTACCTGCAGAGGAAGCCCCGGCTAACTCCGTGCCAGCAGCCGCGGTAATACGGAGGGGGCAAACGTTATTCGGATTTACTGGGCGTAAAGGGTTCGTAGGCGGTTTTTTAAGTTAGATGTGAAAGCTTGAAGCTTAACTTCAAAATAGCATCTAAAACTGAANTACTAGATTCTTGGAGAGGTAGATGGAATTACCGGTGTAGCGGTGAAATGCGTAGATATCGGTAGGAACACCAGTGGCGAAAGCGATCTACTGGACAAGTAATGACGCTGAGGGACGAAAGCGTGGGTAGCAAACAGGATTAGATACCCTGGTAGTCCACGCCCTAAACGATGAATACTAGATGTTGGATTTNTTCAGTATCGTAGCTAACGTATTAAGTATTCCGCCTGGGGAGTACGGTCGCAAGGCTGAAACTCAAAGGAATTGGCGGGGACTCGCACAAGCGGTGGAGCATGTGGTTTAATTCGATGCTAAGCGAAGAACCTTACCAGGGCTTGACATGTAAGCATAAGCTTGCGTGAAAGCGTTAAGTGGATTTAGGTTTACCTATTTCGGTTTACACAGGTGCTGCATGGCTGTCGTCAGCTCGTGCCGTGAGGTGTCCGGTTAAGTCCGGTAACGAGCGCAACCCCTATTATCAGTTGCCATCACTTCGGGTGGGCACTCTGGTGAAACTGCTGGTTTAAAACTAGAGGAAGGAGGGGACGACGTCAAGTCATCATGGCCCTTATGTCCTGGGCTACACACATGCTACAATGGCGTATACAACGGGTNGCGAACTCGCGAGAGGAAGCTAATCCCATCAAAGTACGCCTCAGTTCGGATTGCAGGCTGCAACTCGCCTGCATGAAGTTGGAATCGCTAGTAATCGCGAATCAGCTATGTCGCGGTGAATACGTTCCCGGGTCTTGCACACACCGCCCGTCACACCACGAAAGTCGGTCTTGCCCGAAGCANCTGTGCTAACCCTTANGGGNAGCAGGTTTCTAAGGTGAGGTTGGTGATTGGGGTGAAGTCGTAACAAGGTAGCCGTACCGGAAGGTGCGGCTGGATCACCTCCTTAAACTGGAGTTTCCAGTACTCGACGAAAAACAATACGTATCTTCTTTTAAGCATTCAACTTTTCAGCTGGGGCCTATAGCTCAGCTGGTTAGAGCGCACCCCTGATAAGGGTGAGGTCGGTGGTTCGAGTCCACCTAGGCCCACAGTTAAAGCTCTGAGATCAAAGGGGGGTGTAGCTCAGTTGGGAGAGCGCCTGCTTTGCAAGCAGGAGGTCATCGGTTCGATCCCGTTCACCTCCATACTCTCATGTTTTAGACTTTAGAATTTAGACTTTTTAAGTTGAGTTATTTGAAAATTTAAGAGAAGACAATATTTTAATTGAGATCATAAATTAAAATTATCTTATGAATACCAAAGAAGAATTTTTTCTTTTAGAAAATATTCTTGGTGAAAACATACAAGTACATATGTACTTCGTAGTTAAGTTGCAAATGGCGGATAGCGGATGCCTTGGTGATGAACGGCGATGAAGGACGTGGAAAACTGCGATAAGCTTCGGTAAG
>NZWH02000014.1 GCA_002701865.2 bacterium | reverse complement strand
ATCCTCGAGAGTATAAAAGAAATACTTAGGCTGCCTTGTTTCAAGAAAATCTATTAAGGAAGGAATTCGACATGTTAGGGGATTAGCAAGATTTGGAGGATATAAATCTTTTAAGTTACCCCATCTATACTTTGGCCTACCTTTCGAAGGTGTTCTGGCTTCAAAAAAGAGTCTAGTTGGTGCATATTCACCCTTCTTCCTCTTTACGACCTTAGCATTCTTATCTAATTCCTTTTTTCTTTTTAATGAACCTATATGTTGCCTAAAAATTGACATGGTTAATTTTACTATAAAAGAGATGAATATTTAAGATTTTTTAAAAGTAAGTGAAACGGAGTTAATGCAATATCTTAATCCTGTGGGCTGAGGACCATCATTGAAGACATGCCCAAGGTGTGCTCCACACTCTTTACAACTAACTTCTACTCTAATCATCATATCAGAGGTATCTTCTTTCAGTTCAACATTTTCACTTTTAATACAGTCATAAAAACTAGGCCACCCTGTTCCAGAATCAAACTTTTTTTCAGAACCGAATAGTTCACTATCACAGCAAATACATTTATAAATTCCTTCTGACTTTTCATCATTATAGGCACCACTAAAAGGTGGTTCAGTGCCACATTCTTGAGTAACATGATATTCCATTTTAGTTAATTTATCCTTAAGGCTCATAGCTTTATCCCCAATTCTTTAGCAAGAAAATTTATTATATCCTTAGATTCATAAAGCCATTCCGAACTCTTACCTTCGATGGGAATGACCAAACATGGAACTTGGAGCTTCCCGCCACCTGAAACCAATTCTTCCGCGTAGTCTTTATTTTTTCTAGCATCCTTGGTCGGAATAACTATATTATTTCTTTTCATAAATCTTCTTACTCGGACACAAAAAGGACAGGCCTTAAATTCGTACATCACCATGCTTGAGGTAAAAGTATTTATTCTCAATCTTTCTTCTTCAGAAATTGTAATCGGACTAGGCGAAGTAGCCCAGTCTAAGAAAAGAATAATTCTTCCTAATATGAACCTAATTATTTTCATTTATCATCTCCTGGTACAGAAGCTAAAGCTAAGCCAACATTCTTTAAAAGAATTGAGGCTTCGACAGACATCTTTTCATCATTATTCAAAATTAAATTTCTCCAATATATAATCGTATCAGCGAAAATTGTCTCAACCAAAGGGTTGGAGGCAGCCGAGTCATCAGAAGAATTCCATGTCTCCAATGCCAAGAAGAAGTAGCCAGGGAGTTTTTTGTTAAGAAACTTAGCTAAGTATGGATTTTGCCTTGCAAAAGACTCCCACTCTTTGATTTCCATTGTTCTAATCTCTTTTGGAAACAAATCAGCCCTATCAAACAATTCATACTTTCTCATGAAAGAGGTTGCATTTTTTTCATTAATTATTTCTCTTCCAACTTGAGATCTCTGATTAATGTTTGAATCAAGAATTTTAGATTGAGCCATGATGTTTATAATGTATTATAACTAGAGGAATGATTCAAGAAACAATTCTTTTTTACTTTTCGATAACAGTAGTTCTAATGATATTAGTACTGATTTATCTAATTAAAAGGAAATAAGCTGATGTGGAAATGTAAACATACATGGAAAAAAGCCTCAGTTAATACTTTATGGTGTCTTTTTGGTTGCTCGATAGGTGACTTTGGTACTATTATATATTTCCAAAATATTACTCATGGATATTCAACTTTAGAAATAATGCTATTAGCCATAGTGAATGGGTTAATTACAAGCATTATACTTGAAACAGTTATACTCTGGCGGCAGTTAGAATTTCTAGATGCCTTTAAAACAGCAATAGGTATGAGTTTTGTTAGCATGGTTGGCATGGAGATTGCTATGAATACAACTGATTTCATGCTAAATGGAGAGGCTATTATTAATTTAAGATCTCTTCCATATATACTTATAGCTGGATTTTGTGCTCCTGTTCCATACAACTATTGGAAGCTAAAAAAATATGGGATTTCTTGTCATTAAAAAACTAGGCGCTTTTCATTTCACGGTATTTTCTTTCTTCTTCAGTAAATGCTCCATCAGCAACAGGAACGATTGAAGGAATTAATGCTCCACCCAGCCTAAGGAAACAGCCTTCAAGATACTTTCCAGTTTCAGCTGCATAAAAGGCATTTCTTTTGAAAGTTAAAAAAGATCTCCAGTAATTAATTGTAGACCATACAACAGTCGACGGCGTTACATACTTTAATTCATCATTAAAAGTACCAATGTGAGCCATAGACAAAATTGTTAAATCAACAATCTCATCTCCAACCATTGTTTTAGGATCCCATGATTCGTGATCCAAAATAAGCGTTCCATGCAAAATTGAATAATCATGCATAACAGCTTCAATTAGTTTATCTGGATTTTCAGTTGTTAAATACTCCTCTAGACAGTCGAGAGCGATTAGCTTAAATGGATTGTGGCTGTGGTAGCCTTCTCCCTTGTCGTTTCTGAGTTGAACATTACCTTTAGCCTGTGGTCTAAATAAGACTTTATCTCTTAAACCTTCTGGAAAAACTAAAGCTATCGTAGTTTCTTGTTCTTTTTGTTCTTTAAAATCTATACCTTGCATATGAAGTATATTACTTACCTTTTTTATTATAGCAATCATTAATTAATAAAAGTTTCTTAAGTTTCTTTTTTCCATTTATAATTATCTAATGACAGGTCCTAAAGAAAAAATATTTTTCGCAATCCTATTTTTAACTATTTTTTTGATAATGGCCTATTCATTGTATCAGATTACTGAAAACGCTAATAAAATTTAATCAGTCCCATTCCAATAGTTCTTACATTCTTGCCATAAAGCTGATCTAGATTTTGCTCGTTTTATTGGATTATTTCGACTAAAACATCCCATAACTAATCCACTTAAATATAGGAACAGAGCATAGTATCTCTTAAGTTTTAACCTACCCTCTGGAGATGTACTTAAATAAATAAAGTACAAAAGAATTATCGGTGAGAGTAGCGGTATAGCAAAAGGGAGAGAGAGGATGAAGACAATAATTCTGTTAAAAGTTTTTTTTAATTTAGATGCCATTTAATTATATTTCGAACTCTAGTTGTTTATTTTGCTTGGAAATATCTTCTTTTTTCTTAGAATCTCGGGAATCGGTAAATGAAGGTCCACCATCATTCTTTAAAATACTTAATATATGATCATATTCTTTTAAGGAATTTTCATGTTTTAAATAATCAGGCATCATTTGCTCAACCTTTATCCAGTAATCCGATGAATGGTTCCTAATGTCCATATGTGCCAATTCATGAACAACCAGATAGGCAATTACCTCTGGTGGAACAAGAACAACTCTCCAACTAAAATTTAGATTCCCATCTCCAGAACAAGATGCCCATTGAGAAAACGAGTCTTTTATTATTACTTTCTTATATGGGATCTTATAGAGACTTGAAAATCTATCTGCTACCCCTGAAATATAATCTAGGGCTCTGTCTTTATACCAATCAATAAAGAATTTATTTGCAAACTTTAAATAATTCTTAGACAAAAAAAATGTTCCATCCCTATAAGATAATGGAACAGGATCATTGTCAATAGTTTGAAGATTCCTCTCAATTCCAAGATACAGGAACTTTTCGCCATCCTCATACTTTTTGTGTAGATCATTAAGATATTTTGCTTTCGCTATTTGCTGTGTCCTGAGAAGCCAAAATTTCTTGGATTCAATTATTTCTTCAATCCTTTCTATTGGTTCATTAAGTGGAGCGCGAACAATTATATGTCCCTCCACAGAAACTTGAATTTCAGTACTCTTCCTTTCGGTTCTTATAATTTGGTCCACTTTAACAGACATTTGAGCTCACTATAACAAAAATAAAGTGAAATCGCTAGTTTTTTAATAAAAAAATCAAAGAAGTATTAAAGTAAGAACAGTTAGCAAAAGTCCAAATACAACTCCAACCACGGTTCCTTTCAAAGTATCCATTTGTGGCTTACTAAGTTTCGGAGGCACTGGAAGCTTATCAGTATCCAATAGTTCAAATAATGGAATATGTGAAAGAATAATAAAAGTAGGTATCCCTATCGCTACAGCCATTATCACTAACTTTCCTATTACAGGCACAGTTTCATAAAAAACTAATTCTTCAGCTGTAACATTTCCAGCTAAAAGCAAAAAGAAAAAGACAATTTTTGAATTATTAAATCTCATATATTTAGATTGAATTATAATTCTAAATATAGGAAAATCAACTTATGCCATCTTGTTGTTTGCAAATATATCAAAGACTTTCACATTTTAAAGATGATAAAGATTACTGGGTTGAATATACAGATTTTTACGAACGTTTTTGGGGTGGTCCTACATCACCTTATGGTTTGTGGTTCGGAAATGAGTACGGAACATTTCAAAATGCCTTATGTGAGCAATTAGGTATAAAAGAAAATCAAATTAAAGAATGTCTATTTATTAAAGAAGATAATGAAAATTTCATCTGTCCGGACAATAAGTTAGACAATACTCCTTTTTCTTTTTTAGTTGACAATCTTATCCCAATTCACTGGTTTTTTGTTTTTAACGAAAGCCAAAAAAAAGTGTTTAAAACTCATTGGGGTTTTGGAGCAATTCATTACAAAAGTAGTATTGCTGATGTTAAAGAAACAATTAACAATTTCAATTCTACAGTAGAAGAAACCTTAGTTGAAGATTTAGAACTTAAAAAATATTTAGATGTTATTCAGGAAGATTTGCAGGACTTAAACAAGTGGTTACATAAATTTCCCTCCGATAGCTTTATTATTTTAAATTATGGAGACTTACTTGCCTCCTTCCCTATGACTAGTCTTGACAAGGAGGATTCAGTGAAAATAGTTTCAGATTTTAAATTAATGCTAACAAAATCAGAGTTTAAGAATGCAAAAGACTTGTTTAAATTTCTATTAGAGCGTTGGACAAATATAGAATTCGCTAATCAGAAAGATTTGAGTAAGTCATCAAATTAATTCTTTTATTTTACTCATTGGTATCAACTTAGGGGGTACTAATAGTTGGTTTTCATTTTTAACAAAATCATTTTTATACTCTAAGCTCCACTTGTAGCTCAAAAAATACTGAGTAATAATCAACGCTANATCTTNNGTGTTCTTAANCTTTGACCATTCNGATATCTTACTTTCNAAAGGAATTATTTTGGCCTTGGCTGGATTGAACAAAACCCTCAATGAGAAGTTTCGCTCTTCAATAGATTGTGGCTTTAATTCTTTTTTAGCTGTTCTNANCATTNTATANATGTATTTGAAGGTTCCAGCGATATGTTCTTTNTTAAACGGAATAGAATTCTTNGACTTCTTATATGCATTATAGTCACCTAGGCCGAGGGCAAACTCTTTAAGGCTTAGNTTGTCTTCAACGCTTGGATATTTAGATTGCAATGTCCATGCAATTACCTGGTATCTAACAACCGGATGATCNAATATGCAAGGCTGCTCTTTAATTGCAAGAGCNAAGTATAGNGGCTTTTTNGTTTCTTGAAAATCACTGAAATATTTACAAAAGAAGAGCCAGGATAAAATCCCGGTCTTTCCAACATGGACTTGTTCNACAAATTCCTTTAAAGCAACAAAGAAACTATCACTCAAAATTTCTGAATCAATCCAAATATCTTTTTTATTTTTCTTTGCCATTATTTNAAAATTATACCACCAATGAAAAAGTAACGCTCNGATATTTAAATTAACTTCATTCTCATCGAAATAGACTGGAATGTTGTCCTATATTTGTTGGCAAGNATATGAAGAACTATCTTNTCAATCGAATCTACCTCGTNAAAATCTTTAGTAGCTATGGAACCTGAATATGGAGCATAAGATTTATGATACCTNGTAGCAAAAATTCCTAGGGCTTCGTCAATAATAAGTGTATTTATATGTNGNGACAACATNATGGGNGATGACTTTTTTCTTTTCTTNGAGTCCAACATAAAAGGATAAAATCTTATAAAGAATTTATCGATNTTACTTCTTAACGAAACAAACTCNGATAAAAGTTTGGAATCGCTAGGAAAATTCTCAGCATCTGGCCCAAAATATACTAGCTTGGACAANGAGCCTGAAGATGCTGCCGTAAATATAGCCTTTAACCAGTTCTTAGCTTCTGTCCATCTGTCAAAATTCTTCTTAGAAGACAATAANGTGTTGGAATTTTCCAATTCATTCAAAACAGATTGTAATAAATTTATAATAATTTTTACTTTTGACTCTCTTTCTAATGTTAGTTCATCTTTCCAACCCTTCACATAACTTTCGTCATACANAATTCGAGGTTCTAATTTAATCTGTTCAATTATTNATTCTAAAAGTTCCTTCTCTTTGAGAATGTCTGGATAATACTTATCTTTATAATATTCAACACTTACAGAAATATCCTCTAAATTTGAAACNTTTGTTAATAATTTCTTTTTCATTTTCTAAAGACTTGGCTTTATCATTGTTTTAGGATCTAGNATCCTAGCTGCTTCCTTCTTTTCTAAAATTTTGTTTTCATCAACTACTTCTCTAACAGTTTTATTTTCGTTAAAAGCTTTTTTTGCAACTGCCGCAGCTTTATCGTAACCAATTANTGGAGCCAAACTAGTACACATGGCCAAACTTTTTTCAATAGTNCTCTCACATTGTTCTTTATTCACCTCTATTCCAGATANGCAGTCTTTAGCAAANNCNGCTGAGACATTAGATAAAATTTCTACAGATTCAATCATATTATGNGCCATAACTGGCATCATAACATTTAGTTCAAAATTTCCGGATTGACCTGCTATTGANATAGTTAAATCATTTCCTATGACTTGAGCACACACTTGTGTTAATGACTCAGCAAGAACTGGGTTAACCTTACCTGGCATAATAGATGANCCAGGCTGAATTGCAGGAACTGAAATCTCTCCAAAGCCACATCTAGGCCCACTACCAAGCCATCTAATATCATTTCCAATCTTCATTAATGAAGTAGCTAATGTTTTCAATGCACCACTNGTTAAGACTAACGCATCTTTTGATGCTTGAGCCTCAAAGTGATTATTNGCTTCCTTAAATTTAATTCCAACTTTCTTGGAAATCTCAATTGCAACCTTCTTTCCAAACTTNGGATGNGAATTGATNCCAGTACCTACAGCGGTACCGCCTTGTGCTAATTCTGACAAATTACTAGAGGCTTGCTTTATAAACTCTATGGATTTAGAGACCATGCTTGCGTAGCCTCCAAATTCCTGGCCTAACGTTATAGGCGTAGCATCCTGAAGGTGAGTTCTACCAATCTTAAAAATTTTATCAAATTTTCTTGCTTTTAATGACAACTCTTTTTCTAAAATCTTTAGATTAGGAACAAGAGAGTTTAGAATTAGGCTATAAACGGATATATACATTGCAGTGGGGATAACATCATTGCTTGACTGGCATAAATTTACATGATCATTTGGATGAACTTTAGTTTTACCTTTGATAAATTTATTAGCTAAAGTTGATATTACTTCGTTGGCATTCATATTTGAAGATGTTCCTGATCCTGTTTGAAAGATATCTACAACAAATTCTGAATCATGTTTACCAGAAATAACCTCATTAGCGGCCTTCATTATAGAGTTCCCAACATCACCAGAGATTAATTTTAGACTTAAATTAGCTTTAGCAGCAGAAAACTTAATAACTCCCAAGGCTTCAATAAAAGATCTGTTAAATCTAAGTTTACTTATTGGAAAATTTTCAACAGCCCTTGCAGTTTGAGCCCCATATAAAGCATGTTTAGGAACACTCATTTGTCCCATTGAATCAGATTCTTTCCTAAATTGTTTTTTAATCATAAATAGACTTCCTTTTATTTGATAATGTGATAATTTTAACTTATTGTTAGCGACATTAATATTAATTTTAAATTTTTATTTATAAAAATTAAAATAAAATAATTGGAGAATTAAAATGGGTAATGTGATAGAAGGAAATGATGAAAATTTTAAAAGTATGGTCTTAGATTCAAAAATAACTGTACTGGTAGATTTTTGGGCTCCATGGTGTGGCCCATGCAAAATACTTGCTCCAACTTTAGAAGAAATATTAAATGAAAACCCAGATAAATTATCTATTGTTAAAATTAATATTGACGAAAATCAAGAAATGGCTGCAAAGTATGGAATCAAGAGTATTCCAACTATGTTAATTTTTAATAAAGGTGAATTAAAAAATCAACTCGTTGGCTCAATGCCAAAGAAAAATATTGAAGAAGTGCTTTTAAAGGAGCTATAGATGCCTAAGTATATAATGCTCAGTAATCTGACTGACGAAGGCCGAAAAACAGTTAAGATGCGTCCAGAGAGAATAAAAGAAGTAAATGATGAGATAGAGAAAATGGGTGCTAAAGTATTAGAACAATATGCCGTACTAGGTGAATATGACTTTATCAACATACTAGACGCGCCAGACAATGAAACAATTTCTAGAATTTCTATCGAGCTAGGATCAAGGGGAACTATTCAATTAATTACTCTTGCTGCTATACCTATTGATGAGCTGGAAGTCTCACTTCTTCATAAATAAATTAAGACAACGGTAGCTTTAGATTTATAAATACCCCGTTGTAAATATATTTATCTATATCTCCATAAAAAGGTTCAATATATTCAAAGCTAAGATCTAGATCATCTACTATTATGAATCTAAAGGATGCGACACCATCAACATTTGAACCTTCCTCAGTTTTCTTATCTAAAAATTTTAAATCAAAGTCTAAATTATATTTTTTATTTACAGACTTGAATAAGCTAATTTTAGTGTCGTAGACAAGGAATAGCTCTTCAGAATCATTACTATATTCTTGTGAATTTAAAAAAATTTCAGAGCTGAAACTGAAGCTGATTAAATTATTACCAATATAAAATTTAGGTGATATTATAGTCGAATTATGCAGGACATCTTTGATTATTAATGAATTAGAATGCAATTTCTCTAGCCTATTCTTTTTATCACCCCACAGACTAGTTGTAGGAAGATTTAGACCCAAATCATAACCTGCATATATATTTTCGTTTCCAATTACAAGCTTAGTTAAACCAATCTCAGTATTTCCAATCTCAAAACCATTATCCACAACATTGTAATCTTTATCATTCCCATCATAAGCACCTGCCCATGGAAATCTAAATCTCAAACTTAAATTATTGTCGGTATTTACGAAGTTTGCTCTTAAAGAATAAAGTATATCAACACCACCTCCACGATACTGCTTCACATTAAAAATATGAGAATTAACACTTATTCCACTTAAAGAAAGGAATTTGTCAGGGCCGCTGTGATCTCTATACCTAAATGGTTTATAAATCATAAATGTCTTTGTTAACGGATTGATGAAGCCAAGATTTCCTTCATCAAAGAACAGCCTTGCTGGGTTTATGAGGTATGAAAGGGTTTTTTTTAATTTAGAGTCTGATTCATATAACTCTATATTTATTTTNTCAAANTAAAGACCNAGTGGTATCCCTAGACCTGGNGTTACTACAAGATCTATAANTGAGGGNTTTTCTACAGTNCCCTCAATTGTAAATTCCCACAAAGTACTTTGAATAATTGTTCCNAAGAAGGCATCATTTTTGTCGTATCCCAAGTCACGATAAACTTGATAATAAAGTGCTCCAAAATATGGATGATACAAGTAGTTTGTAGCGAAACTATCTCCATCATTTATTTCTGGATTCAAAATATTCTTACCCCATTTCTTAGCATTTGTGTCAAANATTTTAGAATCCTTATTTCGNACATAAATNATTCTTCCTGNCCAAAGAAAAGAATTGATAGACAGNGTATCTTTTAAGAAAACTCTTTCATGNTTCTTTATAGTAGAACCGGTATCTGAGAAAGATTCGAAAGTTAANAAAAGAAAAAAAATAAGTAAGCCTAAATTCTTCATCTACTATCCTTTCTTTANCATCATATGAGCTCTATTGAGCCAGGTGAACTCTTTTGATAGATTCAAGCAATTTTGAGACATCTCTTTAGATAACTTTTGATTATTAGCTAATAAATTTAAAGCATTATTTAGAGCCTCTGTTGAATTCGGATCAACTAAAATTGAAGTTACATTATTAGTTAAAATTCTTGATATTGAAGGTAAATCGGAGGCTATAATAGGTTTGCCTGAAGCCAAATACTCGAATATTTTTATAGGTGATGAGTAATCAAACGCNATTGAGCCACCCTTAATTGTAAAATCAGAAGAGTAAGGTATCAANAGAATGTCTGATACTCCAAGATAATTTGGGATATCTATATTTTTAATATGTCCAGTAAAAAGTATGTTTTTCTGATTGGNNNCAAGTAATTCAGCATAGTCATTATTGTCTGAATCCTCACCTCCTACAACAANAAAGTAAATATTTTCATTAATTTTGGACAGCTCAATAATTTTCTCAATACCNCTACCTTTATAGGTNTTACCAATATAAGAAGCAACGATNTTACTCTTTGGNATATNTAAAGCTTCCTTGAATCGANCNATATCCNTATTAGGTTTAAATGTTTTAAGATTTACACCATTATGTAAAACTTGAAATTTTTTTGAAAAACCAAAATTTTTCTCAAGATTTTCTTTTGTACCTTCTGAGTTACAAGAAATTTTNACTATATTTTTTACTTTAATAAATCTTCTNATAGCAATCTTTGATAAATAATTTACNGGTGGGTGATGAATATCTATTACAATGCGTTGCTTAAAAAAAGACGCAAGATATGCAAAAGTAATGTTTCTGGTAATTATAAAATCATAATTATCTACTGGAAACATTTTAAAAAGNGACATAAATCCATGAACCATATGTCTAAGTGGGCCACTATTTANNCCAAAGGTTCTGTTGATTCTGAACTTGCTATTAACATTNTAGTAAGTGAAAAAATCGTCAACTTTTTCAATCTCTATAGGAAGAATAAGCTCTACATTGTGNCCATGNTCTGCAAAAGCCTCNCACATTCTAGCAACATGTATTGAACTGGCGCCCTCACCGAATAGCTGNGGACTTCCTATATAAAAAATATTCATTACTAATATATTATTGATTAATTGATTAATAAACAATACTTATTTAAGATTTGNTTTATATAGTTATGAAAATAGTTAAAGGCTTTAAGGATATACTTCCTTATGGAAGTTCAAATTCTGACACATCATATGCCTGGACNTCTATAACTAATCAATTAAGANATGTAATGTCATCTTACAATTTTCAAGAAATAATAACCCCGGTAGTTGAATATGATTCAACATTTAAAACTGGTATCGGCGAGAATACCGATATTGTCTCTAAAGAAATGTATGAATTTACTTTAGATAAAGATAGAAAGGAAGGCTCTAATGATAAAATCTTAAAATATTGCTTAAGACCTGAAGGAACTGCATCTATAGTTAGAAGTTTGATTGAGAACTCGCTAGATAAAATAAGAAGTATTAACAAAGTTTATTATCTAGGTCCAATGTTTCGTTATGAAAGATCACAAAAAGGCAGATATAGGATGTTTCATCAAATTGGAGCCGAATTGATAGGGTCAAATGAAATATTATATGAAGTTGAAATGCTAAGTCTAGCTGAGAGATTAATAAAAATACTGAAAATTGAGAATTATACTTTTCAAATTAATTCTATTGGGAACAAAGAGAGTCTAGATAATATTAGTGAAGCTATTTTAGTTTTTGGAAAAAAAAATAAAGGTTCAATAGATGATATAGACTATAAGATACTAGAGAAAAACCCTTTAAGGTTTCTTGATAAAGCTATTCACAAGTATGACTTTAAAGACATACCTAAGACAATAGACTACATAGATAAAGAATCTATGAGTAGATTTAAGCTTTTAACGAGGATATTAGATGATATAAAGTTTGATTATAAAATTAACAATCAACTTGTAAGAGGGATTGATTATTATAATGATTTAGTATTCGAAGCAACATCTTCAGATTTAGGGGCTCAGGATGCACTACTTGCAGGTGGGCGTTATGATACTCTAGTAGAAAAATTTGGCGGAGAGCCTAATAAATCAATTGGTTTTGCGGCTGGAATTGAAAGATTAATACTAGCTATGGACATTAACAACAAACAAGAAAGCATAATTGATTTTTTTATCATATATAAAGAGGAAGCAGCGATAGAAGAATCATTTAAGTTGGCTTTAAAACTAAGGAAACTAGGTGTCAGAGTTGAAATTGATCTAGAAAGAAGAAGTTTTACTAAGCAAATTAAACTTGCTGACAAATCTAGATCAAAAAAAACTATAATTATATCAAAAGATAAGCTTGAGAATGCCTTGGTTGTCATCAAGGATATGAGTTCAGGTAAAGAAGACTTTGTAAATATTGATAATAATTTTGAATTCTTATTAAATCAGCTTAAAGTAGAACCCAATGCGGAAGAATAAATTTTTTTATGGCTGGATTATCGTCTTTGCGGCTATTTTTTTAGTGTTCTTAGATGGACTACTTCTTTACTCTTTTGGAGTTCTATTACCTTCCATTCAAGCAAAATTCGAGATGTCTAAAGCTGCGGTGAATTCTATATTTGCAATAAGGTGTATTGTTTTTGCATTTTCTATGATTATTTTTGGAAAATTAATCGACAAACATAGACCAGAAAAAGTAATTTTTCTTGGTGGACTAATAACTGCACTGGGGTTGTTTTTGACTGCATATTCAGATACTAAACTCACTCTTTTTCTAAATTATGGGGTTCTTACGGGTTTGGGTGATGGAGCCTTTTATGTTCCAGCGGTAGCGGTTGTTCAAAGATGGTTTAATAAAAGGAGGGATTTTGCTGTAGGCCTTGTTACAGCGGGAGTTCCCATAAGTGGATTAATAATTAATCCTTTATCAGCTTGGATATTAAGTGTGTCATCCCTGGAAACGACCTTAATGTCATTGGCAGGTATTACTTTAATCTTTTTGCTGCCAGCTTTTTTGATGAAACAAGATCCAAAAGAGATAGGGCTTTTGCCCTATGGAGGTCCTTTTCCAAAATCAGATGATGCTGAATCTAACAATTGGGAGACTAAGGAAGCTACAAAGACAAGTGCCTTCATAATACTTTATGCTCTACTTTTTCTAGGCATGCTATCTTTTCTGATTGTTGTAACACTTCAATTTGACTATGCAATAAGTAACAATCTTAATCTTCTTGCTTCATCTATAGCCCCAGCCTCTATTGCCGCTGGTAGTTTTTGTGGTCGTCTTGTAACAGGTTATATAGCTGACTTTATAAATAGAAATAAAATATTATTTGCTGTTTTTCTTGGCCAAGGTCTTTCAGTCTTAATACTACTAAATGGAAACTCCCTGCTACATTACTGTCTATTTGGTTTTTTCTTTGGTTTTTCATATGGGGGATGGATTCCTATATTTCCTAGCCTNCTAAAAGACTTTTTTGGAAAAAAACATGTTGGTCANATCTTTGGTGTTTTTGGAACTGGTTTTTCAATATCCGCNATTATAGGACCACCTTTAGCTGGATATNTAGTAGATGAATTTAATACATATCACTATGGTTTTTATATATGCATATTAGCTTGTTTGATTGCTGCAATGTTGGCCTTATTAATTAAAAAACCAATAAAAGCTTAAATCTACTATATAATATTCCTATGTTTGGATTAGGTTTTACAGAAATAGTCTTTGTTTTCCTTGTTTTTATATTATTGTTTGGTCCTGACGAGGTCCCNAATATTGCTAANAAATGTGGCAAATTTTATAGAAATATAACTAATATGAANGATGAAATTAACGATAGTGTAAATAAAGAAATTAATGATATAAAGAAAATAACAAAGAAATAGTCTAGATATCTAAATTGGAAACATAAAGNGCATTATCTTCGATAATTTTCTTCCTAGGCTCAACCTGATCACCCATCAAATCTTCGAACAAGTTTCTTTCCTTTGTATCCTGCTCAATATCTTCAACTTCTGCAATTGTAACTTCTCTTAGTACTCTTAACGAAGGNTCAAGGGTAGTCTCCCAAAGTTGCTCTGGATTCATCTCACCTAAGCCTTTATATCTCTGAATAGAATAACCCTTTTTACCTATCTCACTTAGCTTATCAAGAAGTAGGTCTAAATTTACAAATTCGTATTTTTCTCCGGCTTTAGATTCTAATATTAGAGGAAAGTTAATCTTATCAATACTTGTAGAATACTCTTTTACTGCTTTTTGNAAAAGTTGNGACTCTAAAGAGGTTGATGTNATNAAGGTTTCTTTTATTCTACCTTGATTTTTAACTGAGAAAGTTAGTGAACTAGTTGAGTCTTTATGNCATNTGTAATCCTCTAAAGGCTTTTCTGTNTTTATTCTTTTTATTTCNTTAATTGATGCCTTTTCTAATTTCGAGATACTAACNTCTTCTAGCTCGGCTANGATTGGTATAANAATNTTTAATATTCTTATATCCATGCCNGATCTTTCTAGATTATCTAAATANACCTTATGTCTCCTAAAATGAGCAATACTTTTCAACAGTTCATCTTTAGTAATTTTATTTTTACTAAAACTCTCATCCGTTATAAGTTCATTAATTGAATTCTCCAGAAGGAAGTCGTTTAAGGAATCTTCATCTTGCAAGTAGGTATCCTTATTACCTTTCTTCAATTTAAATAATGGAGGTTGAGCAATAAATAATTTTTTCTTTCTTATTAGTTCTTTATAGTGATTATAGAAAAAAGTTAACAGCAGGGTTCTTATATGGGAACCATCAATATCTGCATCGGTCATCAAGATAATTTTTCCGTATCTAAGTTTTTCAATATCTATGCCATTATCCTCATCACTATCTTGTGTAATTAGCGGTGCTCCCACTCCCATCGCTGTGATCAAAGTACCAATCTCGTCATTACTTAAAACTTTATCTAATCTAGCTTTTTGAACATTTATAACTTTTCCTTTTAATGGAAGAACTGCTTGGGTCTTCCTATCTCTTCCTTGCTTTGCTGAACCTCCAGCTGACTCTCCTTCAACAATAAAGAGTTCTGATTTTTCTGGATCTTTTTCTTGGCAATCAGCTAATTTTCCTGGCAGAGAACCCAAGTCCAACGCACTCTTCCTTCTAGTCAAATCTCTTGCTTTTTTTGCAGCTTCTCTAGCTTTCGCGGCATCAATTGATTTACCAACTATTTTCTTTGCTTGTGAAGGATTTTTTTCAAAAAAATCACCTAAAAAATCATTCATTAGTGACTCGACAATTCCCGAGGTCTCTGAATTACCAAGCTTAGTTTTAGTTTGTCCTTCAAATTTAGGCTCTGGAACCTTTATGCTTACAACAGCACCTAAACCTTCTCTTGTATCATCACCAGTTATTTGGATACTTTGATTTTTGAAGAGATTCTGATCCTTTGCATACTTATTAATAGATCTTGTTAAAGCACTCCTGAATCCGCTAAGATGAGTACCACCTTCAATGGTATTGATATTGTTGACATAGGAGTAGATATTCTCTGAATATCCTTCGTTGTATTGAATTGCAATTTCTACAACAGTTCCCTCCTTGGATCCTTGAATAAAAATCGGTTTAGAATTAACTGTCTTTTTTCCTTTGTTAAGGTGTTCTACAAAAGAATTAATTCCACCTTTGTAAAAAAAGGTTTCTGACTTATCAACTCTTTTGTCATTAATTGCTAACTTTAATCCACCATTTAAAAAAGCTAATTCTCTAATTCTGTTGCACAGATAGTCAAAATCGAATTTGGGCTCAAAATCATATCTTCCGTTGGTATTAATAACGGGTTCAAATATTTTACTATCAGGTTTAAATGTTATTTTTGATCCGGTTTTAGATGATTTTTTTATAGATTTAAGTTTTGTCGCAACTTTTCCGAATTCATACCTTTGATGCCAAACTGCTCCATCTCGAGAGATCTCTACTTCTAGAAACTCAGACAAAAAGTTTACTACTGTAACACCAACTCCATGGAGTCCACCCGAAACAGCATAAGTCTTAGAATCAAATTTTCCACCAGCATGCAATGTGGTTAAAATGACTTCTACTGCAGGTTTCTTTTTTTGTGGGTGCATATCAACGGGGATCCCTCTTCCATTATCTTCTAATGAAATACTTTCATCTTCGTTAATAATGATATTTATTTCGTCGCAAAATCCTGCTAAGGCTTCGTCAACACAATTGTCTATAACTTCGAAAACCAAATGATGGAAGCCTCTCTTGACTACGTCCCCAATATACATTCCAGGTCTTTTCCTTACGGCTTGAAGACCTTCCAGGGCTTGAATAGATTTAGCATTGTAGTTGTTTTTAGAAACAGTTTTTTTTTCAGATCCCATAATTGTTATTTGAATATTAACATGCAGTTAGCTGAATAAAAGCCCTAATCTTTCATTCTTGGTAAGGTGATCCCTGTTTGATTCTGATACTTACCTTTTTTATCTGCGTATGAAATATCACACTCTTCATCCCCTTCAAAGAAAAGGACTTGAGCTATACCCTCATTCGCATATATTCTAGCTGGCAGTGGTGTGGTATTTGAAATCTCAAGGGTTACATGACCTTCCCATTCAGGCTCAAAAGGCGTAACGTTCACAATAATGCCACACCTTGCATATGTAGATTTTCCTACACATACGGTGACAGTACTTCTTGGTATTCTAAAATATTCCACAGTCCTTGCCAAAGCAAAAGAGTTTGGAGGGATTATACATTCATCACCAACGATTGTGACAAAAGACTTCTCATCAAAACTTTTAGGATCAACAACTGTATTATATACATCGGTAAATACCTTAAATTCATTACTTACTCTAATGTCGTAGCCATAGGATGAAACACCGTATGAAATTGCCCCATTAGTAGTTTGTTTTTCAACAAAGGGTTCAATCATCTTATTCTCAAGTGACATCTTTCTTATCCAGTGATCAGGTTTAATTCCCATTTAATAATCCTCCAAAATTTAAACTAAAATTGTTTTAAAAACTTTAAATCATTTTGATAAAAATATCTAATATCTGTAATACCAAACTTTATCATAGCTAATCTTTCGATTCCCATTCCAAAAGCTAAACCAGTATAATCGTCCGAGTTGTAATTTACTGATTCAAAAACTTTAGGGTTAACCATGCCACATCCAAGGACTTCCATCCAAGTCTTAGAACCATTCTTATCTTTCCATTCTATATCAAGCTCCGCACTAGGTTCAGTAAAAGGAAAATAGCTTGGCCTGAACCTGGTTTTGATATTGTCACCAAAGAACCTAGAAATGAATTCATTAAGGATTCCTTTTAAATTAGCAAATGTAATGGATTTGTCGACCAAGAGACCTTCTATCTGATGAAACATTGGAGTATGAGTCACATCACTGTCGCATCTATAAACTTTTCCAGGAGAAATTATCTTAATTGGTGGATCATTAGACTCCATAATTCTAACTTGCATTGGGGAAGTATGTGTCCTAAGCAAATTACCTTCTCCTAGGTAGAAAGTGTCCTGCATATCTCTTGCAGGATGATCCTTTGGGATATTTAAAGCCTCAAAATTATAGTGATCGGATTCAATTTCAGGACCTTCAAAGACCTCAAAACCAAATTGAGTAAATATTTGTACAATTTCTTCTGAAACTAACGAAAGAGGATGTATAGATCCATTAGAGCTACCTTTTGAAGGCAAGCTAATATCAATTTTTTCCTCAGCAAGCTTTTTATCAATTGCTAATCTTTTTAAGTTTTTGAATTTGTCTGCAATGATGGACTCAATTTCTTTTTTTACAGAATTAATTATAGGACCTTGTATTTTCTTTTCTTCAATCGATAAATCTTTTATTGAATTTGTAAAAATTGTAAATTCNCCCTTCTTTCCGAGATATTTGGACTTTAAATTCATTAATTCATTTTCAGTATCTATTTTAGAAATTTCATCGATAATTTTGGGTACAAATTGATTAATCATTCTTATTCCTTTTATTAAATATATACATTAGATAGGGAGCATAAAATATTGATGAGTACGTCCCTATTCCAACTCCTAAAATCATTATAAGCGCTAAATCTTTAATTTCTACGCCACCCACAAGATAGAGAGGTATTAAAACAATAAGTACGGTTATAACTGTCAATATTGTCCTTGATAGAGTCTGAACAATGCTAATTTGGATTATATCCTCCAAAGACTCAGATAGATTTTTGATATTTTCTCTTACTCTATCGAAGATAACAATTGTATCGTTAACGGAATAACCAATTACAGTAAGAATTGCGGCAATTGAAGAAAGAGTAATCTCAATATTTAGTAGATTAATTAAGAAAGCCGTCAAAATAAAATCATGAAATAGTGCACATATTGAAGCAATTCCGAAACTAAAACTAAACCTGAAAAAAACATAAATTAATATTGCCATAGACCCAAAGATAATTGAATAAATACCATTCCTTACTAACTCTTTGCCAACCTTTGGACCTATAAAATCTATCCTCTTAATAGAATATCCTTCGGGTGAAAATTCTGCATCAAGAACATTTTTCAAGTTTCTTTTATATTTTTGAACATTAATTACTTCGGATGTTTCTTCAATAGGAAGTCTTAATAGAAATTCATTGTTAGAGTTGTCTCCATAATTTTGTATTGTCAACGTGTTATAGTTAGCCTTAATAAAGTCTGCTCTAATATCCTCTACTTTTACATCATCTTGGAACGATACAACTAGCTCTGTTCCACCCATAAATTCTATTCCATAGTTAAGTCCACTTTTATTGATGCTATACAAAGAAAATATAATCAAAAGAGTTGAGATTATAAAAGTTGTCTTCATATTCTTAAAAAAATTAAACCTCATTTTTACCCTCTGGAAATACCAATGATTTAACTAAATACTTTGTAAGAACTCTAGCAACAACTATATTAGAAAAGATTGTAGAGAAAAGGCCAATTGATAGAGTTACAGCAAAACCCTTTATTGGACCATCGCCCAAGAAAAACATACAGATTGCTGCAATAAGAGTAGTGAAATTGGCATCTAGGATAGTAGAGACAGATCTATCAAATCCCAACTCTATACTTGAAACTGAGTCTTTACCTTTTCTTAACTCTTCTTTAATTCTCTCATATATAATAATGTTTCCATCAACAGCCATACCAAGAGTCAACACTAAGCCTGCAATACCTGGGAAGGTCAAAGTAACACCGAATAGAGACAATAGCCCAAAGATACATATAAGATTAAAACCTAAAGCCAAATCACAAACTACGCCTAGTCTTCTATAATAAAAAATCATAAAGATGAATATTAATAGAGATGCTAAGATCATTGAGTTCTTGCCATTTGCGATTGAATCTAAACCTAGAGANGGTCCAATTGTCTTTTCCTGAAGAATTGAAATCGGTATAGGTAGAGATCCTGATTTTAATATTATTGCTAANTCATTTGCCTCTTCAAAACTAAAAGTACCGCTAATGCTTCCACTTCCAAAAATTTGACTTTGTACAACTGGNGTAGACTTCACTTTCCCATCAAGGATAATTGCTATCTTGTTGCCTATGTTTTCTTTAGTAAGTTTAGAAAAAACAGTAGAGCCTGCCTTGTTCAGACTAAAAGAAACATATGGCCTATTAAATTCATCGTATGAAACACTAGCATCTTCAATAGACTCACCTTTCAACTTAGAACTTTTAGTAGTTGCTATATAATTACCCAANGTCCCCTCGTAAAATGAGTACTTATTTTTCTGATCTTTAAACTTCTGAATTAATAAAGAGCTAGAGCTGGATTCTTCAATTACAGGCTTAAATTCAAGCATAGCTGTTTTAGANATTATGTTTAAAATTCTTTCCCTATCAGTTTCACTAATACCAGGAATTTGAACGATTATTCTCTCAGANCCTGACAACTGAATAGATGATTCTATTACACCAAATTGATCGATTCTATTNGATAAAATATTCTTAACCTGCATTAATAACTTTTGCTTTGTTTTNGCTAAAAANTCTTCTGTCAAAGAAATACTTATTGATTTTGAACTTGTATCTAAAATATAATTAGTATCATCTTCAAGTGTTGTCNTAGCGTCTTCAAAGCTCCCNTCNTCATAAAAAGTTAAAAGGATGNTTTTANTATCTGTAGAAACTATATCTCTAAATANGATTTTCTTATCTAATATACTTACTCTTACTTTTGACGCTTCCTTCTCAATAATAACGTTNGTGGAGACTTCTTTATCTAGACCAAGGACAACAAATATTCCACCTCTTAAGTCTAGACCCAGATTAATTTTATTTGCAGGNAAAAAGTAATTCCACCAACTTGGTAGGTTACTNGATTGAAAAGTTGGATAAACAAAAATCAAAGAAAGCAAAAGAACTAAAAATGAAAAATATTTATATAATTTGATNTTATTCATTAAAATTAATTTTTNTTTATTTTTCCTCTTTATCAATTACAGAATTAACAAATTCTCTTTTAATTTTTATGTTAACCCCTTTAGAAATTTCTACTATTAGAATATCATCATCTAANATATCAATAATTCTAACTAGCATTCCACCATTAGTTAAAATATTTGCTCCTTTCTTNAGAGACTTTAACATATCATCTCTGGCATTTTGCTGTTTACTCTGAGGTCTGATTATTAAAAAATAAAATAAGACTATTATTAAAACGAATGGCAAGAATGGTCCNATGAACCCTAATGGAGAACTTCCAGAATCAGGCGGGGGTGCACAGGAAGCAATAAATAGTAGAATAAAAATCCCAGGGATTATTTTAAATTTAATTTGGTTCATTTTGGTACCTCTCTAAAAAGTTTCTCTTGAAGTCTATAAACTTACCATCTTTTATGGACTTTTTAATAGATTCAATTAATTGCTTATAAAAATATAAATTGCTCATAGACATTAGAGACAAAGCTGAAATCTCNTTAGATGTGTACAAATGNCTAATATAGCCNAGACTGTAGCCAGANCATGGGTGGTTTAAGTCATCGTCATCGATTNATTTATCAGACATATTATANANACTATTTTTTATATTAATTTTACCATTCTTGGTATACAGAGTNCCATTTCTAGCATTTCTAGTTGGAACTACACAGTCAAATATATCAACTCCTAGCTCCACAGAATTAATTATATCCTCAGGTTTTCCTATCCCCATAGAATATCTAGGCTTGTCTTTAGGAAGCATTGAGCATAGCTGCTCAGTTATCTCNTAAGTNTTACTTTGTCCTTCTCCTAAACCGAGACCACCAATTGCATAACCATCGAATTCAATNTCTAACATATGNTCGAGTGAAGTTTTTCTTAAATCTTCATAAATTCCTCCCTGCACTATTCCAAACAACTTTGAGTCTGATTTTCTAGCTTTTTTTGATCTATTTGCCCATTCTCTAGTCCTATTNATTGANTCTAGAATTCGAGAATAGTCTGAATCTGGTTTAGGGCAGTCATCAAAAATCATCATTATATCAGATCCAAGATANTCTTGTATTTCAATNGAAAGCTCAGGNGAAATAAAATTAACCGATCCATCCAAGAAAGACTTAAAGGAAACTCCGTCATCACTTATTTTAGCNGAAGGTGAAAGGCTNTAAACCTGGAATCCACCACTGTCAGATAGAATATTTCTATCCCAATCCATAAATGAATGCAGTCCACCGTAATTCTTAATTTGTTCATGTCCTGGCTTTAGAAAAAGATGATAAGCNTTNGNAACAACCATATCAAAGCCCAANTCTTTTAGATTACTTGTGGTTAATGCCTTAGGAACCCCTTTTGTACAAACTGGCATAAAAACAGGTGTCTCAATTTCGCCNGACTTAGTTGCAAGNAGCCCTACTCTGGCTTCGGATTTTGAATCTTTATNTTTTAAACTNAATCCCATTAAATTAAATCTTGAACAGAAAAAAATCCTTTTTTCTTTTTCATTAGTTTTAAACCAAGGTTTATTGAACCACTNGCGAAGACTTCTCTATCAAGAGCCTGGTGTGTTAAATATATATTTTCTTTATAGCCAAATGAGGACACCTTATGTTCACCNACAATATCACCACCCCTAATAACACTCATTCCAATTTCGCCNTTTTTTCTTTTNACTAANGAGGACTTNCCCCTAAAATTAATTAAATTTTCNGNTTTTTTTCCTAAAGATTTAGAGATAGAGTCTGCCAANAATAACGCTGTTCCACTTGGTGAATCTACTTTATCTTTNTGGTGGGTTTCGGTAATTTCTAAATCAGTAGCTGAAAAATACTTAATATTTTCATTTATTATTTTTGTTAANAGGTTGATGCCCAAGCTCATATTGTAAGATTGCAAAATTGGAATCTTTTTTGATATTTTCCTTAACTCCGCAATTTGCTTAGAAGTAAATCCTGTGGTTCCAGTAACAAACGGAATTCNAGACTTACCAGCTTTTCTTGCTAATAANATTGCGGAATTCGGGGTAGAGAANTCTATAATTAAGTCTGAATCGAATTTCAAAGGACTTTTNGTAACNTTAATATCTTTTAGTTTAAATTTTTTTCTGTCTTTATCTGAGTANAAAGATTCTCCAATGAGTTCATGCTTTGGACTGTCAATTGCATATTTAACTTCAATATNATCACTATCTTTGCATAGTGACACTATTGCCTCTCCCATTTTACCTAAGGCACCGTTAACNAGNATAGTTTTTTTGTTTTTACTCATAAATAAAGCATAATACTTGTTAATATGAATAATTCAAAGGTTTTAGGAAATTGNAAATGACNAGAAGTATGACAGGTTTTTCATCAATTTCGGGTGCTACAAACTCAACTAATTTTACAATTCAATTACGATCTGAAAATAGCAAAACCCTTGATGTNCAAATATANGATCATCTAAACAACTATGAAATGCAGGAAAAATTAAAAAAGCTTGTTAGAAAAAGTTTTGAAAGAGGTAAGGTCCGAATATCAATTGAGTATCAAAAGAAGGATTCGTTTAAGAGTAAAAGTTTAGAAAATGAGTTGGCTAAATTTTCAAAGCTTGCTNGAAGTTATAATNTAAACCCAACTATCTCGATTGGAGAGCTTNGTGAGATGATGAATANAGAGTCCAGAATCGAGCAGTCTTCTGATAAATCTTTANATTTTCAAATTAAACTTGTAAGTAAAGGAATCAATGAATTAATTAAGAGTCAGCTATCAGAAGGTAAAAATCTTATACAAGATATATCNAAGAAACTNTTANNGATAGAAAAAATTAAGAAAAGGATTGTTAAAAGAACTNGCANATACAGGTCNGGCTTAGAAAAAAAATACTCTGATGAAATAATCCNGAATGTTGCAAATATTGACCTTTTAGATATTAAAAAAGATATAAATAATGCCTTGGATAAAGTAGATATTGAAGAAGAAATAATTAGACTAGATTCACATATATCTGAACTTAATAAAGTTCTAAAGAAAAAAGGATCAAAAGGNTTGAGAATTGATTTTTATATGCAAGAAATTAATAGAGAAGCAAATACAATTTCCTCTAAAAGTAANGATCCTAGACTATCTGAATGCGCAATTGAGATAAANACTTATCTGAATCAGATCCGTGAAATAGCTGCAAATATAGCCTAGATACTATTAAGTCTATCTAAAGCTTGTAAGGTTTGATCAAGTTGCTGGATTTAAACTATACATAATATTAATTCTCCTATAGTTTTGAATAGAGAATTCAAATTCTGCTATAATTTCCATTGAAACATTGAACTGGACTCTATTTCCGGAGTCTGTCTTGCTATTCAATTCATACCCCTCTTTTAGTCTTTGAACATTAAGCCCGCCATAATAGAGAAGAGATGAATCATTTAGTATTTGACCATTTTTAACAAGAAATTCTGCAAGATGTTCAATTACCCTGCTAATATTACCGGTTGCCCTACTAAGAAAGAGGTCTGGGCTATCTCCTACTAGTTCTAATGTTTCAAGTCGATTATTGTGAACAGTAAATAATTTTTTACCCAAAGATTTTGCCAGAATATCTCCAACCAAGCATAAAAATTCCGTCTTCTTTTTATTTGAATCCACTAGATGAATTTCTTTAATTAGCTTACCTTCGTTGCAAATATGATCATATAAAATCAATGGTATTCCAGGGAAACCTGCACCAGTTCCTATATCCATCACAACTAAAGGTAGGGTTTTAGGATTTTTTTCTTTGAATTTTTCAAAACCCAGAATAGAGTCAACAAAATGCTTGTCAACTATATCTTGAGGGTTGATTATACTAGTTAAATTGTATTTCTTATTTTCGGATACTAGCAAATCTGCATATAATTCAAAAACCTCACCAATCTTATCTAAATAAAAAAGACCATTTCTTTTGAATTCTATAGCAACTAACTCTTTTAATTCTGAACTCACCTTATCGTCCTCTTTTCCTGCACATATAGTAACAACGTCCCTATGAATATTATTATAGATGCACATTTAAACATAATATTAAATCCATATACTTCAGCAATAAACCCAAAGAAGAATGTCATTAGATTTACACCTATACTAAAAGAGGAATTTATTGCACCAAAAATCCTACCACTTAAAGACTTTGCTTTTCCTTTTAGAGCTATCGAAGAAAGCAGCGGATAGACTAAAGAATAAGTTAATGAAAATAAGACTGAAAATAGAATTATATGGAAAGTATTGTTTATGTATGGGACGAAGAAAATAGCACAAGCAAAAAGAGTTAGCATCATTAATATTTTATTAAACAAGTTCTTGGACGACAACCTACTAGAAAGAAAAATTCTTGATAAAGAAACCACAATGCTATACCCAACAAAAAAGAGTCCAATCGAAAGATCTCTTTCTTTTAAGAAAAGAGATAAGAAATTCATGATAACTCCAAAACCAGAGGCTAAAAGAAAGTTGGCAAATAGAATTTTAAAAATCTTGTTCTCTTTTATGGTTGAGAAAAAACTACTAGTCTCAATTCGATCATCTCTATCTTCTTTTTCGTCTACTATAAAAAACATTAAAGCAAAGGAAAGACAAGAAAAGAATGCTGCATAAATAAAAAATTCACTATAGCCAAATTTTATAATTATTTTCTCTGAGAAGAAGGGTCCTAGAAAATAAGAAATAATTGTAAATGAACTAAACAATGAAAGACCAAACTGTTTATCTTTATCATCTAATGAATTAGATGCTATTGCTGAGGATGAATTAAAAAATATCGAGAAAGCAGCACCTTGTAAAATTCTTAATAGTAAGATCATCTCAAAGCTGATAATAAAAATAAATAATAGTGATGAAAAAATCATTATGACTAAGGCAATGAGGGATAACAATTTTTTTCCATACTTGTCAATTAAGGTTGAAGTATAGGGAGTCAGTAGTATTGAGGAAAAACCAAAAGTTGACATCACTATGCCAATATCGGATTTCGAATAATTGTTACTATCTAAAAATAAGGGCAATAAAAAGAAGCATGAGAAATTTACAAAAAATAAACAATTGGCAAAAGTTGCATAAATAAAATTTTTATTAAAATTATTAAAGATCATTATCTTAGATATTAACCTGGCTTTGACAAAAAAAGCGAACAAGCTATAATGAACGAGAATAAAGGGCCGTTAGCTCAGTTGGTAGAGCAACTCCCTTTTAAGGAGTGGGTCGCAGGTTCGAATCCTGCACGGCTCATGTCCCCATCGTCTAGCCTGGTCTA
>NZWH02000015.1 GCA_002701865.2 bacterium | reverse complement strand
GAACATTAGCTATATCATTAACACTAGCTGCTTCACCGGAACCAATTACCCAAATAGGCTCATAACCAATAACGATTTGCGACAATAGATCTTCTCTTACTCCACGTAGTCCTCTATGGAGCTGATCTGATATGGACTCAAATGTCTTATCCGTTCTTTTTTCATCATAAGATTCTCCTACGCATAGTACAACATTTAGCCCTTTTGACACAGAACTTAACACTTTCTTGTTAATCATTTCGTTTGTTTCTAGGAGATGCTGCCTTCTTTCTGAGTGGCCAATCATTGTCCAAGTACATCCAACATCCAAAAGCATTTCAGGTGAGACTTCCCCTGTATAGGGACCACTCTCCTCCCAAAAAACATTTTGAGCTGATAAGCTAATCTTTGAGTTTTTAGTTAAATTTTTAACAATTCCTAGATATGGGAAGGAGGGAGCCAATACTACATCAACACCAGAAATATTATTAATTTTATCAACGACGCTCTTTACAAGCATAATTACATCCTCAGAATGAAGATTCATCTTCCAGTTTGCAAATACAAGTTTGTTCTTATTCATATTTTAAAAAATAACTCTCAATATTATTCAGTATATCCTTTAATATACTCTCTCATCTTATCAAGTCCAATTTGAATATTTCTATATGAGCTGGAGTATGAAAAACGAATATATCTTTTAAAGCTTGGACCAAAATCTAACCCAGGGGCAACCCCTAAACTAACTTTATTTAAAATATCTAAAGATAAATCCAAAGAATTATCAGTATATTTACTCATATTTGCAAAAACATAGAAGGAGGAATCGGGAGAATAGCCTATATCGATTCCCATATTAGATAATGATTTTATAGTAAGGTCTCGTCTTTTTTTATAACTTTTTAACATATTTCTAATCTCATTATTGTCAATTTGGAGTGCACCTATCGCAGCGTGTTGGGAGATAGTTGGAGCACAAATATACATATTCTGCTGTAATTTTTGTATACCTCTAATCATACCTTTTGGAACCACTAAGTAACCAAGTCTCCATCCTGTCATTGAATAGAATTTTGAAAAACCATTAACAACAATAGCTTTATCATCATGCTGAAGGATTGTTTCAGCATCTAAATCATAATTAAGACCTTGATAGATTTCATCAGAAATAATATTGATCCCTAAGAAAGACAAGAAAGATAAGACCTCTTTGTTTTGCGAAACCCCAGTTGGGTTAGATGGAGAATTAAGAATCAGAACTTTATCTTTCTTAGATAAAAACTTTTTTAATTTGATAGTATCAATCTGATACCCGTCTCTTTCATGAGTCTTAAATACTCTAACTTTACCACCAAAAATCTTAATAAGCTGTGGATAGCATGGGTAATATGGCTCAACTATTACAACCTGGTCTCCTCTCTTGATTAAACTTATTAAGGCTAATATTAGAGCGGCAGAGGAACCGGTTGTGACAATAACTTGGTCAGGGGAAATCTTAACATCAAGATTTTCTTTATATTTTTTTGCAACCATCTGCCTCAGCTCTAAAACACCTAAGCTATTAGAATATCGATCATACCCTTTTTCAATAGAATTTTTAGCAGTCTTCTTAATTATGGAGCTTACTTTTTGTGTAGGTTCACCAATTTCAAGATGAGTGATTTTTCTCCCCTTTTTTTCATATTCCTGCGCTTTTTCTAAGATCTCCATTACATAAAATGGCTTTATTGAAGATAATAAATAATTATTCATCTTTCTATTCTATTAGAAATAAGAAAAATATAAAGTAAAAGGATTGTTTTAGGTGAATTATATAGGTATTATAAAAGTTTAAATTTGGAGTGAAAATAATGTCTAGAGTTTGCGACTTAACAGGAAAAAGATATATGTCCGGTAACAATGTTAGCCATGCTAACAATAGAACCCGTAGAAAATTCAACATTAACCTTAGATCTGTTAGCTTAAAAAGTGAGACATTAAATGAAAAATTCAAGTTAAAAATAGCGGCGAGTACCATGAGGACTATATCTAAGAATGGAGGCTTTGATAAATTTATTATCAAAACTAGCGATACAAGCCTTTCTGAAACAGCACTTAAAATTAAGAGAAAGATTAAAAAAGTCTTATCTCCCAACAAGTAAATATGCCTAAGAAATATAAAGCTCTAGTACTATCTTGTATAGACCCTAGATTCCAACCAATAGTTTATGAATATTTAAAGAAAAGAGACCTAGATGGAAACTACAGTTCTTTCACAATTGCCGGTGGATCTATAGGCGTAACTGGGAACAAATTCAAGACATGGCACAATACATTCTGGGACAACTTGAGCACTTCAATTGAACTACATAAAATAGAGAAATTAATTGTCATAAACCATAGAGACTGTGGTGCAGCCAAAATTATAAATGGTGATAAGGAATTTAATAAAGATATTGAAGAAAAGATTCATATCAAATCATTTGATAAAATTAAACAATCTTTAAAGAAGAAGCATCCTAATCTAAGCATTGAATTAAATTTAATCTCTCTAAATAAAACTATCAAAAGATTCGAATAGAGTCGCATTTAACTAGCTAAAGAAGTTATTTAAATTCCTTATTAATTTTTTTCATAAATATATCTTTTTTAATCTGACTCATTCTTTCTGGGAATAATATTCCATCTAAATGATCATTCTCATGTTGAAAGACAACTGACTGAAGTCCATCAGGGTGATAAATAACCTCATTACCGTCTAAGTCTAAAGCGTCAATCTGAATTTTTTCATATCTATAAACATATTCATAAAAACCTGGAATACTTAAGCAACCTTCTTTTGATTCAGTCCTTCCTTCCATTTCTGTGATTTTGGGGTTTATTAAAACTAAAGAGTCCTCTCTATTTTCATTTGCGAAATCTATGCAAACGAAGAACCTCTGAAGAATCCCTACTTGCGGGGCAGCTAACCCTATCCCATCTACTGATCTCATAATATTAATCATTTCCTTGGCTGTAGAGACAAGGCCTTCATCAATGTTTACAACATCCTTACAATTTTCTAGCAAAATAGGATCGGGGTAAATTTTAATTTCCAAAATAAAACTAGTCCTTATTCTTATTTAATTTTGAGATTAAATCCTTACTCGGTCTAAATATAGGTAAAACTTTCTCAGGTACAGTAATAGCTTCACCAGATTTAGGATTTCTTCCTTGATAGGCTTTATAAGTCTTAGGAAAAAAGCTCCCAAAACCTCTTATTTCTATCCTGTCATTAGTTCTCATAGCATTTATAAGAGAATAAACAATGACATCAACAACTTTCTTACTGATTCCTTTTTCTAATTTAAATTCCTCACCTACTATATCTTCTAATTCAGATTTCAACATATGATAATTAATTGATTATAAACAAAAAAAGTCAAGGTTTTTTTAAAACAAAGAATAAATTACCCCGTAAGGGAATCGAACCCCTATTACAAGTTTAGGAAACTCGTGTGTTATCCGTTACACCAACGAGGCATTTTATCTTAAATAATGAAAAAAATTCAAAATCTATCTTTTTTATCTTACATAAGAATTAATTAAAATTGTACTAGTTAAATTAATAAATTATTATTACTTATGGAATTTTCCAATAAACCTTTCTTTATAACAGTAAATAATAAATTCACTGGGCAATTCTTTAAGGAATACCTTATTGATGGAACAGATAAAGATTCTGCAATTCAAACTATTATTGATATTTGTCAGGTTGATCCGTTAAGCTACAATATAACTGCAGATGAAGCTTCCTTAGCACAAGCAAATTCTTGGATTGAAGACAAATTCCCTAACGGTGACAGTAAGCATTTAGTTGTAGACAGTGACAAAAAAATCGCCGAGCTTCTATATAATCCTATGGGAAATCCTTACGGGTAGTGTCTACAGCTTACTTCTTTTCTTTTTATAGCCCTGCCTAACCTTAAACTTAGGTTCAGCCTTACAAATTACATAGATTCTTCCACGCCTTTTAACAACTTGGCAATCTGGATGTCTATCCTTCATACTTCCAATTGAACTTACGACTTTCATAGTTCTTTATTAAAACCTATAAGGTATTTGTTGTCAATCCTTACAAGAGATTCTTTAAAAAAAGCTAGGTTCTTTATTAATTTTTATCTAGCTTATAGCTACCCTTTGGAAGGATTGTTAGAATTGAATTGTGGAATTGCTTGATCTCTTTTCTGTGACCTACGCTTATATAAGAAATATCTAATTCATTAAGTATTTTATATAAATTTTTCTCATTTTCCATATCCAGAGCACTAGTTCCTTCATCAAGTATTACAAATTCTGGCTCATTTAGTAAGACTCTAGCAAAGGCTAGTCTTTGCTGCTCTCCTACAGATAGCACCCTAGTCCAATCTTTTACTTCGTTAACATTATGGTCCTTAACTAGCTGTTCAAGACCAACTCTTCTTAAAACTTTATCGATATCCTCGAGATCAAATTCGTCTTTAGAATTAGGATAAGAAATCTGTTCTTTTAAAGTGCCGAGCAACATATAGGGTTGCTGCGGTAAGAACATCGTTTTCGATAAACTTGGCTTTTTAATTAATCCAGAGCCAAAATCCCACAACCCTGCAACAGACCTTAGAAGTGAGCTTTTGCCTATTCCGCTCTCACCTACTATCATCATTCGATCGCCTTTTTTTAAGGAAAAACTTAGATTCTGTACAAGAACTCGTAGTCCATCAGGTGTTTTAACTGTTACTTTTTCGAATTCCAAAGTACCTGATTCTGCATATCTAATACATGGCTCATTAGAGCTTGAGTTAGCAATTGATGTGAGTGTTTTATCAAAATTTCCAAGCCTAAAAATGCTTGCTGAAAAAGCAGATATGCTTTCTATCTGATTTGTAACAATTGAAAGAGCACCAAATACTTGGAAGAAAGCAATCCAGGCTTGAGTTATAGTGCCAAAATCAATCTGTCCTGAAAAATATAAAGGTGCGACCAATAAATAAACTGGGAATCTCATTAAGTTAGAGTAAGAAAATTGAAACAGATCTACTATAGACTGCCAGATTATCCATAAGTCATAATTCTTAAGTGCAGAATACAACCTTCTTAAAATATTCTTAATTTCCTTTTTTTCTCCAGAATAAAAAGCAATTGATTCCGAATTATCTCTTACGTGAATCAGCCCATACCTAAAATCAGCCTCTAATCTTAATTGATCATAATAAATTTTAATCATCTTTTTGCCGGTATATATAGCTACCCAAGTACCCAACCCAACATAGACCAGCAATCCAATAGTTAGAGTCTTAGAAATTGACCATAAAATTGCACTAAATGCAGTAACTGTCAGAATAGCTTGGAGAATATCAATCAGAAAATTAAGTGTAACCATAGTAAAATTCTTAATATCTTCAGATATCCTCTGGTCAGGATTATCAATATCAGAATTTTGTGCATTAGAATCAAGCAAATAATAGGCTCTATTCTTAAAATATCTTTCTATAAAATTATTTGTTAACCATTCTCTCCAATATCTTCCAAACTTAAGCCGAGTAAATCGATATAATGAAATTATAGGTAGAGCAATTAAGACTATAAGGCCATAAACCCAAAGAAAGTCCCAAAAGGCATTCTCATTTCTAACATTAAGAGATGTGTCTAGAAATCTAAAAATATAACTTAGCGATACATTTAGTCCTGTTACACAAAATAGTAAAGTTAATATACCAATAATGAGTAGCCAAGGTTTCATTTTATCCTTGATGTAACAATAATTATATTTAAAAAGCAGGATTGAAATACAAATTACAGATAATGAAATAATTGAAAGATTTGTTGATTTTAAATTCTCAACATACAACTTAAAATTTGGCGCAACATCAGTCATAAAAACCGGATAAAAGGATTGAATTATCGCACCTATACTTATTATTCCAAAGTAACAAATAGACATTACAAATAATATTGAAGAGACGAGCAATACAATTAATCTTAAAGATGAGTTTGGCGCATTTAATGGAAAGAAGTAAGGCTGAGCAATGCTAATAAATCTATCTAACAGTTCTTTGTTGAATCTAAAATTTTCATTAGCCATATGTAATATTAATTGATTATCTTATTGTTTTCATTATTTAAATCTCTAAAGGTATATCTATAAATTATAAAAAATAAGAAAAATAANACAAAAGATAACAATTGTCCCATATTTATATATTGCAAAAATATGTCGGACTGACTTTGTTTAAAGAATTCCAAAAAGAATCTTCCTATTATTGTCAAAGAAACAACGTATAAAGCAGTAGTGCCAATCCTTCTAGAGCTTTTAGTTGGATAGATTACAAAAGAAAAGAATAAGAGTAGATAAAAAAAAGCTTCATATAGCTGCACAGCATGTCTAGGCATGATGTCATAGCCAGATGAAGGAAATATGATGCAGAAGACGTAAGAACATTGCTTTCCAATTATTTCAGAATTAAAAAAGTTTCCAATTCTTATTAATGAAATAAAAATAAGAGAGTTTAAGATAAGAGAATCTAGAAACTTTGAAAAAGTTCTAATATTAATTTTTTTTCTTACTACAAAGAAGAGATACACTATGGCTCCAGTAAAGCCACCATGGCTGGACAAACCCTGAAAACCAATAAATTCATAAGTACTTAAACGAAATGGAATAAAAATCTCAAGTAAATTATTTGAGTAATATCCATACTCATATAGAAGGCAGTGAAAGATTCTAGAACCAATAAGTATATAAAGAACCAAACTAAAAAATGTTTTATCAATAAAATCTTTATCTAAATCTTTTTTTAAATCTTTGCTTAGCTTATAAAGTAAGTAAAATAAACCGGTCCCAAATAATAACGAATAGTACCTAATTGAAATAAAATCTGAGGTATATAGAAATGGTGAGTGGTCCCAAATAAAGAAGCTCGACATCTACAGGTTCTCTTTTAGCTCAATTTCAAATCTTTTTTCCTCAAAGGCTTGTCTTTTTCTTATCTCAGCTCCAATTTTATTAAGTTTTTCTTCTTTCTCAGTCATTATTTCTAATATGGGGACCTCTGTAGGCTTTCCTACTGAGTCCATTGCTACAAAAACAAAATAAGCTCTAGCGCAAACTTCTTTAGACTCATCATAACCCTCTCGTGTCACCTTTGTTTTAATAACCATAGAAGTCTTTCCCGTATAAATCACCCTAGAGTTAAACTCAATTATATCTCCTCTGTTTATAGCTTTGTTAAACTGCATATCTTCAATTGAGGCTGTTACAGCTTTATGGCTGGCAAATCTTCGTGCGCAAATTCCACCTACCATATCCATCATTTCGATTAATCTACCGCCATACATTGTTCCATAATCATTGGTGTCACTAGGAAAAACCATAATACTACTTGTTGCTTCTGTAGACTTCTTTTTTAATCTATCCGACATATCTCACCTCATTTTTTTAATAATATTAAGAATTTATAACATATAATAAAAAATTTTAACCTTTTTAATTGTTTTTTAACAATTATAATAAAGAGATGAAAAAATTTACAAGTACTGAAAATTATATTGCTACACCCGATTTAGAACTTGCCGTTAATGCTGCTATAAGTTTAGAAAAACCATTACTTATCAAGGGGGAGCCTGGTACAGGTAAGACTTTGCTAGCAGAAGAAATAGCAAAATCTATTAATACAGAAATAATTAAATGGCATATCAAATCAACCACTAAGGCTCAGCAAGGTTTATATGAGTATGACGCAATAACAAGACTTAGGGATTCTCAACTAGGGGATTCTAGAATTGAAGATATATCAAACTATATTATTAAAGGAAAACTATGGGAAGCTTTTCAATCTGACAAAAGAATTGTTCTTTTAATTGATGAAATTGATAAAGCTGATATTGAATTTCCAAATGACTTATTGCTAGAACTAGATAAAATGGAGTTCTTTGTTTATGAGACTAAAGAGAATATTTCTGCAAAAAATAGACCTATAGTCATCATAACAAGTAATAATGAAAAGGAATTACCTGATGCATTCCTAAGGAGATGTATATTCCATTATATTAATTTCCCAGAACGAGATGTAATGGAACAAATAGTAAATGTTCATTTTCCTAAGATTAAGAAGAAACTTCTATCTGAAGCTTTAGATGTATTCTTTGAATTAAGAGAAGTGCCAGGGCTTAAAAAGAACCCTTCAACCTCAGAGTTAATTGATTGGATAAAACTACTACTCTCTGATGATATACCTAAAGATATTCTTCATGAAAGAGATGAAAATAAGGCTATTCCACCTCTCCATGGAGCTCTAATAAAAAACGAGCAAGACGTTCAAATGCTAGAAAGGCTTAGATTTATGCTTAGAAGAGGTAAGTAGTGTTAATAGATTTTTTTTTAACTTTAAAAAAATCTGGAATTAGAACAACTCTAAAAGAGCTCTTAGATCTAATAAAGGCTCTACAATTAGGAGTTATAAAGTTCAAAACTGAAGACTTCTACTATCTTAGTAGATCTATAATGGTAAAAGATGAAAAATTCTTTGATCGGTTTGATAGAGCTTTTTCAATTTTTTTTAATGGTATGTCTGACTTAGATTTAAAATTTCTTCAAAACGAAATACCTGAGGAATGGTTAAGGAAACAATTCGAAAAGACACTGTCAAAGGAAGATAGGGATAAAATTAAATCTTTGAAAGACTTAGAAGAATTAATGAAAAAATTTATGGAAACTTTCAATAAACAAAGAGAAAGACACCAAGGGGGGGATAAATGGATAGGAACGGGAGGAACTTCTCCNTATGGTGCATATGGAAGNAACCCTTTTGGTATTAGAGTTGGNCAAGACGGAAATAGNAATTTTTCAGCTGCTAAAGTTTGGGACAAAAGAAAATATATAAATCTNGATGATGATNTTGAAATAGGAACAAGAAATATAAAAGTTGTNCTAAAAAAACTTAGAAAATTTANCAGAGTACCTGGAGATGAGGANTTAGANATAGATCAGACAATACGAAAGACCGCAGATAATGGTGGTTTNGTGGACATTAGACTNAAACCTGAAAGAAAGAATCAAGTAAAAGTTCTATTATTCTTCGATGTTGGTGGATCAATGGATCCATATATCAGACTTTGTGAAGAATTATTCTCTGCAGCTAAATATGAGTTTAAAAATATGNAATATTTNTATTTTCATAACTTTGTTTATGAGGGTGTTTGGAGAAATAACGAAAGAAGAGAAGAAGTTATAAATTTAGATGACATAATAAATAAATACAGNAGTGATTATAAAATAATATTTGTTGGTGATGCTTCGATGGGCATATATGAAATAACCCATATCAATGGCTCAATTGAACACTATAATGATAAACCNGGNGAATCCTACTTTAAAAGAATTCANAGTCACTTTGATAAACTTGTATGGTTAAANCCTATTCCTAAAGAAGACTGGGACTACTCTCAATCAATTGACTATACCAGATTCTTAACTGAGAATAAGATGTATAACTTTACTATAGATGGTGTAAACCAAGCTGTAAGATACTTGTCAAAATAACATTAATCTTTCGTNAANTTGAGAATTATATAAATAAGAATACCGCTCAAGNAAACNTTAAGGAGTATGTAANTTATCGCTAAAAAATAATTCTTTTGATTTATCATTGCTATGAATTCGTAGCTAAAAGTTGAGAAAGTTGTGAGTGAGCCTAGAAAGCCAACCACAAAAAGCAATCTAAGACTATCCTTGATTTGAAAATGGTCACTTAACAAGTAAAAGAGTCCAATAAGAAGAGAACCAAGAACGTTAACTATCAGTGTAGCAATATAAGGCTTATTTGGAATTGTAGTAGATAGCCAAACTCCAGACATATATCTTGTAATTGCCCCTATAGCTCCACCTATTCCAATGGTTAGTATTAAACTAATCATACATGAAGCTCCGTTATCGAAATCATATCTTTACTAAAGCGTTCCGGTCTTTTATCTTTCAATGCAAACACGTCCTCGTATATAGAATAAATTTGCTTCCAGTCAGCGAGCAGCTTAATCTTTGGCTCATTCCTAGAAGGCTTCAATTTATTATGCTCCCATGCGATATATGATGCAACAACT
>NZWH02000018.1 GCA_002701865.2 bacterium | reverse complement strand
AAACTTACCAATCCACTTTGTTCCAGCACCATCAAAGATTATTTGAACCTCATCACCAGCTTCTTTAAATTCTTTAGCAGTCATTAGGCCATTCACAGCCCTTCCAAAGTCACCAGGACCAGCAGTATCAGCTAAGATTACAATTGCTACTTTTGACATATAAACACCTCTATACTAATTTATTTTAATTTTAACATATCCTTTATCTATAAGTGAACCTATTAAATATATGGAACCTGTTATTATAAAATCCTCTTGTTTTGCTAAGAGTGATCTTATATCGTTATTTGAAATATGAGAAATTTTTTTATCTCTTAGCTTTTTTGTAATCACTAATGGATTAAAACTTCTAGGATTTGGAACTTCTGTAAGATATATTTTTTTCGCAATTTTACTGAGTAATCGAATACATTCAATGGGCTTTTTTTCTTTCAGCATACCAATAATTATATTGATTTTCTTATTCGGATATTTGATTCTAAAATTTACTATTAAACTTTTGATAGANTGCAAGTTGTGAGATACATCAACAATCAAGATAGGTTTCTTTGATATTGTTTGATATCTTGCAGGATTAAAAGCTTTATTAAGGGACTCCTTAAGCTGCTTCTTTGTAATCTCTAATCCATACTCTTTTTTAATAATTTCAGAAGTCTTTACTGCAACCCCCAGATTTTCTAACTGGTGGGTAGCTTCTAGTNTTGATTGAAATTTTAGCTTTAATTCCTCAGACTCATATAGATAGTACTTATCTTTTTTAACAATATTGAAATTATTATTAAGTTCAAATACTTCAGTAGAATTTTCTAAGCAATATTTCCTTATAGTTTTTATAGTTTTAGGTTTTACGGATGTTATTAGCTTACTATTGTTATTTACAATGCCAACTTTTTCATAAGCTATTTCTTTGAGACTGTTTCCCAAGTACTCCATGTGATCCATCTCTATGTTTGTTATTATCCCTATTTTTGATTTTACTATATTTGTCGCATCAAATCTTCCACCAAGACCAACTTCAAATATGTTTAGGTCATTATTTCTTTCTGCAAAATATAAAATACCTGTAGCTGTTAAAAGTTCGAAAAAGCTTAATTTACAGCTAGCTTTCAATCCTACCTTGATTACTTTCCCAAGATAATTATTCAAAGTTTTTAGATTTATTTTTTTATCTTTAATCCTAATTCTTTCATTTAAAGATACAAGATGAGGTGAGGTGTACAAGCCAACTTTATAGCCAGCATCGGTATATATTCT
This sequence comes from bacterium, assembly GCA_002701865.2. Lineage (GTDB taxonomy): Bacteria > Desulfobacterota_D > UBA1144 > UBA1144 > UBA1144 > TMED58. The sequence goes on along the minus strand of NZWH02000018.1, from coordinate 15,122 downwards.
ATTCAATATAGCTGCAACAGTACCTTTTCCATTTGTACCAGATACAATAATAGTTTTTTTAAGTTTGGATTGTGGCTCACCAAGTAATTGTAAAACTTTGAGAAGGTTATCAAGACCAGGCTTCTTACTATTTTTTAGCGATTCTAGATATTCTATATTTTTATAACTTATCCCGGTGGCCAATTTAGCTTCCTACCCGCTAAAAAATGAAGATGAATATGAAAAACTGATTGTCCTGCCTCCTCTCCATTATTCATGACAAGCCTGTAACCGTTAGTTATATTTAATTTTTTTGCTATTTCTTTTGCAGCAAAGAAAAGGTTTCCAACTATTTCTAAATCTTGAGTGGTAATATTTTGAGGCATATCAATTAGTTTCTTTGGAATTATTAATATATGTATTGGCGCTTGAGGACTTGTATCTTTGAAAGCAAGAGTAGAGTTGTCTTCGTATACAATATCTGCAGGAATCTCTCTTCTTATTATTTTACCAAACACTGTATTGTTCACGATTTTTCAACCACAGCAAACGCAACAGCATAATCATTAGAGTGAGATATTGAAACATGTATTGAATCTTCCAAGTTTAATTTATTTATTATTGCTATTGGTTTTCCTTTTTTATTGTTCAATATCTTTATATCTTTAAAAGAAATATGACTTCCAATTCCAGTTCCAAAAGCTTTAGATATTGCTTCTTTAGCTGCAAACTTACCTGCCAAACTTTGAATAAACTTTTTATTTGAAGAGCAACTTGGTACTTCATCTATATTGAATAATTTATCAATAAGTTTATCCCCCCAGGTTAAGTGAATCCTCTCGAATCGTTTTATATCAAGTATGTCTGTTCCTATACCTTTAATCATTAATATTAATTATATCCTGTATTCTCTTAATTGAGTCATATAAGCCATAAAAAATTGCATTCGAAATTATACTGTGACCAATATTATATTCTTTGATATCTCGAATTTTGACAAGCATTGCAAGGTTACTTTCGTTTAAACCGTGACCAGCAGCAGTATAAAGATTTAGAGCTGTTGAATAAGTCGCGGCTTTTTTTATTCTATTTAGTTCTTTTACGGCAGAAGAGGGTGTACTCTCGGAATATTTTCCAGTGTTGATTTCTACACCATAAGCTTTTAATTTTAGAGCTAGGTCAATCTGTAGCTTAATTGGGTCAATGAAAAACATTATCTTGATATCCTTAGATATTTTTTTAAGTAAGTTCTGCAAGTCATTATAATTATTCTTTATATTTAAACCACCTTCTGTAGTAAGTTCCATACGTTTTTCCGGAACAAGAGTTACCACGTTTGGTTTAATTCTATTAGCTATATTAATCATCTCAATTGTTGGAGCCATTTCTAAGTTCAAATGAAAATTATATTTCTGTCTATATTTTTTAAGATCATTTAGCTGTATATGTCTTCTATCTTCCCTGAGATGCATTACTATTCCACTTGCCTTAGCCTTTTTTATAATTTTAATAGTATCTATAGGGTCAGGAAATGAACCTTGTCTTGCCTGTCTAAGTGTAGCAACATGGTCTATATTAACATTGAGTTTTGTTCTCAATTTAACACCTTGATAATTTCTTCAAATCCTTTGATTTCATTTTCTAACTCTTGTTTCTTCAATCCTTGTATAAGGATTCTAATCTTATTCTCAGTACCAGAGTATCTTATATTTAAATATCCATTTTTACTAAAGGTTTTATTAAATCTTCTTATGAACGAATTTAACTCAGCGAAATTTTTTAGGGGCTTTTTCTTTTTAATATTGTAACTTTTTAAAATATTAGAATTAAGTTTTATTTTATCAATAAAATCAAAATCTTTCCCTTTAATGGTCAACAAGTGAAGAATATAGAGTAAAGTGAGATTCGCATCTGATGTTTGTAATAAGTTACTAATTATATAGTGTCCTGAGTTTTCACCTCCAAAACTTGAATTAACTTTCTTCATCATTTGATAAACATTTTTGTCGCCCACATCTGTTCTTAATACTTCTATTTTTTTAGATGATAATCTTTTTTCTATAATGCTATTAGTCATAATNGTAGTAGTTAGTTTTGACCCTTTCTTCAAGGTGCTTTCTGCAATAAATGCAATAATTTTGTCACCTTCTATTAATTTTCCATGTTTGTTTACGAAAACGATTCTGTCGGCATCACCATCAATTGAAACACCAAAATTTAACTTATTTTTTCTTACATAGTTACCAATTTTAGCAAGATGTTCAACGCCACATTTTTTATTAATATTCATACCATTAGGTTTTGCAGAGATAATTGAAAATTTTTGATTAAGATTTCCTAATATNTTTCGNGTTGCTTNATAAGAGGCACCATTACTTACATCTACACAATACTTTAAGTTTGATGTTTTCAAGTCTGATATCTTAAATATAATCTCATTTACATACTCTGCTAAGGAGTTCTTATAAATAATATTTTTAGTCTTTATCCTTTTAATTTTCACCTGAGTTTCAAATATCTTCTTAATCTTCTTTTCATCTTTAGATGAAATTTTTTCGCCATTTTTATTNATAAACTTAATNCCGTTATATTCAGAGCTATTGTGAGAAGCAGTAATCATAATTCCTGCAGAATAGGGGTACTTATTNGTAAAAATNGACAAAGATGAAGTAGGTAAAACTCCAAGNTTGATAGTACTNAGNCCAGCCTTATTTATTCCNTTNGTTAGNCATTNTTCTATAAAATCTGATGATTCTCGAGTATCTTTAGACAAGAAAATATTTAGTATATTACTGTCTTTTAACTTTAAAAATATTCCAAATGAATAACCAATTCTTACTAGATTATTTTCAACAAAAAGCCCCTTATTAGGGAATCCTCTAATACCATCAGTTCCGAACATCTTTTAAGTAACTCCAAATTTTTACCATCTCTTTGGTCTCCTTGATATTGTGAACTCTTATGAGATTAGCTCCAAGGCTAATACATTCATACCCAGTTATAATCGATGCATTCAATCTATCCTTTGGGTTTTTGATATTTAATATATCTCCTAAAAAAGCTTTATTTGAGACTCCGTACATTAAAGGATACTTAAGTTTTTTAAATTCTTTCGTATTTTTAATTAGCTTAAGATTTTGAATAGTTGTCTTACCAAACCCTACACCTGGATCTATTACAATAGATTTAGTATTTATTCCAAACTTAACACTTAACTTAGCTCTATCGTTCAGATATTTTTTTATGTCATTAATTAAATTTTTGTAAGTAGTTTTTGATTGCATCTTATCAGGAAGATCAGAGGTATGATTTAATATCACGGCAGCATTATGTTTTGCAATAATTTGAGGCATTTTTTCGTCAAATTGATAACCAGTAACATCATTTATGATATCAGCACCTTCATTTAAGCACATATCAGCAATTTTACTTTTCATAGTATCTACTGATATTGGAATATCAAAGTTTTTTCTTATAAGAATTATATTGTTTAATATTCTATCTCTTTCAGTTTTAATACTAATTCTTTTTGAGTTTGGTCTTGTTGACTCTCCACCAATATCTAATATATCAGCACCTTCTTTGATCATTTTTTCAACTCTTTTTAAAATTGAACTTTTAGTTTTATATTGATTTCCATCATAAAAAGAGTCAGGAGTTAAGTTTAGAATACCAAGAATTAAGGGTGAGCTTGTAAGGTTAAAATTCTTCTTTCCAACTTTAAAATACATTTTATGATTTTTTTATGTTTTCTAACGCAGTCGTTGGATCTGGATTTAATCCACTCCAATCTTTACTATCTTTGTTTTCTGATGTTACAGGAGCACCACCAGATGTTTCATCTTTAGGAGGCTCTGATGATGGCTCTGCTCCTAATAGTTCATCTAGTTGTTTAGCATTAACAGTTTCAGTTTCTAATAACAAGTTAGCTAAGTCGTGAAGTATTTGCTCGTTTTCTTTTAATAGATTAACCGCATAATCATATTGATTAACTATTATCTGTTTAATTTCTGAATCAACTTCAAGGCTAGTAGCTTCACTATAATCAGTCTTAGATGACATATCCTTTCCAAGAAAAACAGCTCCTTCTTTTTGAGCTAGTCTTATCGGTCCAACTTTTTCAGACATGCCCCATTCTGTAACCATTTTTCTAGCCATTTCGGTTGCTCTTTCGAGATCGTTCCCAGCCCCTGTAGTTCTTTCATTATAAATTATTTCTTCAGCAGCTCTACCAGAAAGAAGAACAGCAATACTTTTAAGTAAATAATCTCTTGTTAGCATGTACTTATCTTCAGTTGGGAGTTGTTGAGTGAGACCAAGAGCCATACCTCTAGGTATAATTGTTACCTTGTGGACTGGATCAGTTCCGGGAGTAAGCTTTGCAACCAACGCATGGCCTGCCTCATGATATGCTGTTACTTTTCTTTCATGATCACTTATGACCATGCTTCTTCTTTCGGTTCCCATGATAACTTTATCTTTNGCNAATTCAAAATCATTCATATCTAGAGTTTTTTTATCGCTTCTAGCNGCTTTCAAGGCTGCTTCATTTACTAAGTTTTCTATATCAGCACCAGAAAAACCAGGAGTTGATCTAGCAACTATTTTGAGCTCTACATCCTCACTTAAAGGTGTATTTCTTGTATGGACTTTTAGAATTGCNTCTCTNCCTCTAACATCAGGTGTTGGGACTACAACTTGCCTGTCAAACCTACCGGGTCTTAGTAATGCTGGATCTAACACATCNGGCCTATTTGTTGCGGCCATAACTATTATTCCCTCGGTTGANTCAAAACCATCCATTTCAACTAGAAGCTGATTAAGTGTTTGCTCTCTTTCGTCGTGACCACCACCCAATCCAGCTCCTCTATGTCTTCCAACAGCATCAAGCTCGTCTACAAAGACAATACAAGGAGAATTTTTNTTAGCTTGCGCAAAAAGGTCTCTAACTCTCGAAGCGCCAACGCCNACNAACATTTCGACAAAATCACTACCACTTATAATAAAGAATGGAACCATTGCTTCNCCAGCAATTGCCTTGGCAAGCAAAGTTTTTCCAGTACCNGGAGAGCCNACTAAAAGTATACCTTTNGGAATTCTTCCACCAAGATTTGTAAATTTTTTAGGGTTTTTTAGGAAATCAACAATNTCTTGAACTTCCTCTTTTGATTCATCAATACCAGCTACATCTTTAAAATTCTTTTTATTGTCTTCTTTGTTTAACATTCTAGCTTTACTTTTACCGAAGCTCATTGCTCCCTTGCCTCCNGCTTGTANTTGTCTGAAAAAGAAGACCATTATTAATATTAAGAAAATCATTGGTCCCCAATTTACTAAAAAGCCAANTAGTCCACTTTCTTGATCTGATACAAAATTAAAATTAATTTTCTTGGAGGCTAANTTAGANAGTAAATCCTCACCTACNGGGCCATANGTCTTAAAATATTCAGGTTTTCCGTCACCAGAAGGTACTAAAAATTCACCTGTAATNTCATTTCCCTTNATTTCAAGCTGTAAAACTTGTCCTGATTCAACGACATTTAAAAATTCACTATATTTTANATCNGAATATTGTTTTTTACCTTCAGAAATTATCTGATAGGCNCCCATTAAAGAAGCAAAAATTATAAACCAAACAAATAAGTTTTTAACAAAAGAGTTGTTCATAAAACNNAATATACCTAATAAAGCTAGCTAAAGATACCAGTACTTAGATATCTTTCACCTGTATCACANAGAATTGTGACNACTTTATCACCTTTATTTAATCTTTTTGCGATAATNATGGATGCTAGNACATTTGCACCTGCAGAAACGCCNACAAACAGNCCGTAATTAGTNGCTAGTTTTTTAGTCATCTCTATTGCCTCNTTACCTTTAATTTTTAAAACTTCATCATANGAATTCTTATCTAGTGTCTGAGGAATAAATCCTGCTCCAATACCTTGTATTAAGTGTGGGCTGGATTTCCCACTTGAAAGAGTAGGGCACTCGTATGGCTCAACAGCAATAATTTTTATATCNGGAAACTTATCTTTTAATGAAGAGCCTACTCCTGATATCGTACCACCTGTNCCAACTCCAGCTACAAAAGAGTTTATGTTAGTTCCCATTTGAGCAATTATCTCTTTTGCTGTAGTTTTTTTATGAGCTTCTGGATTACTTAAATTATCAAATTGCCTTGGGGAAAAAGAATTTTTTATTGTACTAAGCAGCTCATTACATTTTTGAATTGCTCCTTCCATCTGGTTATTTTTAGGAGTCAATACAACTTCAGCACCATATGCTGCTAGCATCTTTCTTCTTTCTTCACTCATATCTTCAGGCATTGTTAAGATTAATTTGTATCCCTTAGTTGCACAGATTAAAGCAAGACCTATACCAGTATTGCCACTTGTGGGCTCAATAATTGTCGTAATAGNAGGCTCAATAAGACCTTTATCTTCTGCATCTTCTATCATTTTTAAGCATATTCTGTCCTTTATACTTCCAGCAGGATTTAAACTCTCAAGTTTTCCGTAAATTTCAACATTTTGATTATCNTATAGATTTGATAGCTTAATTATAGGAGTGTTCCCAATTGTTTCTAAAATATTATTATAGACTTTCATTATTTATACTTTTTTTCTGTNATTAGACTTGACACCTTAATGAAAACTTCTTCATCATAATCTTTTAAATCTTTTAAAAAAGTTCTTAATTCNGACCAAAGCATCTCTTTNTTCATGCTTTCGTTCTTAACTTTTAGTATAAGNCCTTTTAGGACTTGGTCTTCAGTTTTTTGTAAAATATCTTTAAACTTCATAATTTAAATTTACACTAAGTTGTCTCAAAATAAAGATTTTACAAGNCCTCCATCAATNTTAATAGAATTTCCNGTTATNTAACTTGCTTTCTCNGAGCANAAGAAGGCTACCATTGGTCCGAATTCTTCAGGTTTNCCAATCCTCCTAATNGGAAGATCTTGACCTAAAGCCTCAAGTATGTCTCTNTTATCNATTCCACTTTCTTTACTTTTTTGGTTTGAAATTTCNATAATCCGGTCTGTCAAAATTCTTCCAGGCAATACATTGTTTACCATAATATTCCATTTTGCGTACTCATTAGAGATAGATTTAGAGAAAGCTGTAACAGCTGAGCGCATGATATTTGAAAGAACGAGGCTATCAATTGGTTGTTTTGCAGAAGTTGAGGTGATATTAACGATTCTACCCCAATTATTAGCTTTCATTATTGGAAGAATAAGTTTCGTTAANGTGAATANATTCTTNAAATTTTTNTNGAANGCATCAATTAGNTGTTCTTCGTTAACGTTATCAAAATTCCCTTGGTCTGGNCCACCACAGTTGTTTACCAATATATCAATTTTTGAACTTTTTAGTGTTGCGAACTTAAAAAGATTGGCAATACCTTCATTCTTTGATAAATCGGCTTTAAGCATATGAAAGTTGACGTACCCCTCTTTGGTTAGTATGGCTTCTGCTTTTGATATATTAACGTCCTTAGAAGAGCAAATTAAAACTTCGCATCCTTCATCTAGTAAAGATTTGACAACAGCAAAACCTAGACCTTTTGTTGAAGCACAAACAATTGCAAATTTACCTTTTAATCCCAGATCCATACTTTAATGTATAATATTTTTATGAAAAAGCTAAGGTTTAATTTTAGCGAAATGAATGCTTTATTAATTGCTTTTACTTTAAATTTCTTTATATTTGCTGTTGAATTTTACTACGGCTACCTTGAAAATTCTGCTGCACTCCTAACTGATAGTGCCCACAATATGGGAGATGCTGTAATATTGGGAACAAGTATATTTGTAATATCCTCGACTCAAAAAGTAAAAGCTAAGCTAGCCATTATCAAATGCTCTATCTGGGGCCTGTTTGGTTTACTTGCCTTATATCAAGTTTATTTAAGCTATATTTCAATGAAGATTCCCTCTTATGAAGTTATAGGTTGGATTGGTTTCTTAGCACTTTTAGTGAATATAATATCAACTTTAGTTTTACTTTCTTTTAAGGATAGCGATGTAAACCTCAAGAGTGCATATGTATGTTGTAGGAATGATGCTTTTGGCAATCTACTTGTTATAGTTGCAGGATTTTTTGTTTATAGATTAAACTCATGGTGGCCAGATATAATAGCTGGACTTATAATAAGTTTTATTATATTAGTTAGTGCAATCAAATTGGGAATAGAAAGTTATAATGTTATGAAAGCTGAAAAAAATTAAAGGAGAGATTGCAATGATTTTAACAAAAGTTTTAAAGGAATGGTCATCAGCGTTAAAATTCTATGAAAACAAGAAAGTTTGCTTAATCTTTCGTAAAGGCGGAATCCATGAAAAAGATTTCATAGAAACAAAAGATTTTTTTGGTTTTTTTCCAACTTTTGAGCACGAATCAAATGAGACTGTTAAAAAAGATTTTAGAAATAGTAAATATCTAATAAGTCAGTCAGCTAACTATACTGGGGTTGCAGACCTTAACTATTTTGGACAAATAGTCGGTAATTATAAAATNTCCAANATTGAGCAATTAATTTTACTAGANAGTTTTCATATTTGGGAAAATTCATATTTAGTTGATAGATTTAATTTCAGACCAAAAAACCCACTTACTTGTTACNTGTTGGATGTNTTTAAAATAAGGCTACCAAAGAAAATAGANTATGATTCATCAGAAGCTAAAGGGTGTACCTCATGGTTTAATTTGAAAAATGAGGTCTCTGTTCANAGCTTTGATAAAGTAAATGATGATTTTCAGGTAAATAAAGCACTNAAAGTTTTNACAACTCTTTCTTAATTTATCCTTTAGCTTTTTTAATATCTTTACTTATTGAATCTGCAACTGACTTTCCATTTTTTTTCTCTGTATTGGATTCAATGCTTTGTTTTGTTGCATCTTGACCTTCAGAAGGAGGGGAAGTGTGNNTTACTTTAGGTTTTCTTGCATAGTCTGTTGAGTACCAACCATCACCTTTTAATTGAAANGAAGAAAGTGAAATNAATTTCTTAACTTTAGCTTTTTTGCAATGTGGACATTTNGTAACATCTTTATCACTAAAAGATTGTAGTTCTTCNAATATNTTATTACACTTCAAGCATTCGTATTCGTAAATAGGCATTATAATCTCCTTAGTAAGTATTCAATCAATATATTAACTTTTTTTAAAAATTCAAGAGACCTATATAATCTCGAGCGTTAAATGATTGACCAGTTTCATAAGCTTCATTNCTCGATAAGTAAAGAAAAATTGGTAGAATATCCGAAGGTTGTGGAATTTTAGATTGATCTTCATCTGGCATAGCTTGCCTTCTCATTGATGTAGCAGTTCCTCCCGGATTTACTGTGTTAACTATGATATTTTTGCTTTTTAATTCTACAGATAGCATGGTTGATACTCCTTCCATTGCATACTTTGAAATAGAGTAGGCACCCCAATTTTCTCGGGGTTTTTGTCCAACTGAAGAGCTAGTTATAATAATTGAACCCTTTTTAGATTTATCAATGAATGGTATAAGTTTTTGTATTAATAAGAANTGATTATTTAGGTTTACTGTAATAGTCTTGCACCAAGTNTCATAATTATAGTTTTCAATGTATTCAAGTTCACCAAGCATCCCAGCATTACAAATTAAAACGTCAATCTTATCAAAGTCTTCACTTATATGCCGNGTTAGAGATTCCACAGATTCAAATGAATCAAGATTTAGCTGCATCGGATAAAAGTTTCTATTAAATTTTTTACTTAAGGCCCCTAANGATTCAATTTCCCTAGAAGTTCCAATTACTATATTCCCAAGATCTAANAGCTTTTCAGCNATAGAAAGACCAATTCCTTTTGANGAGCCTGTTACAAGAACAGTTTTTGACTTTAAAAATTGAAGATCAAGATTTTCAATGTTCATGTAAACATTTTAACTTAAATATACTTTTTTGTTTATCACTTTTATTTTCTAGATGGTGATGCTAGTCCTAGATAAAAAGTGAATACAAGTGGAAGAATNACAGAGAAAATAAAAAGATTNGGTTGTCCTGCTGCTAACAAGAAAGAAGGTAAGAAAAGTGANAGGACATATACAATTGGAACCCATTCTGAAGACCCAATATCGTTCACTCTTTTTTTTGCAATAAAAAAAGTAAAAACAAGTATTAAAATACCAAAAAGTCTTGGAAACATTTTAGTAAGAAAAAACATTAAAAAAGAAATTCTATCTTCACCAATTTCAACAAAAATTGAATTACCGATTTCATCGAGAACCATAGATATAAAATATATCGATAGAATAGCTAACCAAAAAGTTCCCCTTCCTAATCTACCGTCACTAGCTAGAAGGAGCCATTTTAAATTCATTATTAAGATACTAACTTAATTCCTTGACTTTTATAGGCAAAATTTGATAAAAATTAAAGTGAAGCTATTTGATTTTGTACTGCGTCTGTTTTTATTCCATCTGCTCTCTTGCACCAAGCTTTGAGGAGGATTTTTATGGATAAACAAGAGAATAGGGCAAAAAGTTCGGATTTTTTAACTAAAAATTATTGTCCTTCATGTCTTCAATTTAAGAATATAGAAAAAAAGATAGCTTTCGTTGTCGAACATAAAAGAAAAGAATATGATCTTATTTCGTCATGTCCTGATTGTGGTACGACTTTGAAAAGAAAAAATAAATTNTTTGATTTAGGTGGAGGTGATTAAATGAATAAAAACACTGGGGAAGACCCAGAGTGTAGCCTTGAGTATCTGACNGCTAAACATAGAGCTTTGGATATTAAAATCTCTGATTCATGGAATTCTTACGTAACAGATTCAATTTTGCGAAAGTTGAAAATTGAGAAAGCTCAGATAAAAGCGAAGATTGAATCTATAAAAACTAAATGAAAATTTATTTGTCAAAAGGGTATTTTAAAGTAAATTTTCCTAATGAGAAGTTTATCNATTCTTATTTTTTTTCTTTTTCTAACTCAATCTATATTTGCTAGTAATTTAATATTTATAGAAAAAGTCAGTTCCTGTTCAGATAAAATTCAAGACGGAATAGATTTAATTAAAAAAATACCTAAGAAGTTGATTGTAGCTCAAGCTATTATGGAATCTAATTGGGGAAGGTCACGTTTTGCCAAAGAAGGTAATAATTATTTTGGAATGAGGACCTGGGACTTAACTAAACCTCACATGAAACCTAAGCTTAAGAAGGAATCTACTTTCGGTTTGGTTATATATCCAAATATGTGCGCTTCTGTGGAGGATTATATATATAATTTGAACGTTTCGGATAAATATAGTGAACTTCGAAAAGCTCGAATGATTGAAGTTAAACTTTGGAACAGTGTCGACCCTATAGTCTTAGCTAAATATCTTGGAAGTTATAGTGAAGANGGCCCTACTTATGTAAAAAAAATTATTAATCAGATTNNAAACCTAAAGAAGTATTAATTTTTTATGCTTAGTGTGAATTTTTTTATAATCTTTTCTTTATGAATTTCTACTATATTTGGACTTACAAACAGATATTTACATTCTATATTACTACATTCGTTTTTATTTATAGCTTTTAATTCTTTTAGATTGGCAATAATCACTGTTTTTAATGAATTATCAAAAATAAATTGATCGTACTTTTCTGGTATCGGATTTTCAGGAGGCATTCTGAATACATAAGAGAAAGAGCTATTTGTAAGAATGATAAATAAAAAAATGATTTTATACATCTAATAGTATCTCCTTTTACTCTTTCTTGTTATAGATCTTAATAATAAAGGAAGAAAAAAGTATATTAATTGGTTTGAAAAAAAAATTGAATAATCATCAGTCAACAACAGAAGAAGAGGGTAGAAGATAAGTGTTAATGGAAAAATTAACAACGCTAATAAGGACACTAAAAAACCGTTAAGAGCATAGATTAGAATTAGGCTTTTATATAAAAAAAATAACGAAGATATAATAATATATATTGTTAAATATTTAGAAAGCCTATCACTTCTAATTCTTAATTTTAAAAGGTCTGATATTATTGGAATAAACATAACTTCATTATAAATCAATAATTATATTATTTTTAGACTGAACAAAAAAGTCTAGTTTAGCAGTTCCCTCATAGGTTATATTTTGCCCCTGGTTGTAGAAAGATAGAGATGCAATACTAGTTGTTCCCATGTCTCTAGTATCATAATTTCCTATAAGATAGGATAGTAGATCACTAAGTCCTGGATTATGACCTATCAAAGTAATTGTCCTTGTGTTCTTAGCCTCTAAAGTTATCTCTTTAAGTAACTTTTTAAAGGTACCAAGATATGCATCTTGAGAATATATAACTTTACTCTCCGGGTTCAAAGAATTTTGAAGGTAACCTAATGTTTCCCTTGTTCTCTTCGATGTAGAACAAATTATCTTATGTTTTTTAAAGTTATGTTGAATTAAATAATTATCTAAATTTATAGCATCCTTAATCCCTTCGTCATTAAGAGTTCTTAGAAAGTCATCTTTTGAATTTGTTTCTGATTCACTATGACGAATAATATTTAAAAATTTCATAATTTCTTTATAATATAGGAGAATTAATTTAAATCATAAACCTTTTTAAATAATTTATAGAAAATTCTTATTTTTATATTAAGAATGGTAATCAAGTAGGTGCTAGATTGAAAGATAAAAAGATTAAAATACTTTGTGTTTGTATACATAACTCGGCTAGAAGCCAAATGGCAGAAGCTTACCTTAATTCCTTATCANCAAACNTAAGTGCAAAAAGTGCTGGAATAAGGCCTGGGAAATTAAACCCTTTAGTCGTGATATCAATGCGAAATGCTGGATATGANATTTCTAAGAATGAGACAAAATCAGTCNANAGTATTTATGAAACCCAAACTAAGTTTGATTTTATAATTTTTGTTTGTTCCGAATCTCAGGCCGATGAATGTCCTNTAGTTCCATATGAAACTAAAAAAATTTACTGGTCAATTGANGATCCATCAGTTCTTAAAGGGACAGATCAAGTTAAGTTAGAGAAAATTAAAACTATAAGAGANGAGATAANGATTAAAGTTGAGAATTTTATAAAAAATTACATATAGTTTAGCTAGATATTTTTTGAGTTCCTTTTTCTTTCATTAGGACATAGGAATTTCTTTCTAAGTCTCAAATTCTGAGGTGTAACTTCAATAAGCTCATCATCTTTAATATAAGCCATTATTTCTTCNAGAGACATTAATTTTGGTGTTGTAAGAATGACAGCCTTNTCACTACCTGAAGCTCTCATGTTCGTTAGAGCCTTTCCTTTAATTAGATTTATATCTAAGTCGTTATCTCTATTNTTCTGTCCTACAATCATGCCCTGATATACTTTGGTTTGTGGGCCAATAAACATTGATCCTCTTTCTTGTAATTTAAAAATTGCAAAAGCAACACTAGTTCCGGTTTCAGCTGAGACTAAGGCTCCATTTTTTCTGCTTTGTATATCACCTTTATAGCGATCATAGGAATGGAAAAGTCTATTTATTACAGCAGTTCCTCTTGTTTCAGTTAAAAGCTTGCCTTGNTANCCAATGAGCCCTCTTGATGGTGCATGGAATATTAACCTTGTTTTACCTGCCCCNGCAGTTCTCATATCAACCATCTCTGCTTTTCTTCTATTCATTCCATCGACAACAGAGCTAGAATATTCCTCATCAACGTCAATTATTACTTCCTCAATAGGCTCGGTGCGCTTACCATTTCCATCTTCTTTAAATAATACTCTAGGTCTTCCTATAGTGAGTTCAAACCCTTCGCGTCTCATTTGTTCAATTAATACTCCAAGTTGTAGTTCACCTCGTCCACTAATTTCAAAAGCATCCTTATTCGGATTTTCAGTGAAACTTATAGCAACATTAGTTTCTGCTTCAGCTAGCAGCCTTTCTCTTATTAGGGTTGAAGTCACCTTCTTGCCCTCGAGTCCCGCAAGGGGTGAGTCATTTACGGAAATTGTTATGGACATAGTAGGGGGGTCTATTGGTGTTGATTTTAATGGTTCAGTTACAGAGGGAAGACAAATGGTGTCAGAAACAGTTGCTTTGTTTAGGCCAGCTATACATATTATTTCGCCAGCACTGACTCTGTCTACTGCAACTTTAGCCATACCNTCAAACCTAAGAAGCTTTGTAAGCCTNCCTGATTCAATTATTTCGCCATTTAGATTGATTGCCTTAACAGTTTCATTAACATTTGCTGACCCTTGTATAACTCTTCCAACCAAACATCTTCCAAGGTAAGGGTCCGAATCTAGCAATGTTGCAAGCATTGCAAATGGTTTATCAATATAAACCTTGGGAGTAGGGACATGTGATAATATTAAATCNAGTAAGGGTTTTACATTTTCTCTAGGATCATCTANCTCTTTTGCACACCATCCATCTCTACCTACTGCATACAAAACAGGAAAATCTAACTGTTCATCGTTNGCATCTAANGCTACAAATAAATCAAACACTTCGTTTAAAACATCNTCCGGCCTCGAATCAGACCTATCTATTTTATTAATTATNACTATTGGATTCAANCCTTGTGCNAGTGCNTTACCTAGTACGAATTTAGTCTGAGGCATTGGTCCNTCTGCNGAGTCAATCAACAATAGGACNCCATCTGCCATATCAAGGACTCTTTCTACCTCTCCACCAAAATCAGCATGGCCTGGNGTATCTATTATGTTTATTCTAGTNTCCTTNTACTGAACAGACGTTGGTTTCGCAAGTATTGTTATACCTCTTTCTTTTTCAAGTTCACCTGTGTCCATGAGTAATTCAGAATCTTTATCTGATTCTTTCATAAGACCACTGTCGCATTGTTTCAGTAATTGGTCTGTGAGTGTTGTTTTTCCATGATCTACATGGGCAATAATCGCTATATTTCTTATATTTTCTGACATAATAGTTGATTCATACTAACTTCATTTGAATTAAATACAACTAAATAGGCTTAAATGGACAAAATTTGTCAAAAAGGACCGACTTAGTTTATGCATGACTTTTTTCACGCAAAATATATCTTATGTAAACTTTTGACTTCTATCTAGATGTAATGGGGTAATTGCACCTATGGAATAAGTAAGGTTCTTTAAATCGAAAAGACCCGGGTCAAAGGAATTGGAACTATAGAAATGT
>NZWH02000001.1 GCA_002701865.2 bacterium | reverse complement strand
AGGTGATTCAGTATCATTTGAAGTAGTTTCAGAAAAAGGTAAAGAAAAAGCAAGTGATCTTAAAACTTTATAAATAAGTAAATATTTTCACAGATTTTCTTAAATTAAAACAAGGCTTATCAAAAGTAAGCCTTGTTTTTTTTATTTCATAGCTCTGGCAATTGATTTTGATCTCACTTCTTCAAGCAAACTAGGCATGGAGAATAGATCATAAACAGCCCTAGCCCTTATCGATTTATAAGTTTCAGAATAAGAATTAGATTTCTTTCCATTGATTACTATTTCAACGTTATCTCCTAAGCCTTCCCTAATCTTCTTTAACTCTAGGGTTAAAGAATCATCATCTAAAGGATACAAAATACTTAGAACTAGACATTGACACTTTGAAGTCTTTGCAGCATTTACTAAGTCTGCAGCAGACAAGTCAGTACCAAGATAAATATTATTCCATCCTGTTGACACCGAGATACATGCATTAACTAAACATCCTAGCTCAGCTTTTTGGCCCTTAGGAGTTGCTATTAGAGCAACAGGGTTATCATGATTAAACTCTTTGAAAGAAGATCTATAGTTCTCTAGATAATTCCTAATAACTGCATTAGCAAAACGTTCTTGAGGTTTTGAAATCTTATTGTTCTTCCAAAGCCTGCCAACATGTTTGATGAATGGAACCATAAATTTGTGGATTACATACACTGCCCCTATTTCCATGGCTACTTCGTAGATAGCCTTTTCCATTTTAGTAATGTTGTATTCTTTTAAAGATTCAATGCAAATATCAAAATAAACTTTAGTAGAACTGCTTAACTGTTCAAGCTCAGGATACATAACATTGCTCGAATTGCCCTGAAAATTATTTACTATATTTCTAAGCTGTAATAAACTTAATTCACCAATTTCTTGAAGAGAAAACCCGATTCTCTTGGCTTCTAACATAAGCTGGAGCAATTCTAAGTCTTTATCAGTAAATCTTCTACTTCCCTTAGATGACCGGGTAATGTTAAGAATGGAATACCTTTCTTCCCATTTCCTAATCTGATCAGCAGTTAAACCAGTAATTTTAGTTACTACTCTGATTGGATAATCTTTAGTACTCATATTCTGATATTAAATTATTTAGATTACATGTCAACGTATTATAAAAATATGTCAAGATTTTTATAAATTATTTAAAAAAAAGGTCGACAAAAACGAGACAACAATTTATAATATATAAAATGAGGTGAAAAATGAACCAAAATAGTAGAACTTCCAACAAATCCAAATCTAGTAGTTTTCTTAATTCTAAATCAACATTTGTTTCAAATAGAAGTGACATATCTGAGTATGATTCAGTCAAGGAATATTTCTCAAAGGCTCTAATGTCTCCTCTTCTATCATCTTCAGAAGAAAAAACGTTGTCATCTCAACTTAAGTCTTGTGATTCTCAAATATTATCATTTGAAAAAAGACTTAGCTTAGCAAAGGGTAAAGAAATAATTAAGATAGAAAGTTTTTTAAAAGCAGTAAGAACTAAAAAAAATCAAATATTCCAATCTTTTACAAAATCTAATTTAAGATTGGTGGTCAGTATAGCCAAAAAATATGCCAATAAAGGTGTTCCTTTAATTGATTTAATTCAAGAGGGGAACGTTGGATTAATGAGGGCTGTTGAAAAGTTTGATCATACTAAAGGATTTAAGTTTTCTACTTATGCCGCATGGTGGATACATCAATCAATAACAAGAAGCATAATGGACCAGTCAAGATCAATTAAAGTGCCAGTCTATATTCTTGAAAAGTCAGCAAAAGTTTTCAAAGCAAATAAGAAACTTGAGAAAGAATTATCTAGAAAGCCTGAGTTGTTTGAGATAGCTATTGAAGTTGATTTACCAATCGAGGCTGTTAAACAGATTTTAGATTCAGGTTCAGATACTTTTTCTTTAGATTCACCTATCTCAACTGAAGAAAATGCATCCTTTATGGATTTCGTTCAAGATGAGAGAATTTTACAAGATGAACTTTCAGCCCATTCCTCTCTTCAAGAAACTATAAATTTAGCGCTTTTAAATTTAGAAGAACGTGAAAAAGAAATTATAAATCTGAGGTTTGGAATTAATAATTCAGAGGTTTTAACTCTAGATGAAATAGGAAGGAGATTTAGTTTAACTAGAGAAAGGATTAGACAAATAGAGAAAAAAGCTCTAAAAAAAATTGAAAAAAATTACGGATTATGCCTAAAGGGTTTTTTAAATTAGGAGGATTTATGACATTTCATATTGAACAAAGGCCAGGTAAGAATATTTTAAACAAAAAGCATAAATTGGAGCCTACTAAAGCAGGTAAACAAAAAAGAACAAAAATAGCTTCTAACACAAAAAGTATTAGAAGAAATACCAGGAATCTATTACTATTCTAGTAAATGGTTTCCTTTAGTTTTTCAAGAACGTATAAATACCCTATTCTTCAAGTTTGGAATTGGCATAAAAATGTCCTAGCGCTTGAGAGACTTACTCCCCCTTGGGATAAAATAACAGTCATTAAAAAGGAAGATTTTGGAAATGTTTTTTTAAAAGATGGGAAGATTACTATTCAACAGGAGATTCTTCCGTTAATCAAAGCCAAATGGAGAATCTCACATATGCCCTCTATGTTTAAGGAGGGGGTATCTTTTAGTGATAAATTAGTATCTGGTCCAATTAAAAAATGGCAGCACAATCATAATTTCATAAAAACCTCGAAAACTCAAACTACTATTAAAGATGAAATTTCATTTTCACACTGGATTAATGTTAGAAAATTAAATAATTTTACTTTGGAAAGTATGGAAAAATCATTTAAGTATAGAGCTGATATACTAGAACATGATCTCTCCAATGCTTATAAAAATACAAATGGATATTATGTCTTAATAACTGGCTCTAGTGGCTTGGTAGGTTCAGCTCTAGTTCCTTTGTTAAATTCTTTGGGATACAAAATAGTCTTTTTAAAATATGAGAAGAATTATAAATCTGCTAGTTTTAATGGTTGTAAAATAAGATATCAAAATAAGGATTTAATAGAAATACCTTGGAACCCTTATATTAGTGATAATTTGCGAATTCCCGATGATATATCAAAAAAAATTAAGTTTGTTGTAAATTTATCTGGCGAAAATATATTAGGAATTTGGACAAAATCAAAAAAGAAATTAATTGTTAAAAGCAGGTTAACTTCCACTAAAAGCTTACTCAAGGTTCTTGAGAGGAATTCAATAAGAACTAAATGTTGCGTTCATGCATCTGCTGTTGGTTACTATGGTTTAAACAAAAAACTACTATTAGACGAATACGATTCTTCAGGATATGGATTTCTTGCAGAAACTACTAAAGAGTGGGAAAAAGAACAAAATAAATTCGGAAAACTAACACAAAGAAATGTTAATTTACGTATAGGGGCTGTTTTATCCAGCAAAGGTGGTCTTATCAAACAAATTGAGCTCCCTTTTAAGGCTGGGCTTGGAAGCTTTATTGGAAAAGGCGACAACTTTGTGAATTGGATACTACTAGAGGATTTAGTAAGAATAATTGAGAAAAGCTTCAACAATAAAGATTACGATGGAGCAATAAATGCCGTAAGCCCAGAACCAATTCAAAGTAAAGATCTTTTTTCTTTATTAGCAAAGAAATATAAATCTAAATTCTTTATGAATATACCATCGTACATTCCGAGGTTTTTCTCAAAAGAATTAGCTGATGAGATTATTTTATCAAGTCAACAAATCTCTCCCAAAAGATTATTAAAGAATAAATATAAATTTTTAGCTCCNACTATACATGAGGCATTGGACATTCTATAAAGCATTTAGTAGATTTTATTGATATGGANATAGGAAANNNAAGAAAAAGATATNGGAANANAGNAGATATATTCTCTTCGACCTTAACTCCTGTTCAGTTCTTTAAACAATGGTATCTAGAAGCAGAAAAAAAAGTTTCTGAACCGAATGCTTTTGCNTTATCAACTTCNTATAAAGGCGTACCATCTTCCAGAATGATGCTACTTAAAAACTTTTCNGCAAGTTTTACTTTTTATACAAATATCAGCAGTAGAAAAGGAAGGGATATAGNAATTAATAAAAATGCTTCAATGCTATTTTGGTGGAAAGAGATTCAAAGACAAGTNCGTATTGANGGAGAATTATTCGAGCTAAGTNAAGCTACTGTAAAAAAGTATTTTTATTCAAGACCAATAGATAGTCAGATNGGTGCACTTTCCTCTAATCAAAGTTCANAAATAATTTCATATGAGANNCTAGTAAATGAGTTTGNGAAAAATAAGTTAAAATTTAAAAATAGAAGAATTCCTTTTCCAGAAAATTGGACTGGATTTCAGCTTCGTCCAACTACAATAGAATTTTGGCAGGGAGGTNAANATAGACTTCATCAAAGAATAGAATACAGAAAAAATAAAANTAAATGGAAAAGTAGGATTTTNGCACCATGAGCAATATAAAGTATCGCTTTTTTGTTGATAAAGATTGNAATTGGTTTCAAGANGGAAAACCAATTACACATCAAGGNATTTATAAATTTAATTACAAATACCTAAAAATAGATAAAAATGGTGAATTTTATGTTCAAGANGGNGAGTCTNCAGCTTATGTAGAATTTGAGGATAAGCCTTTTATTGTTAAGTCAGTNGATACAACAGANCAAAGNACAGTTTTGTATCTAAATGATTCAACACAAGAACNNCTAGATNTAAATAGTCTTTATTTTAAGGAAAATATTCCATATTGTTCGGTAAAGAAAGGCTCCTTTGAAGCAAAATTTTCTAGACCNGCACTTTATCAAATCAGTAAGATTATTAAAATATCAGATGGNCAATATTATATTAATTCATCNCTAATTAATCATCGATAAAATAAATATTTTCTATAANTCTAAATATTACTTCATTCGAGACATTGAAACCCGTATCGGTCAGAACAATAGTATTATCTTTATTTATTATCAATTGCTGTTTAATTAGATTTTCAATTGTTAATTGATTAANANTGAAATTAGCTAACAATCTAAGTCTTTCAATATCCACACCTTTCTTTANTCTCAATCCCATCATAAAAGTATCCTTAATNTATTCTCTTATTCCCAATGAGTGTTTTATTGAATCACCAGANTCTATATCNNAAAGTTCTCCATACTTTTTAATTGATTTAGGATTNCTCCATCTAAAATAGTCACCCTTTTCAATATCAACTAATGATGAATGTGCACCNGGACCAATACCAAGATAGGAGTCACTATCCCAGTACAATANATTATGTCTCGACTCATATAAAGGTTTCGAGTAGTTTGAAATTTCGTACTGTTCAATNCCAATTTCTTTTAATTTTTCTTTTGTTGTATCCATCATATCTAAAAAAATATCATCGGATACNTCGGAGATATCNCCCNTATTTCGCATTTTCCAAAAAGGTGTTGATTCTTCNATGGTTAAGCAATATGTGGACACGTGTTGAACATTAAGTTCTTTTAAATATGACANCTCCTGTTCCCATTCTTTCAGTGATTCTTTGTCAACTCCAAAAATAAAATCAAAGCTTATATTCGTAAATTCANAATTCGAAATTTTACTAATAAAATCTAAATTGGACTTTTTNGTTGAGNTCCTACCTAATATTTTAAGCTTNTTATTNTTNAAAGATTGTATACCGATACTAAGTCTACTGATTCCAAGATCTTTAAATATTATAGGCTCTTCAACTTCATCATCATAAGGATTNATTTCTATAGCAATTTCACAATCNGATTCTACTNAAAATAATTCNTCTATTCGATCGAGAATCTTTTTTAANAAATTTATAGGGAGCAAAGATGGTGTGCCTCCNCCGAAATGTANACTTACTANATTCTTATTAGCGAACAATACGGACTTGATTCTTAATTCATCCAACAAAAGGGAAACCAATCCATCATAATCAGCAGAANATGAAGGATAGACATTAAAATTGCAAAAAGGGCATATTGTTTTACAAAAAGGAATGTGTATATATATACCAAATTTATTACTCATGCTATAATGTTCTTATTAAAATGACTGTATTTATCCGCTTTTTTTTTATAATTTATATATTAACAGGTAGTTCTGCTTGGTCTATTGATTATAATAATCTTTCCTTAGGTGACGCCCACAAAGTAGCCATGGAAAATAACTATGAATTAATCTACTCANTAGAANAAANAAAATCTCGATNTTCAGCACTTNAAGAANATCAANCGCAATACTTTCCTCAAATTAANGCANNTGNTATCTTTCCATTCTATGGTAGGNNTTCTNNTNTTAATGTAGATCAANTACTCTTTGACTTTGGAAAACNAAGCCAAAGAATCAATGCNGGTAAATATTNGATNCGTGCTCAGGAATATNCTCATGAAGGAAAGAAAATTAGNATACTAAACNAGGTAACANAAAAATTTTATGAGATAGTTAAAACNGAAAATTTAATNAAAGGCTTTGAAGAGGAAAAAGNTACNAAAGAGAAACAACTTGAAAAATCAATTGCTTTTTTAAAGGCTGGAAGAGTATCTTCGCTNAAGGTTGCCGAAAGAAATCTTNNTNTGAGTNNNNTTGAACTAGAATTAATTTCCAGANAGGGTTTATTAAGAANGTANGAAGAAGAATTGTTTACGCTTCTTGGAGTTACTAAGCCTGAATCAGTAAAATATGTGACTGACTTANAATATACAAGAATTGATTTAAATCCTGATNTAATTATAGACTCATATTTNGCCAACATGTATGAAGTAAAAGCGTTAGAGATGACAATATTGTCAACNAAGGCTACTATTTCNGCAATATATAGAGACTTTCTTCCCAACATTGTTGCTAGAGCGGCATATAGATTTGAAGGAAAAGGTGTNTCATCAGAAGATAAAGACAATGACTTAGTTGGTGGTATGGGTGCTACGTGGCAAATCTTTAATGGTGGCAGAACATATTATCAGATACAGTCTCATAAAGCTCGCTTAAGGGCTCAGTTGTCACAACTTAACTTACTNAANCAAANACTTGGGTCTNCTGTTAAAGCTTCTATAATTGAAGCTGAGACCTCNTTCTATAAAATTAATGTTCTCAAGAAATCCTTAAAAGCATCGGAAGCTCATCATGAGTTTATGAAAACTAAATATAAAAGTGGTGATTTNTCGGAAATTGAGCTNTTTGAGGTTGAGAACATGAAGAATAAACAAGAAATTCTTTACCAAAATTCAATTTATGACTATATAATTAAGATNGCTAGGATTGAAAAGGTTACTGGGCTAAATATTACAAAATGAAAAATCTANAAAAAATTAAAAAAAANGTCTCTCCTTNTNTTCANAANATGATTANTTTAATGAANAATATGTTTAGCAAACTATTGCCAAAAGTAGAGAGCTTTTCAAAGAGCTCTTTAAGTTATGTAAATTCTTGGAAAAANAGACAATCTCCATTGCTAATGAAANATCTTCATAAATTNCTACGTTTGATAAAAAAAATAAAAGACTCNATTGGTCCAACTATAATAANAATTTATAATNTTATAAAAAAATTATTAANAAGCTTAAAAGAAACAATACCTTTATTAGGAAAGATANTTANATACATCAGTGATGTCANNACTAAAATCATTAATAAAATCAAGTATGTTANCAGAAAAACATTCCATTTTTTCCAAGTTTTATTTAGCCCAGTNATATGGCTGATAAATTTTATATGGTCACTNCGAATNCTTATAGCCATTGGACTAGTAATTTTNCTTGTTGCGAATAGATACGCACAATCACCTTCAATAAATATTGTTGACGATGANATAAGACTATCTACAACTCANATGTCNGTGGGAGAAATAAGTGAATTTGTAAAAACNTCNGGGAAGATTGTTCCAAAAAAAGAAGAAAAACTTTTCTCTAAAATAGACTTACCTTTAAAAAAAGTTTANGTAGAATATGGNGATATTGTNGAAGAAGGCCAACTCCTACTTGAACTAGACGCTGATTTAATTGAGTCAGAAATAAGTACTCAACAGCAAAGATTCGAAGTTTTCTCTAATAAGTATGATCAAGCTATTAAGAAGTCTGAATCAAACAAAAAATTACTAGATCAAGGTTTTATTTCCCAAGATGAATATGAAAAAAGTGAAAGACTTCCTAAGGAAATCCTAGTGCAAAAATCGTCTGTTGAATTAATACTAAAAAAGCTAGAGTCACAATTACTAAATGCTAGATTTGTATCTCCAATCAGGGGAAGAATAGACTACATAGATCCAAAGATAACTAAAGAAAATGCGCAAAGAGGTGGNGTAAAAGTGGGTATATACAAATGGTATTTCACAATCTCATCCTCTATTGACGAATTGAATCTAAATCTTAGTATCGATGGAAGAGACGTATCTAAAGTTAAAGTAGGCCAAGAAGTAATGTTTCGAGTAGATTCATTTAAGCAAAGAAAATTTTATGGTGAAATTGTTAAAATTATAGAGCCGCTCAACTTAAAACCACATACNAATAAAGCCCCTGTNTTTTATGAATTAATAGCAAGTATNAGNGAGAAAGAAGTAAAACTGAAGTCTGGTTTAAGTGTGGATGCTGAGATTAAAATCCAAACTAAAACTGGAATTAAGAGAATTCCTAGATCTGCATTAAGGTTTGTTCCTCCTAAAGATATTGTTGTCAAGATTGCTCCTCCAAATAACGCAACCACTTTGATTGTTTGGATTGCAAATGAAGATAATTCTATTTCGGCCATCCCTATAAAAACAGGTATCAAAGATAATCAATTTATTGAGGTACCTGAAGATACTAGAATTTCACTAGAGGACTCAATTGTTATCGGAGCTACCGTACCTCAAGCTAAAAAAAAAGGAAAATTCGCCCTACCACAACCTAAAAGATATTAGCAGGATGAACAATAAAACTGTAATAGAATTAGAAAATATAAATAAAATATACCAAACCGGAAACAATAAGTTACAAGTCTTATTTGATGTATGCCTTCAAATATATGAAGGGGATTTTATATCAATAGTTGGCCCTTCAGGTTCAGGTAAAACAACCCTGCTTAATATAATGGCTTGCTTAGACCGGCCTACATCAGGAAGATATCTTCTTGGAGGAAAGAATGTAAAATCTAAGTCTAAAGACGACCTTTCTAGGCTTAGAAACAAATCAATAGGATTCATATTTCAGAGTTTTAATCTAATTTCAAGACATACCGCGATTGAAAATGTTCAAATGCCATTACAATACTCAAATGTGGTTGATAAAAAAGAGAGAATAGAAAGAGCTTTAGAATGTCTTAAACTTGTTGATTTAACAAATCGTGCAAAACATCACCCTAATGAATTATCAGGTGGACAGCAGCAGAGAGTCGCAATTGCAAGATCTCTTATCAATAATCCTGATATAATTTTAGCCGATGAGCCTACAGGAAATTTAGACTCTAAAACAAGTGCTGACATAATCAATTTGTTAAAAAAACTTCATGAATCAGGAAAGACAATCATTATAATTACGCATGACAACAGCATCGCTAAAGAGGCAATGGATACAATTAGAATAAGAGATGGGAAGATAATTTAAACTATGAAACTATCATACATAATTGAGAATATCATTGAAGCTAAGACAAACCTTTTAAGAAATATGCCTAGAACTATTCTTACTTCACTCGGTATAGTAATTGGAATAACTTCAGTAATCATTCTTGTTGCAATTACAGATGGAGCCAAGAATATAATTGAACAACAACTAGTTAGCCTAGGAGCCAAGACAATAGTCTTAAAACCAATAGGTAGGACAGCTAGTGGTGTTTATAGAGGTCAAGCAGCAGATTTCTCACAAAACGAGCTAAAGTTTATGAGAGCCATACCTTCTGTTGAATATGTGTCACCAATAGTCAAAACTTCCAACCAAATATCTTATAGAGATATAGTTCAGGTAGTTGCGGTTGTTGGAAGCAATGAAGATTTTTCTTTAATAAATGATTGGCCGACTGCTTCTGGTGCATTTATCAATAGGATTGATGTTCAAGATGGAGCTAAAGTTTGCGTGCTTGGAGCATCGGTTCAAAAAAGGTTCTTTGGTGCAGAAAAATCGGTTGGAAAGCAAATTAGAATTGATGGAATCTCTTTTAGAGTTATTGGGCATCTAAGTGAAAAAGGTCTAACACCTGGAGGTAGAGACCAAGACGATTTCATACTTATTCCCTACACTTCATTGAATAGGTGGGACTACAAGGGTCAACTTTATGGAATAAGTAATATAATTATATCTACAACTAAAACAACTAATGTTGAATATGCTAAATTTGCAATAAGAAAAATGCTTAGAGAGCAAAGAGGGCTATTAAAAGATCAGTTCGATAATTTCCAAATGGTATCTTACGAAAATGTAACAAAAAAAATTCTTCAGACAACAACTATATTAAAAGTTTTATTGTCAGCCATAGCCTCAATATCTTTGGTTGTTGGAGGAATAGGAATAATGAACGTAATGTTAGTCTCTGTAACTGAACGTACAAAAGAAATAGGTATCAGAATAACTATCGGTGCTACAAGAAAAGATATAATCTTCCAATTCCTTTCAGAATCTGCTCTTTTATCCTTTTTTGGTGGCGTAGTGGGGATCTCTCTTGGCTATACTCTCAGCCAAGTTGCGTCAAGTTTTGTAGGTTGGCCTGCAATCATTAGTACAAAATCTATAGCTGCGGCATGTATCTTCTCGGCATTTATTGGAATATTTTTTGGAATCTATCCTGCCTATAAGGCAGCAAAACTCGATCCAATAAAAGCAATAAGGAACGAAGAATAATGATAAAAATCATATCTAGGTATTTTAAAGGATTTATTTTTCTTACTAATAGTATCAACAGAACTAAGTCAATTAAAAAAATCCCTTTATTTCTTTTAACTTTGGCAATATATCCGATTTCCTTATTTGTTATACTACTTCTTTTCTTATTCTCAAAAATAAGTATCATTTTATTTAAGATATTTAATAGGTAAGAAAAATGAGCAATCTTCTTCCAGAGCATATAGCAATCATAATGGATGGCAACAGAACGTGGGCTAAGGAAAATAATCTTTCTACTATAAAAGGGCATGAAAAAGGGCTCGATGTAGCTAGAGCAATTTGCATCTACTGTAATAAAATAGGAATAAAAAATCTAACTTTATATGCGTTCTCTATTCAAAACTGGACAAGACCGAAAATTGAGATTGACGCCCTTTTTAATTTATTTATAGATTTTTTTGATAATAAAAGCCAATTCTTTCATGATTATAATTTAAAATTTAATCCTATAGGTAGAATAAACGAACTACCAAAAGCTATTGCAAAGAAAGTTTATTCACTGGAAGAATCTACACAAAGTAATTTAGGAAGTTGCATAAATGTTGCAATAAACTATGGAGGTAGAGAGGAGATGATAGACGCAGCCAAAAAGGTTGTCGAAGAAGGTCTCTCTATTGAAGAAATTAATGAGGAATCTATGAAAAGTAATTCTTACCTACCTAATACACCTGAACCAGAATTGCTAATAAGAACTGCTGGATATTCAAGAGTCTCAAATTTCCTCCTATGGCATATAGCTTACTCTGAGATTGATATTAATAAAAAATTATGGCCAGACTTTACAGAAGAAGACCTTGAAAAATCATTAAATATTTATAAATCTATAGATAGAAAATTTGGCGGAAGCTCTAAGAATGATTAAAAAAGTTAGCATTTTAGGTTCTACTGGTTCTATTGGCAAACAAACTTTATCTGTAATAGCTAAGAATAAAGAAAAGTTTAATGTTCATTCACTTTCGGGTGGGGAGAATATAAATCTACTATTAAAACAATCAGCAAACTTTAAGCCTAAGATAATATCAGTACTTAAAGAGGATGACGCTTTAAAGTTAAAAAAAAACCCCCTTCTTAGGAAGATAAAAATACTCAATGGAGATATTGGTCTTAAAGAAATTAGTCTATCAAAAGAAGCAGATATTTTAGTTTCTGCAACTTCTGGAGTGAGCTCTTTAATACCAACATTAGAATTCCTAAAGTTAGGCAAAAGAGTCTGTGTAGCAAGTAAGGAAATATTTTTACTGCTTGGTAATAAGATTACTGAGGTGGCAAATAAATATTCTGGGGAAGTCATACCAATCGACAGTGAACATTCTGGGCTTTTCCAGCTGATAAAGAATGAAGATGTCTCAAATATTAAGAGAGTTTTTCTAACTGCTTCCGGTGGACCTTTTTTTGGCAAAAAAAAAGAAGAACTAAGAGATGTAACGCCTAAAGAGGCATTAAATCATCCAACATGGTCAATGGGTAATAAGATTTCAATTGATTCTGCAACTATGATGAACAAAGCCATAGAAATCATAGAAGCCTCAATAATGTTCAATATTCCCCATCAAATAATACACCCAATTGTTAACAGAAAAAGTCATATTCACTCCATTGTTGAGTTTATTGATGGCAACATAGTATTTTCTGGTAGCTATAATGATATGAGAATTCCAATTGGTTACGCACTAAATTTTCCAAACAGGTTAAGCTCAACAAAATATAAATTTCATCCTGGGGAGACTATGAATCTAATTAAAATCAATGAGAAGACCTATAAAGCTTTTAATTTAGCCAGGAAAGCCTTAGATATTGGAGGAAGTATGCCTGCTGTTATGAACGCAGCAAACACTGTTGCAGTTGAGGCTTTTTTAAAGAATAGAATTAAGTTTACTGATATATTAAAGATTGTAGATAGAACAATGAAAAAACATAAGCCTATTAGGAAAATTAATTTAAAAAACATTATGAATATAAATGAAATCGCATCGAAAGATGCGTATAATATAATCAACAAGTGATCTTTAATGACAAGTCTGATATCGTTTATTTTAATAATTAGTTTTTTGATCTTTATTCATGAGCTTGGCCATCTACTGGCAGCTAAATGGGCAAACGTTAAGGTTGAAGATTTTTCAATAGGTTTTGGACCTAAACTATTTTCATTCAACATAGGTGAAACACGATATTCACTTTCTTTGTTACCTCTGGGTGGGTATGTAAAAATGCAAGGGGAAGATACATTAGAAAAAAACCATAAAGATGAGCTGGTCACTTTAGACCCGAACAGAAGCTATAAAAATATATCCAATTTTAAGAAGCAAATAATATTATTTGCGGGCCCAGGAATGAATTTAATTCTTCCATTTATACTTTTACCTTTTATATATATGAATGGAGTTGATATACCCAGCTTCTTAAAGGACAAGCCTATTGTTGGATATGTAAAAAAAGATCTTAACAATCAGTTCTTTCTAGTTGGGGACAAAATATTAGAAATAAATGGTACTAAAATAAATAATTGGGAAGGTATTGGAAANNTAAAGAGTNGGAACTTAACTTCTGAACAAATTGTTAAAATAGAAAGNAATGGAAANATCAAGAATNTTATATTTAAGAATTCAAATGAAAATAAAGTATTTATCCTTGATAGCATATATCCTAATCAGTCACCTATTATAGATCAGGTACTCCCTAAGTCAGTAGCTGANGATNTCGATCTGAGAAAATTTGATAAAATTTTAGAAATAAATAATTTAAAAATACAGAGTTGGTATCAAATAAGCGAAGCATTAAAAAATACAAATAGTCCAATTTTTACAATTACTATTGAACGAGATAAAAGTACAATTGTTAAANAAATTGTTTTCAANGGAAAAGAAAGAATGCTTGGGATNACCCCAAATATTGAATTAATTTCTAAGGATTTCACTTTTATTGATTCCATAAATAAGGGTTTTTACGATTCTCTTAGAATGATTAAGTTAATATTTAATGGAATCATGGGCCTCTTCTCTTCTTTATTCAGTAGCGATTCGAGCCTATCAGACTTAAAAAGCTCCTTNGCGGGTCCAATATCAATTGCTAAATATTCGGGATTGGCAGCTGAAAAAGGCTTTAATTCTATAATTCAATTTGTTGTTGTAATTAGCATTAACCTAGGAGTAATAAATCTNTTGCCTATTCCACTTCTTGATGGTGGACATATATTGTTTAATACGATTGAGGTNATAACAAGAAGAAAGATAAATGTTAAAGTTCAAGACTTTATCAATAGAATAGGTTTTGCAATTCTTATNACTTTAATGCTTTTTGCTATATATAACGATATAATTAATTTTTAAAAAAGAGTTTTAATACTTTTAAAGTCTTTATGTATGCAAGTAATAATTGGAGTATCTTTTTCTGTATAAGCTCTTGCTCTTTGAGATCTCATTTCTTCAACTAAATCTAAAAAATCTTCAGGATAATCTGTTTCAAAAGACACCATTTGCTCTTGATCATCTANTCCAAAAGAATAAGAAGTATTAATACTAACCGAGGGGTACTTGTGTCCAGTCCCAATATGCTCNGTCATCATCTCTTGTCTNTTCTTTTTAGTTAATAGNTACCATTCAACTTTCTTAATAAATGGATATACAATAAGNTACTTTCTTTTTTTTGGAGAAATCTTAATTCTTGTTCCCTCTTGTTCAACATTTCTATTTTTACTAACATATTGAGAATGCTTTGTCATAGATAGAAATGAATACTTATTCTCTACAAACGCNCCCAAGCCAGTTCCCATAAGCTCAGAAGTCATGTCTTCAAAATCTTCAAGTCTNTCNGACACTCTCCAGAACATAAAATCTGTTTCTGCCCTNACTCCATATGTTGAATANAAATTTAAGGTAAACATTTTCTCGTATTTTAGTAAAATTTTTTCAATTTTTTTTAAGTAAGAAGTTTTATTCTTACTAGTTAGGCTATACCAATCAGGCAATAGCTTATAAAAAGAATAGTTGATATATTGTCTTCCGCTTGGTTCTCTCAATTTTATATCACATCACCAGGATTCATAACATAGACACTAACATCCAAGTCTTTAACAAGCTCAATATACTCTTCTGGAGTTCCTACNAAGACAGGAAAAGTTCCATAATGAAAAGGGATAACATGTTTTGCCCCTATTAGCTTTGTAGCATAAAAAGCCTCTTTAGGTCCCATTGTAAAATGGTCACCTATAGGCAAAACAGCTACATCTGGTGAATAAATTTCACCNATCAGTTTCATATCNGAGAATATTGCTGTATCACCTGCAAAGTAAATACTAAATCCATTTTTAAAGGTAAGGATAAATCCATTNGCTACTCCACCATANAACATAGCCTCTGATGAATCATCAGCTATTCCGGAAGCNTGNACAGCGTTAACCATTGTTACTTTNATTTCATTATCTATAGGNTGAGTTCCCCCAATACCCATAGGCAANGTATTAGACACNCCTTTNGCATTAAGCCATGANGATATCTCAAGACTTGTGATTATCTTGGCATCTTTATTAAGTTCAATNGCAGCAAANAAATCTCCAATATGATCAAAGTGGCCATGAGTTATCAATATGTAATCTATATTTTTAGGTTCTTGTAACTTTTCAGGACATGCNGGATTATTTTTAAGCCAAGGGTCGATTAATATTCTTGTTCCAGCCTTATCATCTAAAATATAGGTAGAATGACCTACAAATTGAATATCTACTTCTTTATTTCTCATCTTCCACCTCGGTGTATTAAAAATATAATTAAATCCATGTTATGATATACGAAAAAAAAAGTGAGTTCAAATTTTAATGATTGACCCAAATTTCATTTTTAACAATAAGGAATTAGTTTTAAAGAAGCTTTCTAANAAAAAATANAAATTAGACTATAATAAATTCCATGATTTATACTTACTTAGAAAAAAATCAATTCAAAACTTAGAAGAATTAAAGGCTAAACTTAATGAATTCAATAAGAAAATAACNCAAGAAAAGAGAAAACCNTCNATAGAGGAACTGCAAGAAATTAAAGAATTTTCTACTCAAAGTAAGGATGCAGATAAGCTCAAAAAAGAAGTTGATCAAGAACTTACACAATTTTTACTAGAAATTCCAAATCTTCATGATGATTCAGTTCCAATTGGAAATGATGAGTTGTCTAATAAAGAAGTAAGAAAAGTAGGTGAAGTTAAAAAGAAGGATTTTCATATACTTGACCATGTAGAGTTAGGAAAAAACTTAAAACTTTTTGATCTTGAGGCTGCCGCAAAAATTACTGGATCTAGGTTCAATTTATATAAGGGCTTAGGGGCTAAACTTGAAAGAGCTTTAATTAATTTTATGCTAGATCAACACTCTAAAGAAAATTATACTGAGATATTTCCTCCTTTCATTTGCAATAAAGAAAGCTTTATTGGTACGGGAAATCTTCCTAAGTTCGAAGAGGACTTATTTAAAATTGAAGGTACAAATAATTATCTAATTCCTACTGCCGAAGTCCCATTGACCAATATACATTCAAACGAAGTACTAGATTCCTCAGAATTACCTATTCAGTATGTTGCTTACAGTGCATGCTTTAGGTCTGAGGCTGGTTCCTATGGAAAAGATGTAAAAGGCCTAATAAGGCAGCACCAATTTAATAAAGTAGAGTTAGTGAAGATTACTGATGAATTTTCATCTTTTGAAGAACTTGAGAAGTTAACAGAAGACGCATGTTCGATTCTCGACAAGCTAGAGCTTCCTTACAGAGTTGTTGTTCTTTCCTCAGGAGATACAAGCTTTTCATCATGTAAAACGTATGATATAGAAGTATGGATTCCTTCTGAAAATAAATACCGTGAAATTTCATCTTGCAGTAATTTCTTATCATTTCAATCAAGAAGAGCCAATATTAAATATAAAATAGAAAATAAATCAAATTTTGTCCACACACTAAATGGCTCGGGTTTAGCAGTTGGTAGAACCTTTGTAGCAATTCTAGAAAATTTTCAAAATTCTGATGGCACTGTTACCGTACCCAAGGTTTTAAGACCTTATTTAAATAATCTAGATATTATTAGTTAAATTGATTTGAAATTTTAGATTTTTTAGTTAGAGTACTGCTAAATTGCTTAAAGGAGATTACTTATGAGAAATTTAGACGTTTTAGCCGCAATTTTATTAGTTGTCGGTGGTTTAAATTGGGGCCTTGTTGGTCTGATTGATTTCAACCTAGTTGACTACCTTTTCTCTTCTATGCCTTCAGTTGAGAAACTAGTATACAGTTTGGTTGGTTTATCTGCGGTTTATCAGGTTGTTGGTCTTAAAGGTATACAAACTAGATGGAATGTAAAATAATTTAGATTTTAGTAATCTCTTGTTCTTTATTACTACTTTCTAAATTAATTATTGCTATATATTTATCGGTCAATTCTTGTATCTTGGATTGACCGTTTTTAGATTCATCTTCGGTAATATCTTTACTCTTAAGAAGTTTTTTAACACCTTCATTTGAATCTTTTCTTATGTTCCTTAGAGAAATCCTATATGACTCAGTTTGCTTATTCAAAAATTTTACAAGCTCAGTTCTTCTTTCTTGGGTTAAAGGAGGGATATTAATCATAATAACGGCCTTATCAACACTGGGATTAAAACCGAGGTCTGCTTTCTGGATTCCTTTAACTATGTCATCTATAGCATTCTCATCATACGGGGAGATGATAACTGTAGATTCCTCACTCATATTTATATTGCAAACTTGGTTCAAGGGTACCGGTGCTCCATAGTAGTCAACTTTGATATCATCAAACATTGCCTTACTAACACTTCCACCTCTAATCTTTGTTAACTCATTTTTAAATGAATCAACTCCTTTTTTCATTTTAGATTCACATTCTGATATAATAATATTCATACTTAAACCTCTTAAGAAACAACTGTCCCAATTTTTTTACCTTGCACAATACTTTTAATATTATTTTTCTGAAATAAATTAAATACGCATATCGGTATATTATTATCTTTACATAGCGATATTGCGGTTGAATCCATTATTTCTAATTCTTTTTCTAAAACCTGCATAAATTTTAACTTTTTAAACATTTTCGCACCTTTATACTTAACAGGATCTTTATCGTAAACACCATTAACTTTTGTACCTTTTAATATAATTTGTGCGTTGATCTCTAAAGCTCTCAATGAGGCTGCGGTATCAGTTGTAAAATAAGGATTCCCAGTACCAGCGGCAAAAATAACTATCCTACCTTTCTCNAGATGTCTCATNGCTCTTCTCTGTATATAAGGTTCTGCTACTCTATTTAACTCCAATGCTGACATTACTCTAGTAATAGANCCTTCTTTCTCTANAAAATGCTGAAGAGCTAATGAATTAATTGCAGTAGCTAACATCCCCATATAATCAGCAGTGGTTCTATCCATGCCTTGAGCTGCAGCAGATACTCCTCTGTAAATATTTCCNGCGCCAATAACTATTGAAACCTGAACACCTAATTTTGAAACCTCAGAGATTTCTCTAGCTATTCTTTCTAAAGTGAGGTTATCAATTCCATAACCTTGACTTCCTTGTAATGCCTCACCACTTAATTTTAATAGGATTTTAGTAAAAGAAAGATTCTTTTTACTACTCATTGGTTACTGTTTCACCAATCTGAAATCTAACAAATCTTGATATTTTAATATTCTCACCGAGTTTTGAGACTAATTCGTTTAANAAATCTTCTACTTTAAGTTTNGAGTCTCTTATNTATACTTGATTCAANAAACAAGACTCCTCAAGTATCTTATTAAGCTTACCTAAAACCATCTTCTCAACAATCTCAGGTTTTTTACCTGAATCTTCTAGTTGAGCCAAAATTATCTTCTTTTCATNTTCAATAAATGTCTCAGGCATATCATCTTTTGAAACAAATTTTGGGTCAGATGCGGCTATTTGCATAGCTACTTCTTTAGCAAAATCTTGGAACTCACTATTTCTNGCAACAAAATCTGTCTCGCAATTAATCTCAACAATGATACCTATCTTTCCACCCGCGTGAATATATGAGAAAATTTGCCCCTCAGGTGTATTTCTTCCACTTTTTTTCTCGACTTTAGATAGTCCTTTAATTTTTAATATTTCAATAGCTTTATCTATGTTGCCTTCAGACTCTTGTAAAGCCTTCTTGCAATCAAGCAAAGGTGCACTGGTTTTTTCTCTTACGTCTCGGACATGCTCTGGAAGTATTTCGTTCCCCATTTTTACACTTTTTCTTCGGCTTTATCTTCTGAATAAACCACTGACTCTTGTTCGTTTTCTGGTGTATTAGTTTTAAAAACAAAAGCTTTTCTTTCAACAATTACCCCATCCTGAGAATCCTCTTCAGGTTGAATCTGACCAGAATTAATTTTCTGTGAATATATAAGTCTTCCTTCATTTGTAGCAGCAGCCATCTTTTCTACACATAACTTAACTGCTCTTATAGCATCATCGTTACTAGGGATTATAAAGTCGGCATCTGAAGGATTAGAATTTGTATCCACTACCCCTACGATAGGTATTCCAAGCTTTCTTGCTTCTTTAATAGCTATATCTTCTTTTTTAGTATCGACTACAAAAAGAGCTGCAGGCATTTTTCTCATGTTTACAATTCCATTTAATAGATATTCGAGCTTTGCTAGCTCTCTATTTAAACTAATTTGCTCTTTTTTGGGTAGATTCTCAAATTCACCGTCTTCTTTCAATCTTTTTAACTGAAGCATGTATTCAACTCTGGATCTTATTGTATTAAAATTAGTTAAAGTTCCCCCTAACCATCTTGAATTTACAAAAGGCATGTCACATTTAATTGCTTCTTCACCTATAATTTCTTGAGCTTGCTTCTTGGTACCAACAAAAAGTATATCTTTTCCGGTTGCAGTTAAATCTCTAACGAAATCATATGCGACTAAAAAGGACTTCAAAGTCTTCTGTAAATCAATTATATGAATTCCATTCCTAGAACCATAGATATAGTCTTTCATTGCAGGGTTCCATTGACTCGATTGATGACCAAAATGAACCCCAGCTTCTAAAAGCTGCTTCATAGTAATCACAGTGTCTTGTTCTTTCTCAATGGGTTTTTCAACTTTTTCTTCGTTACTCATAATATAAGCAGAAAATTTAACACATATATAACCAAAATCAAATGATAATAATTAATATTTTTGATAGAAAAAAACTATTATTCATATAGTATATAATGTTCAAGAATGGAGGGCTGGCAGAATTGGCAATGCACCGGTCTTGAAAACCGGCGTCCTCACGGACTTCAGGGTTCGAGTCCCTGGCCCTCCGATTTATT
>NZWH02000011.1 GCA_002701865.2 bacterium | reverse complement strand
TTAATTCTTCGGAGAGTGTGGGATTCGAACCCACGAGAGGTTTGATCCTCTACACGCTTTCCAAGCGTGCGCCTTCGGCCACTCGGCCAACTCTCCAACGAAACAATATTAACATTTTCCGCTCTTATAATCTTTAAGATTTTATTTATTTTTTCTATCAGTTAAGATTCAATCTAGTATGAAAAAGTGGAAAATAGAAGACAAGATTTTATTAAAAAATCTTAAGATTTTTGATTTATATCAATATAAATTGGTCTCACCTTATTCTATAAAAGAAAAGAAAAGTTTTGACTTTTTTGTCTTCAATTCGGTGGACTGGATTAATGTTCTTCCTATTACAAAGTCAGGAGAGGTAGTTTTTGTTGAACAGTATAGGCCTGGAACGGATTCGATAACCTTGGAGCTTCCTGGGGGTATGGCTAATAAAAATGAAGAACCAATTGAATCTGCGAAAAGGGAGTTGGTTGAAGAGACTGGTTTTTCTATGGGCTCATGGAGCAAACTTGGTGTTGTTCATCCAAATCCAGCAATATTAAATAATGAATGTCACACATTTTTAGCTTTGGATGTGGAAGAAGTTTCAAGTCCTCAGAATGCAGGAAGTGAATACACTCAGATAAAATTTATTAAATTAGAAGATTTAGACAAAATGGTAATAGAGGGTAAAATTACTCATTCGCTAGTGATTAATGCAATTTATTGGTACAACCTTTATAAGGATAGTTAATTGGGCGAATGGCGGAACTGGTAGACGCGGCGGCCTCAAAAGCCGCTGAACTTATGTTCATAAGGGTTCGAGTCCCTTTTCGCCCATAGAGTTTTTATGAATATAAAAAAGTTTTTAGATATTAATTTTTTAAAATTCCTTTTCTTTCTTTACACGGAAGAATTAATAGACAAACTTGGTGGTATTCACAATTTTTCCTTGTATTTTTCGGAGTATTAACGTTGATACCGCTTTCATCCCTTCTTAGTTTTTTAAATTTTGATAAGAGTATTGTTGAAAAACTTGTAACTTTCTTGGTCCTACTAATTTCAGCTCTATCAATATTTCCTGATTCTAAAAGGCTGCATGACAGATCTATAAATGGACTTTATGCAATTATTCCCTACATAGTGGCAATACCTTTACAGTTTCATTTTGTTCCAGATTTTCTCTTGCAGGCTTATATTATTTGCACATGGGGCATAAAGGCTTATATTTTTGTTAATACAGGAATTCTTAAGGGAGATGAAGGCGCCAATAAGTATGGCGAGCTAGATAATTTTAAATCTTAGTATCGAGGCATTTTTTCATCGAAGGCAGCTGCCCATGCATCTATTCCACCAGCAAGATTCTTAACTTTCTTAAAGCCCATACCTTTTAATATTCTTGCCGCTTGTAAGCTTCTCATTCCATGATGACAATAGACGATTATGTCATCAGCAGAATCGAGCTCGTTTGCCCTAGATGTTATTTCTCCTAGTGGTATCAAGGTGGAATTATCAAGTTTACATATTTCATACTCTCCATATTCTCTAACATCAAGTAAGGTGACATTCTTTTTCTCATCTATTATTTTCTTGAGATAATCAACTTTAATTTCAAGCTCGTCCTCGACCTCAGAAGAGTTGTTTATTCCACAAAATTCTTGATAATCAATAAGTTTAGTAATTTCTGGGGTATCAGGATTCTTCCTTAGTTTGATTTCTCTAAATGTCATTTTTAATGAATCATAAAGCATAAGTCTTCCGCTAAGGGTTTCTCCAACTCCTAGAATGATTTTGACTGTCTCAGTGGCTTGTATAACACCTATGATTCCAGGCAAAATTCCCAAAACTCCACCTTCAGCGCATGATGGCACCATTCCAGGGGGAGGTGGTTCAGGATATAAATCTCTATAATGCGGCCCACCTTTATAGTTGAACACTGTAGCTTGGCCTTCAAAACGAAAGATGCTTCCATAAACATTTGGTTTATTAAGTAGTACACATGCATCATTTACAAGATATCGTGTAGCAAAGTTGTCTGTACCATCGACAATAACATCATAGTCCTTGAAAATATCTAAAGCATTCTCTGCTGTTAATCTTAGGTTGTAAGTGTTAACTGTAATATCAGAATTTAATTCATGTAATCTTTTCTTGGCTGATTCAACTTTAAGTTCACCAATCCTATCTTCAGCATGTAAAATCTGTCTTTGTAAGTTGCTTAGATCTACAACATCATCATCCACAATTCCCAATGTTCCAATACCTGCGGAAGCTAAATATAATGCTAACGGAGATCCTAACCCACCGGCACCTATGCAAAGAACTTTAGCCTCAGCCAATTTCTCCTGTCCGTTGACTCCGACCTCTGGCATAATAAGATGTCGACTATATCTACCAATCTGATTCTTTGTTAAACTCAAATGCTCATCCCTTAAAAGTTAAGTTGAAAATATAGCATAAATTAGGGAATTTAAAATAAATTATAAGGCATTTTTTTACAAGTTCTCTTAAATATTTGTTTTTTAGCTATAAATTAAGTAAATTGAACTACAAAAATCGGTAAAATGGGGTAGAATATAAAATGAAAAAAACAACTATAAAGATAAGTGTAACTCAAGACGGTCTTCTTCCAGAAGAGGTTACTCTATTAGGTAAAATTTTTATCCCGCCAATTCAAAAGCAAATCTTAAGATCTACAGGCTTTGAGAAAATAGACGATTCTACATATGCAGGAGTTATGCCTGTAAAAATAATTGCTAACGCTAAAGTGCAAGAAATTGAATTTGAGATAGGGGCAATCCCAGATTTCAGAAAGAAAGTTGTTGAATTTGTTAACGTCGTAAGTTTGCAAGATTTTATTGAACCTGAACCTGAGCCAGTTGCAGAGCCAAAAAAGAAGTTATCAAAATCCAAAAAAGAAAAAGAGGAAAAGAAAGAGGCTGCGAAAGCAAAAGCTAAGGCTAAAAAAATTGTTGGAACAAGTCCACTTAAGTCTAAAGCCAAGAAAGCTGCAACCAAGAAAGCTGTTGCTAAAGCAAATATTGCTAAAAAGGCTGCTGCCAAAAAATCCTTAACTAAAAAGGTAGTTAAAAAAGCTGCTGTAAAAGCTTCAGCAAAAAAAGTTACTGCAAAGAAAGCGGCACCAAAAAAAGTAACAAAAGTAAAAAATAAGACTAAGAGGAAATAGCAATAAATAGAGAAGCAAAGATTAAGGAATCCCTAACTTTTGACGATGTACTACTCGTTCCCTCTTACTCCGCCATAATGCCTTCGGCCGTAAACGTTAAGACTAAAATTACAAAAAAAATCTCTCTTAATATTCCAATCATAAGTGCTGCTATGGATACGGTCACTGAGGCAAGGACTGCAATAGCTATGGCCCAAGAAG
The DNA here is from genome assembly GCA_002701865.2 of bacterium. GTDB lineage: Bacteria > Desulfobacterota_D > UBA1144 > UBA1144 > UBA1144 > TMED58. The sequence continues at coordinate 58,140 of NZWH02000011.1, read as the reverse complement.
GTGGCTTGGGTGTCATACATAAGAATATGAGTATCGTAGACCAATCAGATCAAATTCAGAAAGTTAAGAAGTATGAAGGCGGTATGATAATAGAACCTCATACTATTTCACCTCAATCCACTGGAAAGCAAGCACTTGATATAATGACATCAAAGAATTTTACTGGACTACCAGTTACAGAGAACGATGGTGTTCTCCTGGGTATTATAACAATGAGAGATCTTAGATACGAAAAGAATCTTCATTATAAAGTTAGCAAGTTGATGACTCAAAAAGTAGATCTTAAAGTTGTGGAGGCAGGAACAAGTCCCAATGAAGCTCGTGAACTGCTTCATAAATATAAAATAGAAAAATTACCTGTAGTTGATAAAAAGTTTAAGCTTCAGGGTCTAATTACAATGAAAGATATCCAAAAAAGTAAGGAATTCCCTAACGCATCAAAAGATAAGCAAGGAAGGTTATTAGCTGCTGCAGCTATAGGTGTTGGCTTAGATATGGAAGACAGGGTGGAAAGCTTAATAAAAAGTGGTTTAGACATTTTATTTATTGATACCGCTCATGCCCACTCTAAGAAGGTTATTGATGCATTAAAACTGATTAAAAAGAAATATAAAAGTGTTCAGGTTGTTGTAGGAAATATTGCCACTACTGACGCCGCTAAAGAATTAATCAAAGCTGGCGCTGACTCATTAAAGGTTGGAATTGGACCTGGTTCAATTTGCACTACAAGAATAATTGCAGGAATAGGTGTTCCGCAGCTTACAGCGATTATGGATGTATGTTCCGTAGCAAAGAAAAACAATATACCGGTAATAGCAGATGGCGGTATAAAATATTCAGGCGATATAACTAAAGCTCTTGCTGCAGGGGCAAACTGCGTAATGATAGGTAATCTTTTAGCTGGAACAGATGAAGCGCCCGGAGAGATGGTTTTATATCAGGGTAGAACATTTAAAACTTATAGAGGAATGGGATCTATAGAGGCTATGAAAGAAGGAAGTAAAGATAGATACTATCAAGATGATATAATTGATTCAAAGCTTGTTCCTGAAGGAATTGAAGGAAGAGTCTCTTATAGAGGGCCAATTGGAAAGGTCGTTTATCAGCTAGTAGGTGGACTTAAAGCAGGTATGGGATATACCGGATCTAAGGATCTAACTGTATTAAAATCAGCTAAATTTCTTAAGCTTACAAATGCAGGACTTAAAGAAAGTCATGTACACGATATTTCTATTAGTAGAGAAGCACCAAACTATTCATTAGACTAAACATTATGGACTATAGCAAAGTATTAATTTTAGATTTTGGTTCTCAAGTTACAAAGTTAATAGCGCGAAAAATAAGAGAGTTAAATATTTACTCAGAAATTATTCCATACAAAACCAGTTTTAAAAAAATCCAAGAAATTAATCCAGACTGCATAATTCTTTCTGGTAGCCCTGCAAGCGTGCACGATAAGAAAGCTCCACAACCAGATTTAAGAATTTTAGATTTAAATGTACCCATATTAGGTATATGTTATGGAGCACAGCTACTATCCAAAGTTCTGGGTGGCAAAGTCGCAAAATCAAAAATTAGAGAATTTGGACCTTCTAAGCTTAAAAAGATTTCAAGTTCAAAACTATTAAAAAATATAAACAACAATGAGGTATCTTGGATGTCTCATGGGGACACAATTGTTAAGCTACCAACTAAAATAAAAGTTATAGCAAAATCAGAGTTCGGCTCTATCTCATTATTCTCCTCTAAAGACTCTAGAATAGTTGGAACACAGTTTCATCCAGAAGTTGTACACACCCAATTCGGAAAACAATTTATAAAAAATTTCTTAGTAGACATTGTAGGCTGCAAACAAACTTGGAAACCTGGAAAACTTGTTAAACAAAAAGTAGAAGAAATTAAAAACATAATAGGTAAAAATATAGCAATATCAGCAATTTCTGGTGGAGTCGATTCAAGTGTTTCCTCGGTTCTGGTTAGTAGAGCAATAGGAAGTAAGCTTAAATGCTTCATTGTTGATACAGGCTTAATGAGGCATAACGAAGTAAAAGAGATAGTTCCAGTTCTTAGAAGTCTTGGAGTTAATCCAAAAGTTATTAATGCTGGCAGTCTTTTTCTTGGAAGATTAAAAGGTATTGTAGATCCAGAAAAGAAAAGAAAAATAATAGGTAAAACATTTATTGAATTATTTGACAAAGAATCAAAAAAAGTTTCAAATGCAAAGTTTTTAGTGCAGGGTACTTTGTATCCTGACGTAATCGAAAGTGTTAATGTAAGTGGGCCTTCTGCTGTAATTAAATCTCATCATAATGTTGGCGGGCTCCCCAAGAATATGAAGCTTTCATTGGTAGAGCCTCTAAGAGATCTCTTTAAGGATGAAGTTAGAGATTTAGGTAAAGCTTTAAAAATTAAAAGAAGCTTAATTGGTAGACACCCGTTTCCTGGTCCTGGGCTAGCAATAAGAATTATTGGGGAAGTAACAAAAGATAGAGTCAAACTTTTACAAGCTGCTGATAAAATTTTTATAGATATTTTAAAAGAAAAAAATCTTTATGATAAAATATGGCAAGCTTTTTGTGTTCTTATTCCCATTAAGACAGTAGGGGTTATGGGTGACGAAAGAACTTACGAAAATACAATAGCAATAAGAGCAGTTAACAGTGTAGATGGAATGACTGCAAATTGGGCGCGAATACCTTTTGATACTTTAGATTTGATATCCTCAGAAATTATTAACAATGTAAAAGGGATAAATAAAGTTGTCTTTGATATTTCTAACAAGCCACCTAGCACTATAGAGTGGGAGTAAAGAAGTAATGGTCAAGACACTCCGACAATCTCTTAAACACCCTATAAACACTATCTAATATAACCTTCCAATGTTTTAGGGCACTTATATGGACATCGTATGCCCATAATTAAAGATTCCTTTTAGATGTTTAGAATGTACGTGTTATAGTTTTATATGAAACAAATTACTTTACTTTTATTATCAGTATTTTTTCTTTCATCTTGTGCAACAATTGTAAATGATGCTACCGTACCTGTTACATTCACTTTTAGTGATGGAAGTTCCGGTAGATGTAAAGTAAGTAATAAAAGAATCAGTTTAGATTTAGAGATACCAGGCACCCATAATATAAGAAGATCTGATGACTCGCTCGTATGGGACTGTGAAACTGAAGATGGCAAAAAAGCATTTGGTAATATAAAAAGTGAAATGGAATCTGCTAAATTCCTCGGAAGTGTTTTCTTTTTTGATTTAGGTATAACAGATGCCATTACAGATAAACATAGAACTTATACACCCAATTTTGTCATACCGGTTGAGGGTGACGCAAAAAAATAAATTTAAATTTTAGTTAATTAATCTTTACTAGAAAATTTTTTGTATAAAGTTTGTATAAAGTATTCAGTTTTTCAAAACTCGAAAAAAACCACTCCAAAACACCTATGAACAAAGGGGAATAATAGGGTAAAATATTTCCGACACCAAGGACTATGAAATGGGAATAGATATGAGTAAAGAAACCATAGAGTTTGATGACGGGTCTGTTTATAACGGAGAACTAAATCAAGATGGACAATTTCACGGAAATGGAGATATGGTTTGGGGAAATGGTGCGAAATATTCAGGTAAATGGGAAAACGATAAAATGACTGGTTGGGGAAAATATACTTTCATGGATGGAAAAATACATATTGGAATATTTAAGGATGGACTACCTAACGGGGCAGGTCTTGAAAATTATAGAAATGGGGACATATATGACGGAGACTTTAAAAACGGAGCAAGACACGGTAAAGGAATTATGAAATATCCCGATGGAGCATATTACAAGGGAACATTCGAAAACGGATTACCAGTTGGGATAGGAACTGAAGTATTTAACAATGGGGACAAGTATGTTGGAGAATACAAGGATGGAGTAGGACATGGGAAAGGAACCATGACCTTTGGAGATGGTAGAGATAAACTTGAGGGTATATGGGAAAACGGAGAATTTGTTGGAACAATTATTGAATAATCCACCTGTCCATATACTTAACATTCTTTGATATAATTATTTTACGAAAACTTTAAATCTATTATGAAACTATTTTTTATACTTGGCAATCAACTATTTCCTTTAAAATTTTTGAATATTTTCAAAAAAGACCATCAGTTCTTTATGGCAGAAGACTATAATCTTTGTACTTATGAAAAGCACCATAAGCAAAAAATATTACTATTATTATCTTCTATGCGTTCTTATTCTGATAGACTTAAAAAGAATAAGTATGATTTAAATTATATAAAAATCGAAGATATAGACTTTAAGGATGATTATTTTAAAAAATTAAAAAAAATAATAATTAAAAAAAAAATAACCCAAATTACTAGCTTTGAAGTTGAAGATAAACCTTTTGAAAAAAAAATCTCTCAATTCTTATCAAGAGAAAAAATACATTGGAATATAATTCAAACACCAATGTTTTTAAACTCACGGAATGACTTTAAAGACTACTTAGATAAAACCAAGAAACCTTTAATGGCAACATTCTATAAAGAAACTAGAAAAAAGTCTGGATTCTTAATGAATGTTGATGGTAAACCAGTTGGTGGAAAATGGAGCTTTGACGCAGAAAATAGAAAAAAATTACCTAAAGATATTTCAATTCCACAACTCCCAAAAATTCATGAAACTAATCACACAATAAAATTGAAGCCAATAATTGAAAAATTATTCAAAAATCATCCTGGAAGTACAGATAAATTCTGGCTTGCAACAGATTATGATGATGTTGTTAAACTTTTAAAGTTTTTTATAAAAGAAAAACTAAATCTGTTTGGTGACTATGAAGATGCTGTTGATCAAAGAGACAATATTTTGTTTCATAGTGCACTAAGTCCGTATATTAATTTGGGTCTAATAACCCCCGATCTTATTATTAATCAAGTTCTAGATTTTAATAAAAAAAATGAAATAAGAATGAATTCACTTGAGGGCTATGTTCGTCAGATAGTTGGTTGGAGAGAGTTTATGCGTGGGATCTATCAAAATTATTCAAATGAAATGGAAAGCAGCAATTTCTTCAAACATGAAAGAAAAATGAATAACTCCTGGTACGAAGGAACAACTGGTTTGTTGCCCCTCGATTATGCTATTAAAAACTCAATAAATTATGGTTGGTCGCATCACATTGAAAGACTAATGATTTTATCGAATATAATGAATCTTTGTGAAGTTAAACCAGTCTATGTATATAAATGGTTTATGGAAATGTTTGTAGACTCCTCAGATTGGGTCATGGCTCCTAACGTTTACGGTATGGGCTTGTTTAGTGATGGTGGAATTTTTTCGACTAAACCATACATCTGTGGCTCAAGTTATTTATTGAAGATGATGGACTTTAAAAAGGGTGAATGGTGCAATACTATGGATGGTCTTTATTGGAGATTTATTAATAAAAATAGAGAATTCTTTTTAAAGAATGCAAGATTATCAATGATGGTTAGAGTTTTTGATAAAATGCAAGATAAAAGAAAAAAAATGATTTTATTTGAAGCTGATAAATTTATTAAACAAAATACAATTGGACCATAATATATTTACCAATAAGTTCGGTAGTCAGCTTTTTAATAATTATAGATCTATGATATCCACATAAGCACCCTAAAACATTGACTTTTTTTTAAATATAGTTACCTTTACCATATGAAAGCAAAAATTGTTCAAAAGTCTCCTTTTCCAGTAGAAGTTGAGAGTGGTAAAACTTATTTTTATTGCACTTGTGGTCTCAGTGAAAACCAACCTTTCTGTAATGGCTCTCATAAAGGTACAGGTTTTAGCCCACTAAAGTTCGAAGCTAAAGAAAGCAAGAAAGTTTATTTCTGTGGTTGTAAGAACTCATCTAATAATGGATTATGTGATGGAACCCACTCAAGTCTATAAAACTTAGTATATTTAAACTATGAATAAAGTTTTTAAAATCTGTCCCGTTTGTAATAGAGAATTTGAAAACAGGAAGAAATGGAAGGAAGTATGGGATAAGGTCATATATTGTAGTAACCAATGTAGGTCAAAAAAAAGTACAATCAAATTACCTAAAAAAACTTCAACTTATTAATTTAAATTTTGTCAGTATATTAGAATTATGAATTTGATCAGGAAGTATTGGTTTTATCTTCTCTGGATTCTAATGATTTTAATTATTTTATTCCTCAGATATATCTAAAGTATATTTTTTTAAAAATTAGTTAAATTTAAAATAAGTTAATGGAGTCTTTAGTTATGGATAAAGTTTATAAAGTGNTATTAGCTGTTATAGGAATTAGTTTAGTTCTCCTTAATGTACAATTAGCTTATCAATACTGGAATATAGACAATAAAGTTATAACAATAAAAGTTATTGATNGAGACAAATAGTAATTTTTTTAGTATTCAACTACNACAGGGTCAACACTTCTCCACATATACCATGTTGCTACAGTGCAAAATGGACTCCATTTTTTCCTGAATTTATCCAAGTCCTTTTGTGATGGAGGATAAGGGGTTNCATAGGTCCGCGATATTCCTTTTAGTAGCCCTATGTCTTGTATGGGAAATAAGTTTTGTCTATTTTGGTTAAATATTAAGAACATTTCAGCAGTCCATTTNCCTATACCTTTATTCTTACATAANTAGGAAATAGCNTCTTCATCATTTAAATTTTTTAATTCTGAAGCTTTGAAATTTTTATTTATAAAGTTAGCAGAAAGTAGTTTTATATATTCAGTCTTTTGTCTTGTTATACCACAATCTCTAATTTCTTGAANGGTTAAAGATTCAACATTCTTAGGGGAGACCCTTNTGCACNTATTANTAAACCTTTTCCAAACGGAATCTGCTGATTGAACCGATATTTGNTGACCAACTATAGCTTTNCACAATGAATAAAAAGNATTATTTCTTGTTTTAAGATGCCCTTTATATTGTGAAATAATTTTAGAAAGCTTCTTGTCCTTAATAGACAAGTANTTTTGTGCTTTTTTCCAATATATTGGTTCNGGCATACAAATATTTTAGCCAATTAATACTAAAATAAAATTTCAATTTTACTTTTATTAATAAGCAGCATTATTAGTTATAGTTTTATTAGATGGATACTAACGAAGATATTATAATTTTTTGGTTTAGACAAGACCTNCGTATTGTTGATAATCCTGGTTTATCAAAGTCATTAAAGTCTGACAAAGTTCTTCCCATCTATATTTTAGATGATANAAATTCCAACGATTTTGCNATGGGTGCTGCAAGTCGCTGGTGGCTTCATAACTCATTAAGAGAATTAAATAAAAATCTAGATAATAAATTATCCNTTTATAAAGGAGACCCCTNAGAAATCTTAGAATCTTTATCTTCTAGATTTAATATNAAAGGAATCTTCTGGAATAGATGTTACGAACCNTGGAGAATAGAAAGAGATAAGAAAATAAAATCTAAATTTATTGAAAAAGATATAATTGTAGAAACCTTTAACTCAGCCTTATTGTGGGAACCTTGGGAGATTCTAAAATCTGACAATACACCATATAAGGTATTCACTCCCTACTATAGAAAGGGCTGCTTAATGTCCGAAGCACCAAGAAAGCCNTTGTCTGCCCCTAATNTAAATACATTGTTTGAGGATAAANAGAATATCCTACAATTAGATGATTTAAATTTANTACCAAGAATTAAGTGGTACNAAGANATGGAAAAGCTTTGGGAGCCTGGAGAGAAAGGAGCACATAAGAAGCTTGAGAGTTTTTTAAGCGACGGACTTTTAGGATATAAAGAGGGTAGAAATTTTCCATCGAAGAAAAATGTATCACAACTGTCAGCTCATATGCATTTTGGTGAGATTTCNCCCAATCAAGTATGGCACAGAGCAAAACTTAAAAAAGATTTACCTNGAATTGAAAAAGATTTAGACCACTTTTTAAGTGAATTAGGTTGGAGAGAGTTTTCATATAATTTATTATTTCATTTTCCTGAATTACCTAGAGAAAATTTACAAAAAAAGTTCGATAATTTTCCATGGATTGAGAATGAAATCTTGTTTGATAAATGGAAAAAAGGACTTACTGGGTATCCAATAGTTGATGCTGGAATGAGAGAGCTTTGGCAAACAGGGTATATGCANAATAGAGTTCGTATGATTGTAGGCTCCTTTTTAGTTAAAAATTTATTGCTACATTGGCATAAAGGTGAGNAGTGGTTCTGGGATTGTTTAATAGATGCCGATTTGGCAAGTAATAGTGCTAGCTGGCAATGGGTTGCGGGTTCTGGTGCAGATGCAGCTCCATATTTTAGGATTTTTAATCCCATACTCCAAGGTAAAAGATTTGATCCAGATGGATCGTATATTAANAAGTTCATACCTGAGCTAGAACAACTTCCTTCTAAATACTTATTTAGTCCATGGGAAGCACCAATAGAAGTTCTAAGTGAGGCAAACATTGAACTGGGATCTGATTATCCCGAACCTATAGTTGATCTAATCAAGTCAAGAGACAGAGCTCTAGAAGCTTTTTCTACTATAAGAATTAAAGCTTAATCAATAAATNCAATGTGGTATATTTGCANTATGCAAAGGTTCATTCAGAGATATNNAACTCAGATTTGTTATTTTCTTGTACCTATAATNACNATTTTGTTANCTGAACATATTGCTGGTAGTTATTTCTTAGACTATGTNTTGCTTGCTAGTGGACATTCTGATACTCCAATTGAACTTTCTTATTTNAAATTGTATACNTCTGGTCTTACNAATCATATTTTTGAGANTCCCCACATGGGAGCTCCATTGATATCTGATCAAAANTATTGGCCATGGCGAAACATTGGAATAGGATCCTATTATTTCATAATAAGTTTATTTGAGAATGATTTATTAGAGATATATAGAATCTTTTATTATTCGCTTTTTCCGCTNTCAGCTCTTTCAATGTTTATCTCCTTAAGACATTTTATTAAAGTCACAAACTTAGTTTCACTGGGTATTAGCTTAATTTATTCATTTATGCCNTTTATGTTTGTGNACAACANACANCATGCAACTGTTCTTGTNGGTGTCATATTCGTTCCTTTAGTTCTAGGNTCCATTTTTTATATAAATTTTAAAGATTTTANAAATTTTAATTTTATAAATTTGTTAAAATCCAAGCAAACTATCTTTATTGCAANTATNCTTTTTCTAAGCGTTACATTAAGTCTCTTTAGTGCTTTTTATACNTTNATATTATTATCTTTCTTNNTTATCAAGCAATATATTGTNGAGCAAAAAGATNTNATAAAAATAAGATTAATTTTNTTNTTTATTGGAATCAATTTACTAGCAATTTTATTTAATATTTATCCACATTTATTATTTAGATTGGATTCTCATTTTACGTTTAATTATATGACACGTAATTTTATCCATACTACTCTTTATTCTGTCTCAATTGTGGACTTCTTTGTTCCAGTAAAAAACCATGTTTTTGATTCCTTTAAGTTTTATTCTCAACTTTATTCTCAAGGAACCCAGATAAGAGATTTNTTTAATATTTCATATATAGGACTATTTGGAATATCCTCNTTTCTTTTTTCGATTATATGTTTCTTTAAGAAGTTTAGTTCGGATGNTTCACCTCTTAAGAGAATCGCATTTATCGGCGGGCTAATAATATTTCTTATACTAGTATTTGTAAGAGGTGGTTTCTTAACCAGCTTTTATTTATATTTTGATTTTTTGGTTCTAGGATCAAATTANAGGATAACCCCATGGATTCTNTGCTTATCATTAATGAGTGGGGCAATTATATTAGAACTTTTATATAGCATNGCTAAGCGAAATAACTTTCTGATNAAGGAATTTACTAAACCTTANTTAAATGCCTTGTCAGTTTTATTATTTTTAGTTGTTGTGTCATTTTCTTTGATTGACATGAGAGGTAGTAAGCCACACTTTAATAAAAAGGANATACCAAGTGAAGGTTCAATTTATGAAGAAGANAAATTATTCTTTGAAGAGCTAGATAAGNTAATCGATNAAAAGGATATGATCCTTCAGGTTCCATATGTTTGTTTTCAGGAAACAAAAGACATACTTGGTACAAGCTATAGGAATTTATGGCCTTATCTGTTAATTAATAAAGATGTTAGATTTGCAGCAATGGCTATGAGAGAAGGGGTTCCATGCAATATCAATAGCCAACTAAGCTCTATGTCTAAAAATGTAAGCGAGATGATTAAGCATGCCATTTATTATGGTTACACAGGTCTTATGATTGAAAAAAGAGGATTTAGCGATAATGGAGAAAGTATTGCAATGGACATTAAGAAAAGATTTAATTTAGAACCATTAATCAATATGAGCTATCTATATTATGATATTAGAAATCTAAAGACGGAGTTTAGTATTATAGATATTTTTCCTTCACATAGTAATCCTATCCAAAGTATAAGATCTTATACAAAAAAAAATCTTATAGCTAATGAAATTAAAAAAATTGCTCAATTATTCCCAAGTCCTTGTGTTGACGAAAGCGCGTCTCAAATTCTTGATAATCCAAAAGCATCTACTAGATCAGAGAACTATATAATTTTTAACTCTATCAATTGCAATGCAAATAGTTTGTACAATAAAGATTTTTTTCATTTCTCTGATGATACTATATCAACCGCACCTGGTATAACAATGCAAAATGGATTAATAAATCTTGATAATAAATATTCTGGGAATGCCTTGTCAGTTAACATAGGTGTCCCTGTTAATCCAGGATCCTATCAGGTCTTTATTAAGAGTAATAATGGAACAATTAATAATAAGAACCTTTTCTCTATTCTTGTAACAAAATGGGGTAAAAGTTTTCTTTCTGATGGGAATTTAGTTTTTACTTTAACAGATAAAGTTAGAGGGACAAAGCTAAGTCCATTAACCATTTCTATTAGAAAAAATATTTCGGAAAAAGATATCGTTATTAGGTCAATTACTATCAGAAAGATTGAGGTAAATAAATGATATCTAGTAGAGCAATCATTCTTTCGAAATTTTATGAAGTTTTAGGGATAGTTTTTGCCCCACTGTTATCAATATTATTAACTGGATATATGGTTGGTGAGTATTTTCTTGAATACTCTCTTCATTCTGATGCCGCATGGGAATTGACTTACATGAAGCTATTTTCTGAAGGCATTTTTAACAGTGTTTATTCGAATCCAAATATGGGTGCGCCACTTTCAATTAGTAGTGATTTTTGGCCTTGGAGGCAAACGGTACTTGGAATGTTTTATTTTATCATAGGTCTTTTTAAAGGAGATATTCTGGGAGTATACAAAACTTACTACTATGTACTATTCCCTATTTGTTCACTTGCAATGTATCTATCTCTAAGATTCTATTTTAAAACATCAATATTGATCGCTCTTGGTTTTGGAGTTCTATATTCATTTATTCCATTTATGACTGTTCATAACGTGCACACTTCAGTCTTAATAAATAGTGTTGGTATACCTTTGTTGATAGGGCTTATTTATCATTTTTATAATAAAGAATTTCCTAAAGGGTCTCTTAAGAAAAGTCTTATATCACGTGAAGTATTTGTTGGCTTGATTATTATTTTCTTTGGAATGTCATTGAGTGTGTATAATACTTTTTATACATTTCTATTTTTAATATTTTTTATTTTAAAAGAACTCATTTCATCAAGTAGAAATCTTTCCAAGGTCTATGTTTTCTNATTATTCTTTCTGGTTGGAATCTTAACCTTATTTTTTAATATTTATCCTCATCTAATTTTCAAGTCTAANNCNCATTTTACGTATGATTATTTGACAAGAAATTTTGGTCATTCTACNGTATATGGAATCTCAATTGTAGAATTTTTCACTCCTGTTCTAGACCANCTAATNNCNCACTTTAGATTTTTAAGCAGACTTTANATGGACAATACAACTATAAAAGTAAACTTTCTCTCCTCTTATTTAGGTATCTTAGGGATTATTTCTTTCTGTACTGCAATATTCTATTCATTCAAAGATATAAAAAAAGATAATGTCTTNGGAAGGAAAGTAAGATTTCTNGGNATCTTTTTAATAGTTATTTTCCTAGTTTTTTANAGAGGTGGTTTAATCACCGCCTTTTATTTGTTCACTGATTTTATGGTACTTGGTTCACATTATAGAGTCGCCCCTTGGGTAAGCTGCATATCTTTAATTGTCGGGGCAATTATACTNGATCGACTTAGAACAAATTATAATTTGACTAATGGTTGGAATAATTTGCAGAATAATCCANTATTATATTTTTATTCTAGAACAATTTTTACTATTTTCTTTATCAGTGTGATTGCATTGTCTCTTTTAGATTTTAGAGGGACCTCTGCTCCTTTTGCTATTAAACCAACTNCAGGNAANCTTGCAACCGTATATNANCCACAGAAGGAATTTTATCAAGAGCTTAATNCAAAAATTGATGATGATGATATGATTNTCAAGATACCATATCGATGCTTTCCAGAAACAAGACACGCAAATGGTTCTTATTATGGTGACCTCTGGTCATATCTATTGNTAGAGAAAAAGACAAGATTTAGCTGGATGGCATTTAAGGAGGGAACAGCTTGTGTGATTAATANTCAAATTAGTTCAATGAGTANTNACCTTGAAGAAATGATAANATATGCATCTTATTATGGATACACAGGNATAATAGTTAANAAAAAAGGATTTCTAGATAATGGTAAAGAAGTTATAAATGATTTTAAAGAAAAATTACAATTAGAACCTGTAGTTGAGAGTAGAAGGGGTTCATATTTTGGTGAATACGCATATTTTGATATAAAATCAGAAAACAATAAACATGACTCCATAAGGATTAAACCGGTTGAAGGTGACCCGATAAANAAGATTCTTACTGCAAGANCAGTTTCAGATGAGGAAATTGATAATATTCTACGATTGTTCCCATCACCATGNACAACTGAAAAGAAATCTATTGTAAGCAACATAAATAAGAGCGGTATTTATGAAAAAAAAGATTGNGATGTTATTAGTTTAAATAATAAAGAGTTTTTTTATTTTTCTAATGACAAAATTAATACTTANCCTGAAGTAAAGTGGTCAAATGGNGAAATGATAGTAGGCAAGGATTATGTTGGGCCTATTCTTTCAATTGCGGTTCATAATACTCTAAATAAAGGTGACTATAAGGTTCAAGTTATCAGCAACAATGAGTCAGACTCAAATAATAAATTTTATGAATTCAATATAACTCAATGGGGGAAATCATTTAGAAAAAAAGAAAATTTTATTTTTTCTTTGAATGATGATGCACCTGCTAAGAAATTAAAAGCCATCTGGATTCANCTCTTTAAAGTAAAAAAGGTAGATTCAGATATTAAGCTCAGAGCCGTCACAATTAGAAAGGTTAAATAAGATCTTTTTTTGTTTATTGAGGTAGTATGTAGTTATGGATCCAAAGACAAATATTATTATGCAATTAAGAGAGATTTGGCTCAAACTTTCAAAAGATAAAATTGAAATTGCTAAAAAACTTGAGTTACCTAATCTTTCAGATGAAGAAAAAGAGGACTTTAGACAAGCAACTGAAGGAGCAGAAAANGTTTATGATGCTCATCTTAATAATATTGCTATGAATGTTAAAAATAATTTNTACACTTGGAAGGAAGTTGAAAAAATTGATGCTGACCTTGCCAGTGAAATTGAAAAAGTTTTACAAGAAAAAGATTAATTAGCCTGCTTTTTTAAAGAAAAGTCTTTGNTNNGTTATAGATATTAACTCCCAGCCATCTTGACCAAGTTCGTTTAGCTTAGTTTGTGTAATATCAGAATGTTCTTTAANTTGATTTTGTTGAGCTCCNTCTTCAATTCTTAATTCGTGAGAAGATTGATCAAGTTGGATAAAATCCGAAATGTTTAAAACTTTATATTGAAATTTCAATTAGTTTACTCCGCTGATTCTTCTTTTTCTTCTTCAATAATAATCTCTTCNATATTATTGGATTGATCTTCTAGAGACTCCACATAAGTATCAACTTCTTTAAGAGATAAGCTCTCATTTTCTANAAATTGCTTTCTAAGTCTTAAATCAAACTTATTAATAGATCTATTATCCATTTTGTATAACCTCGGTATTTATTTTTTTATTTTACTTAGCTGCGCCAACCATTTGGTTTTTGCAAGAATCACAATCACAGCCTATCATCCAGCCGAAAACTTGAGATTCTTTGCTGCACTTAGAGCANGAAATTGTATATAGGCANCCNTCTCTTTTCATCTCTGTTGTTTTAACTTCCCATTTACTTACTGGCTGATCTGGACAGTCCCAGCAAATTCTATCTACTTTATCATTCATAAGAATCCTCCGTTAAAAGGTAATTGAATACTAAATAAATACCTTTGTCAATGATATAATATCTNNATGAACTTATTGATTGATTGCGGAAATTCTAGTGTTAAATTAGCCTTTAGTAATGGCTCAATTGTNGAAGAAGTTTATTCAATTGATCATTCCAGTGATTCATCATTTAAATCTAATCTGAAATTAAAGGTAAANCAGCTTAAAAAACATTTCTCGATAAAAGAAATATTTATAGTTAGCGTAAATAAAGAGATAGAGCCAATATTAAAAGAAGCTTTAATCAAAGTTTTCAATAAAGTTCCAATAAAATTTTTAAAAAAAAGAAAATTTAAAAGTTTTAAAACTAGTTATAAGAATCCTGCTATGTTTGGATTGGATAGATTCTTCAATTGTATAGGNGGGAATCTTATATATCCAAAGAGTAATTTAATCATTGTTGANATGGGAACTGCCACTACCTTTGATGTAATAGATAAAAAGCTTTCTCATATAGGTGGCATAATTATTCCTGGNGCNCTGACAGCACATTATTCATTATTANGTAATACTTCNATGATAAAGACACGTGAAATTATATTAACCAATAAGCTNCTCGGNTCATCAACAAGTGAATGCTTATCTTCGGGTTTTGTAAATGGCCAAGTTCATATGATTAGGGGTATTGTGCAGGAAATACAACAGACCTCTAAATTAAAATTTAAAGTATTAATTACCGGTGGAATCTCTAATATATTTTTAGAATCTTTTAAGGATTACGAGTATCATTCAAGCTTAGTGCTCAATGGAATAGTTAATTATATAAACAAAAGCAATTAGAATGATTGAATTTAAATATTATACATTGGAAACTAAGCCTTACTGTGTTCTTAGTATTGATGATAGCTTTAATAAGACCTTCATTCTCCCCGATTGCAAGCATCTTGTGTTATCTAAGCAAACTTTAATGATAGAAGTTGATATCTTGGAGGATTATTTCCTCGAAGAAAAGTCAGAACTTCTTTTGTTAGATTACAGCATAAAGGAGCCTTGTGACTTTAAATACATTTCAAAAGAAAAATTTAATATTTCTTTCACTCATAAAGAGGTTAGCCATTCCTTAAAGTCATATGTACCTTTCTGGGGCAAGGCTTTATCGAATATTTGCTGGGTGGGATTTTTGTCATAGAACTGAGATCATTTTTTTGACTTTATTTTTCATAGATGAATAATTATATAAATGAAGAAAATAAATTTACATGATCTTATAGTATCTTTACAAAAGAAAAAAATTGATTTGGGACCAAACCCTAAAGAAACTATAAGTATGTATTCCGAATTAGGTCTTATACCTCCGGCAAAATTTAAGGTCCTTGATTCTGATGCTTCATCACCAGAAATATTATATCCCGTGGATACTCTTCAAAAAATAATTGAGATTAAAAAGCTGAAAAAGAAAGGCCTTGAGATTGATGAGATTAGAGATACTTATGCCCTTGATTATGTCAAGAATTCAATTCAAGAAATGCTTGCAACACAAGATAAAGGTAAGTTGAAAGAATTGGCCAAGGTCTTAACGGAGGGATCGGATCAGCTCTCAGCTGCCCTAGAGGCACCTTTAGTTAGGGTCATTGAGACTAAAAATTCTAAAGAGTTATCTAAGATAATGAGCTTGTTTGCTGGACAAGGATTTACAGCTCTCCTTAAATCTAATGAATATTTAGAAAAGTATAATGTTAACGAGGCTAGGAAGTCTCTTTTTAAGGCTATATTCTATATAACTGTTATTTGTTTAAAACTAGCTAGAACCTCTAAAGATAAAGCTTTAGAAGATTCAGCATTTGAAACTTATGATAGCATGGTAGTCGGACCAATTAAAATGGCCAGTAAAAAAGTACAAAGTGAGTTTAGATCTTCTTTGGATTCTTACATGAAGTCTAAGAAGAAATCTTCATCAACTTAAATTCAATACTATCTATAAGAGCTTTCCAACTTGCATCTACGATATCTGATGAAACACCAATAGTAGACCATCTACTGGATTTGTCACTTGATTCAATGATTACCCTGACTAGTGATTCGGTCCCCTTGTTCCCTCCAACAACCCTAACTCTATAATCAGTAAGGACAACTTCATTTAAAAAAGGGTACTTGTCTACCATGGCACCTCTTAAAGCAAGATCTAAAGCATTAACAGGACCTGATCCAGATGCCGTGTTCTCAATTACTTCATTGTCAATTCTTATCATAACTCTAGCAGAAGATTCATTTGATGGAACAATTTGACGCGTATTAATTTCAGTTTCTATAAGTTCAATCTTGGGTTTATATTGTTTTGAGATTGTTTTAACAAGTAATTCAAAAGAAGCATCTACTCCTTCAAATTCGTATCCATCATTTTCTAATTTTTTAAGCCTAGATAGGATTTCCGTAATATTCTCTTCACTGACCCCATCTGTTATTTTTAGCTCATCAAGTTTGTATAGAATATTACTTTTACCTGCTAAGTCTGAAATAAGAATTCTTCTTGAGTTTCCTATTTTTTCAGGAGAAACATGTTCGTATGTGAGATTATTTTTTACTATTGCACTAACATGAATGCCCCCTTTATGAGCGAATGCGCTTCTGCCAATAAATGGAGCCTTGCTATCATTTGATATGTTTGCCATTTCACTTATAAAGTTTGAAACTTCGTAAAGCTTTTCTAACTGCTCATCACTTACAGAATCAATCCCCATTTTAAGTTTAAGATTGGCAATAATCGTGCATAGATTAGCATTACCACACCTTTCTCCATAACCATTTATTGTACCTTGCACCTGGTTAGCCCCTGCCTGGACTGCGGCTAGTGCATTTGCAACACCTAGCCCAGAGTCATTATGAGTATGAATACCAAGAACTATTTTACTATGAGTATTTTTTATTTCTGAAACAATTTTAAAAATCTCCCATGGAGTTGTTCCACCATTTGTATCGCAAAGAACTATACCTTTCGCACCACTTTCAACTGCAGAATTAATACAATCTAGAGTAAATTTAGAATCTGCCTTGTATCCATCAAAGAAATGTTCCGCATCAAAAAAAACTTCCTCTACACGTTCTGAAAGATAACTTATTGAATCTGAAATAAGCTCTAGGTTTTGATTGTTTGAGATTCTTAGAGCTTCTGATACATGAAAATCCCAGGTCTTTCCGACTATTGTTACAGCTGATGTTTCTGATCTTAATAGTGCCTGAATATTTAAATCTTCATCACATGAACTTTTTGCTCTTCTTGTACTACCAAATGCCACGATCCTAGAATTTGTATACTTTTCGTTTTTAGCTTGATTAAAGAAACCTTCATCTCTCTCGTTAGAACCTGGCCAGCCACCTTCAATGTATTTAACTCCGAGCTCATCAATTTTATGACTTACTTTAATTTTATCTGGAACAGAAAAAGAAATCCCTTCACCTTGGGTGCCATCTCTTAGTGTTACATCATATATTACAACTTTTTTAGACATAAATTATCCTAACTTGAACTCCTTGTGTAGAGACTGAATTGCTTTCTTACATTTTGCTTGCTCAATCACACATGAAATTTTTATTTCTGAAGTACTTATCATACTAATATTGATTTTTGACTTGGATAAAGAATCAAACATTCGAGTTGCAATACCTGTATGAGTTTTCATCCCAGCGCCAACAATTGATACTAAGGCTATATCCTTATTTTGGATAATTTTTTTATAATTAATTTTTGCCATATTCAATTTTAAAATTTTAACTGTTTTATTTAGATCGTCCTTAGGTATCGTAAAGGTCAAATCGGTTTTTTTATTAGTACTTATATTTTGAACAATCATATCTACCACAATTCCCGCAGACCCAATAGGTTTAAAGATTTTCGAAGCAACACCAGGTACGTCTTCTATCCCGGATACTGTAATTTTAGATTGTTTTAAATCATGTGTAATTCCAGTAATAATTTTTTTTTCCTTTAACGGTATAGTTTTTTCATCCATGACCCATGTTCCTCTTGTTGATATTTTACTAGTAGACTTAACATATAGTTTAACTTGCAAATTATTTGCATACTCTACAGCCTTTGCCTGTAACACTTTAGATCCCAAACTAGACATCTCTAACATTTCAGGATAGGAGATATAATTTATTTTTTTCGCCCTTTTGTAAAGTCTTGGATCAGCAGTATAGATTCCATCTACATCATCTTTTAATAATTCACAGTGCGAGGCTCTTAGTGCAGAAGCTAACGCAACCGCAGTTAAATCAGACCCGCCCCTTCCTAAAGTTGTTACATCACCCTTTGAATTTACACCTTGAAATCCAGGTACAACAACTACAAAACCTTTCTTAAGAAAACTCTTAATTTTTTTAGTTCCTACTGATAAGATTTGTGCCTTTGAATGAAGATCATCTGTTAGCAAGTTGAATTTAGATGGGTCTAAGGAAACAGCTTTAACGTTCATTTCTATTAATGCTATGCTCAAGAGTCCAGCGGATATTTTTTCACCGGAAGAAATTACTTGATCGTACTCCTTCTCATCAGGAATTTTAGCAATTCTTCTGGTTATTTTATCTAGTCTGTCTGTTTCACCAGCCATAGCAGAGACAACTACTACAACAGATTTTTTTTGTTTTCTAAGTTTNGAGATATTNTGTGCAATAAAATTAATTTTTTTAATGCTTCCAACNCTTGTACCACCATACTTTTGTACTACTAGATNCATATTTACTTTATCCTTTAACTACAATCTCCCTAAGATTTATATTATCCTTTATAAAATTAAAATAAATATCTATTATATTTTTTTTATTTGAAAATAGTTCTTTGAACATGTCNGCCCACTCAATTATTACAANACCTTTCTTNGATTCAAGAATTTCAAAAAATCCTATCTCTTCTAAGTCTCTNGAATCTTTTATCCTGTAAAGNTCGAAGTGGAATATCTCNAGGTTTTTTTTAGTATCATATTTATTCAAAATTAAAAAGCTAGGGCTAGACACATTACTTATAACACCTAGACTTTCACATAAGAATCGTACAAATTGNGTTTTGCCAGANCCCATTTCACCATTGAGAAGAATTAGACTACCGTCTGTGATTCTCTTAGAAACAACAGAAGCTAAAAGTCTTGTATCTTCAATTCCAAATTCTTTGGTATGNTTANTCATTNTTGATTTTCGTCAATTCTGCAAAATTATTNTCTNTTTCAAGAGAAAATATTAATTTTGGCAGCTCTTTTATTACTTGAGTGGCGAGAATTCCACGTTTTGAATCTTTACTTGCGATTCTATCACCAGCCTTTCCATGAACAAACACTCCCAAAATCGATGAATTTATTGTTGAATAACCCTGTCCAATAAAACTTGCTATTATTCCTGTTAATGCATCTCCCATTCCACCAGTTGCCATACCGACATTTCCTGAACTATTTATATAAATTTCACCTGATGGATTAGAAATTATTGTNCTAAAACCTTTCAGTATGGATATACATTTCATTTTGGAAGATAGTTTTTTAGAAGTTTTAATTCTATTTTCTTGAACTAATNTAATTGATTGCCTTGATAGCTTNGACATNTCACCTGGATGAGGGGTAATTATAACTTTATTTTTANATTTACTTAAAATATCAAGATTTTTAGAGATCAAATTCAGACCATCTGCATCAATAATTATAGGACAATCGAAAAAANTAAGTGAATCTTTAATAACTTTTAGTAGCCCCTTTCGATTACCAAGTCCTGGGCCAATAACCANCGCAGAGGGCTTCTTNCTTANATTATCTTTTAGGCTTCTTAAGAATTCATTTTCATCCATTGTTTGGTTGTCTGGCGAATCTGGGATATCTAAAATGATGGCTTCAGGNAGTTTNTTTTTTAAAGTATTGCTGATACTTTTTGGAACACAAAGCGTTACAAGACCACTTCCAGATTTATAGGCAGCAAGAGCCGATAGAGCCACTGCTCCAGACATATTCTTCGACCCCCCAATTATCATTACATGACCAAAAGTNCCCTTATTTGATGANANATCTCTAGTTTTGAAGAAATTGGTAAAGTAACTTTCATCTATAAAATGATTATNAAGATTTTTTGCCAAAATATCTGGAGTTGGNAACTTAACTATAAAAACTTTCTTTGAGAATTTGGCTCCTGGATCTGTTAGAAGTCCAGGCTTAGCAAAATCAAAAGTTATCGTACAGTCTGAGACTATACATGTTGAAAAAATTTGACCATCATCCGGGTTTAAGCCCGATGGTATATCGATTGAGCATATCGGTATTTTAATTTTATTTAGCTTATCAATTATTTTCTTTGTATTGCCAACTATAGACCTGTTCAATCCAACTCCAAAAATTGAATCTATAATCAAGTCATATTTCCTTAATTTTACATCCTTCCAATTCTTTACGATTTCAATACCCAGCCTATTTGCTATTGAAAAATTATCTAAAAAATCCTTAGATTTTATTTTCGAAGTATTAACTATAAAAATAGAACATTTATGCTTATTAAGCTTCAGGTATCTAGCTACCACTAACCCATCTCCTCCATTGTTCCCTGTACCTATAATTAAGAGAGTATTCTTAGGAGCATATTCCCGATTGATTATTTCATAAGATTTAAGCCCAGCAACTTCCATTCTAATTTGGCTCGAAATTCCAAACTTACGAGATGATAATCTATCGATTTCTTTAATCTGCTTTGAATCTGCTAGCTTCATATTAAAAATCATAAACCAAGTGGATTCTCATTCCAATACTATTATTAAAATAATATGCAAAAGTTAAGGATTTTCCTTAATTGACTATAAAAATTAATAAATTACAATCATTTTATGATTAACACCCCTGATAGGAATTTATGTTTAAGTTATGTTAGATAGGAATAAATCCTATATCGAGTCTTTTAATTTTGCCTTACTAGGTCTAACCAAGTTAGTTGAAACTAAGATTACTAACTCCCCAAAGCTTGTAAATTTAGAAGTTACTAAGAAATGTAATGCAAGATGTGACTTTTGCGATTACTGGCAGACTCAGCATGAAGAAAGGCTTGACGATTATACTGACTTGATTAAAAAGATTAACCCTCTGGTTGTAATGGTTACTGGCGGGGAACCTATGATGAGAAAGGATATTGTTGATATAATTAGTCAAATTAAAGCAGCCTCCTATTTTACTTATACTGGCATAATAACAAAAGGTGACATGCTAGATATGGATAAGGCTAAAGCTTTGTATGCTGCTGGTATAGACCAAATTGCAATATCTTTAGATTTCTTAGGTGATAGACATTCTGAGAATAGAGGCGTAAATGGTTTGTGGGATCATGTTTCGGAACTCATTCCTAAAATATCTACTGAGCTAAAAAGAACAATCTCTATTAACACAATAATTATGGATGATAACTTAGAGCAAATTGTAGATATGGCAAAAAGAGCCAAAGAGTGGGGAGCAAATATCTCATTTAGTTCCTACTCTGTTATGAAGGCGAACAACGAGGAACACTTCATTAGTGATGAGACTAAGAAAGTCTCTGAGGTTGTAAAGGAATTGATTTCATTAAAGAAACATTGGGGAGATACCATAGTTTCTAGCGAATATTATTTAAGCCAAATCCCAGTGTTTTTTAAAAATGGTTATGGACCTCCATGTAATGCTGGTTCTTCTTTCTTGACAGCTACACCAGATGGACATATTAAGAGGTGTTCTGAAATGCCAGCAGTTTGTCATTATACAGATTATGAGCCAAATTATTTTACAAAGACCAAATGTACAACATGTTGGTTTGGTTGTAGAGGTGAAACTCAAGCTCCAGTGATTGCTAAAGCCCGAGAGCTGATAGGCGTTTAATTTATATTTAAGATTTGACCTAATTAAGCTTTGTTATTCCCAAGTAGTACCTTCATCGTTATCTAATAATTTAACACCAAGCTCTTTAGCTCTTTCCCTAAGTTCGTCAGCTTTAGACCAATCTTTATCACTTCTTGCTTTATTTCTTNNTATTATTAATTCNTCAATTTCTTCCTTATTTATTGATTTTCTATCCATNGAATCTGATATATCATTTCTCCAACCTGAGATTCCCATTGTTTCTTCAAACTCNTCTAATTCAACAGTTGACTTACTAGAGAGTTTNCCATCATTAATGAATTTAAAATAGTAACCCAGGGCNTTNGCTGTGTTAAAGTCATCTAGCATTGCTGAAACCCAAAGCTCCTTAAAATTACTAGACGAGGATACATTTNCTTCAAGCTTCTTCTTTAAATTTAATAAGCTTTTATTTATCTCTTCTAATTTCTTNTTCGACAAGTCCACTGGNGTTCTATAATGATGAGTAAGGAAAAGAATTCTAAANATATTTTTATCCCAAAGTTNTAACCCTTCTTTTATATTTATTATGTTNCCAATTGATTTAGACATTTTTTCTTTGTTTATATTTATTAGACCATTATGAATCCAATAATTTGCAAATTTTTTATTAGATACACATTCTGATTGTGCTATCTCATTTTCATGATGAGGAAATATTAAGTCTCTTCCACCACCATGAATATCAAAGTTNTCTCCTAGATACTTTCTNCTCATAGCAGAGCACTCAATATGCCAACCAGGTCTACCATTACCCCAAGGACTNTCCCAGGAAGGNTCGCCCGCTTTTGCNTTTTTCCATAATGNAAAATCTAATTCATANNTTTTATTGGGATTAATTTCNANCCTAGTGTTTGAAAGAATAGAGTCGATGCTTTGATTCGATAATTTTCCATATGGTTTAAATTTTTGAACATTAAAATATACATCTCCATTACTTTCGTANCCGTACNCTTTATCTATTATATTTTTTATTAAATTTATTATTTCCGGAATATTTTCTGAGACGGATGGTTGATAGTCCGGATCATTACAGCCAAGACTCTTCATGTCTTCTATATATTCTAATTTATATTTNTCTGAGATTTCTTCTGGTTTTTTACCTTCTTNGTTAGCNCNAGTAATAATCTTGTCATCGATATCTGTAAAATTTCTTACATACTTGGTTTTTAAACCGATAAATTTCAAAAATCTTACAATACAATCAAAAACTATAGCTGATCTAGCATGTCCCATGTGCGAACTGCTATAAACTGTTGGACCACAAACATATAAAGAAACCTGGTTAGGGACTGTACTTTTAAAAAGTTCCTTTTGACTAGTTAAGGAATTAAATATATATAAATCCTTATTCATTAAGTTAATTCTTCTCCACCATCAACCATAATTACATTTCCGGTGATCCAATCGGCNCCAGGNTGAGATAGGGCTATTATGCTCCCGGAAATATCACTAGTAAGTGTAAGCCTATTGCTAGGGTTNTTCTTTGTTGCNTCATCTATAATATCGTTATTACCAGGAATTTTATCAAGAGCAGGTGTTAACGTTACNCCAGCACAAAGAGAGTTNGCAGTTATTCTTTGTGGAGCAAGCTCNACAGCCATTTGTCGTATATGTGATTCAAGCGCAGANTTTGCCGCAGACACAGGACCGTAAGTTGGCCATATCTTTCTGCTACCGGCGCTTGTCATTCCATAAATTCGACCATTTGAACTAAAAAGAGATCTTTTTACAACTCCTTGAGTCCAATAGACGATTGAGTTAGCCATNACATCGATTGTCATTTCCATATTTTTTTGCGTCACATTAGATGATGAATCANCACTTAGATAAGGCTTTAAAGATCCAAAAGCTAGTGAATGAAGAAGAATCTTGATNTTTTTCTCGTCTTTCGAAATTAAAGANGANACTTCATCTAAGACCTTATCTCTTTTCTCTTCATCAGCAGCGTTAATATTAAAGAACTTTGCCTTTGNTCCCTTTGATTCAATTTTAGCAATAATTTTTTCTACATTACCCATTGTTCCTTTTCTATCTAAATGAACTCCAATTATATTGACTCCATATTCAGAAAGTTTTTGAGAGACTTCGGCACCAAAACCACTAGATGCTCCAAGAACTAATGCCCAATGCCCTTCTAACCAATTATCNATTTTCATATTTTCTCCTNATTAAATTATTTTCTTTATAGAGAGTTTACGTATTACATTATTATATTCAAGGTATCATAAGGATATTNAATGAGAAATGTAACTATTGAGATAATAACTACTGGTGAAGAGCTTCTTTCGGGTNTAACTCAAGATACTAANTTCTTTTGGTTTGCGAAAGAGGTTTTTAGCTATGGTTTCAAGNTAAATTACCAGCAATGTATTGGAGATTCATTAGATGACATAGCTAATGCTTTGAGAATCGCAAATGATAGGTCCGATTATGTTTTAATAACAGGCGGTCTGGGTCCCACNAGTGATGATTTAACAAGAGAAGCAGCTTCTCTTTATTTTGATNAAGAACTTATTTTANATAAAAAAGAAGAAATAAANATTANAAATCTTTTTAAAAATAGGAAGCGAAGATATAGTAAATTAAATCAAAAACAAGCTCTCTTTCCTAAAGGAGCCCAAATTGTTTCAAATTCTTCNGGAACTGCTCCNGGATTTACTNTTATTCANAAGGGCTCTAAAAATTATTTCTTTCCAGGGGTACCTAGAGAATTCAAAGAAATGGTAAAAAAAACTTTCTTTATAGACTTAAAAAAAGAGCAAAAGAAATCTACAAAAGTTGTTTCATCTAAAATGTTGAAAGTATTTGGTTTNTCAGAATCCGAAGTTGCCGAAAAAATTCAACGCTTTGNATCAAAGAAGTCCTATATAGGCTACAGNCCTCATAANTACGAAATTCATATCAGGTTAATATCNAGTAGCGATAAGATTTCGTCTGCAAAGAAAGACAATAAACTTTTAGAAATGAAGATCAGAAAGGTTATAGGTANTTATATTTATTCNGACAGTGAGACTTCACTAGCTGCTGANGTAGTTAAGTTATTATTAAAAAAGAAGCTANTTATTTCNACAGCTGAATCTTGTACCGGAGGACTCTTAGGTAATATGATTACNNATGTGCCAGGCTCTTCTGCTTGTTTTCATTATGGATTNNTAACATATGGNAATAATGCCAAAGAAAAAATTCTNGGTGTTAATAGTCTAACTATTTCAAAATATGGTGCCGTTAGTCGTCAATGTGTTAAAGAAATGGTGGTAAAATCTAGAAAGATATCAGGGTCTAATATAGCTTTAGCTGTCTCAGGAATAGCTGGCCCCACTGGNGGCTCTAAAGATAAACCTGTNGGAACTGTTTTTATCGGTGTTTCNTATAAAGATAAGACAACTGTAAAGAAATATTTTTTNCCTGGGTCTAGAGAGATGTTTAAATTAAGAACATCTTTATCTTGTTTGGACATAGTTAGGAGAATTATTTCTTTTAAATCAAACTAATAGGAAGAATATGTTTAATTAAGTATAATATCTATATAATTTAGACATTTTAAAGGAGTAGTTATTTGACTGAAAACAAGAAGAAAGTACCTTCAAAAGATGCTGATGAAAATAAACAAAAAGCTCTTGATGCAACTATTTCGACCATTGAAAAGCAATTTGGTAAAGGTGCCATTATGCGTATGGACAATGAATCTACTGTTAAAAATGTAGAGGCTATTTCAACCGGCTCAATCGGATTGGATCATGCATTGGGTGTTGGTGGATTTCCTAGAGGAAGAGTTATCGAAGTATATGGTCCTGAAGCTTCAGGAAAAACTACTTTAGCACTTCATGCCATTGCTGAGACACAAAGAAGTGGTGGTATTACCGCTTTTGTTGACGCAGAACATGCGTTCGATCCAACTTATGCAAAAGGTCTTGGTATAAAGAATGAGGATTTATTGATTTCTCAACCAGACTATGGAGAGCAAGCTTTGGAGATAGTCGATCAATTAATTAGAAGCTCAGCTGTGGATATGATTGTAATAGACTCTGTTTCAGCCTTAACACCTAAGGCTGAACTTGATGGAGAAATGGGTGATACTCACGTTGGTCTTCAAGCACGATTGATGTCGCAAGCCTTACGTAAGATTACTGCAACCGTTTCTAAATCTAAGACAACTGTTATCTTTATAAATCAGCTTAGAATGAAGATTGGTGTTCCTTCATATATGAGCCCAGAAACAACCTCTGGGGGCAACGCATTAAAGTTTTACTGCTCTGTTAGGCTTGATGTTAGAAGAATAGCTTCTTTGAAAACCTCAGAAAGTGTCATAGGTAATAGGGTCAGAGTGAAGGTTGTTAAGAACAAAGTTGCTCCACCATTTAGAGAAGCTGAAATGGATATTATCTTTGGGCGTGGAATTTCTAAGTTTGGAGAATTAATTGACCTTGGAGTAGAGTTTGGTCTAGTTGAAAAAGCTGGGGCATGGTTCTCATATTCGGGAGAAAGAATAGGGCAGGGGAAAGATAATGCACAAAAATTTTTGCAAGCTAATTCAGATTTAGGTCTTAAATTAGAAAAAGAAGTTAGAGAGAAAATCAGCTCAAAATAATTATTTTATGTTGTCTTTAAATATTGAAACTTCTAGGAACTTAACAAGTGTTTCACTTTCAGATGATTATCAGATTAAAAATATACTAAATGTAAATTCTGAAAGGCCAAATCATTGCGAACTTCTCTCTCCTTTAATCAAAGATTTATTTGAAAGCATTCCATTTAGCTTAAATGATATTCAGCAAGTTAGGGTCAATATTGGACCTGGAAACCTTTCATCACTTAGGGTTGGAATTGCAACAGCAAATAGTATTAGTTCGTTCTCGAGGATTCCGGTTTACGGAATCTCATCCTTTCTACTTTATGCATATTCTTACCAATCTGAATTTAAAAATCTTGTTACATTGTTTGATTTAAGAAATAACTTGTTTGCTTATGCGAGATTTGTCAAAAAAGAAGAAGATTTAGTTCTAGTTGAACAAAATTTTAAACTAAGACATGATGACCTTATGCATGTTGATATGAATAATTCTACATTGATAGGAACTGGCTCTGATAAAGTTCAAATAGCGCATTTTGATAAACATTTCGAACTAAATATTGATTCAGGCTTTAGTATTGATTCAGCTTCACTGGCTAAAGTTAATTTAAAGTTTAATGCAGACCATGTATTCGAGGATATGCCTCTCATGCCTTTTAATACTTTTTCTTTTGTTAGTTAAAATGATAAATTAATATATAATAATCGAAATGAAAATTTTTTTAGGCGCGGAACTATTCTTTGAATCTTTATACAAGCTTGGTATCAAAACTATTTTTGGATTACCTGGCGGCTATGTACTAAAAATTTATGATGTAATGCCGGCATATGCAAAAAAGATAAATCATATCCTTACTAGACATGAACAAGCTGCAACACATATGGCCGATGGATTTTCACGTGCAAGCGGATTACCTGGGATAATTCTTTGCACCTCAGGCCCAGCCGCAACCAATACCGTAACTGGAATTTCAACTGCTTATATGGACTCTGTCCCAGTTCTAATTTTCACTGGTCAAGTACCCACTCCCTTCTTAGGAAGTGATGCATTTCAGGAAGCTGATCATATTGGAATTACCAGATCTACAACTAAGCATAATACTTTAGTAAGAAAAACAATAGATTTACCTAAAGCAATTGCTGAAGCTCTTCATATTTCCAATACTGGAAGAAAAGGACCTGTTTTAGTAGATATGCCTAAGGATGTTTTATTAGGTGAGAGTCAGTTTAGGATTCCTAAGAAAATCAATTTACCAAATTATATTGATGAGCCAAAAATATCTCAAAAATCTTTACGAGATTTTAAAATTAAGCTCAAAAAATCAAAAAAACCACTTTTGATTTTTGGTAGAGGTGCTTGCTANCAGGAGAATACTAAAAATATTTCTTTTATCTTAAAGAAGTTTAAAATCCCATCTCTTACCTCACTTTTATCNCTAGGATTAGTCAAAAGTGATGTTTCTTTTGGAATGATAGGTTCAAGCGGNTCATATGCTTCTAGTAAGTTAATNGAAGACTCAGATCATATTATTTCTGTTGGTTGCGACATAAATAAAATTTTAGCAAAAAATTCTCTTANAAAGAAAGAAATGACTATAGTAGATATAGATAAAACTCAGCTTGATCCATTAACTAAAAAACATTTAAATATTAATTCTTCATCAGTATCTTTCTTGAACTTTATGGCTAAAGATATTGATTCTTATGAGGCTGAATGGTCAGCTNATTTTCTTTTGGATATTAAAAGTGGTAATAAGNAATTGGANAATAAAGAGATTTCCAAGAATAAAAAAGCATATATTTTTAGTAAAATATCGGANATTTTAGGAAAGAAAGCNGTTATTTGCTCCGATTTCAGCCATGAAGATGTGAACCTTCAGCAATTTTANAAGTTTAATGACTATAGGAATAATATACTATCTGGCGGAACTGGTACTCCTGGCTACGGCTTTCCTGCGGCAATTGGNGCTACTTTTTCTAGGCCTAAANCTAAAGTTGTAAGTATATCTAGCGGTACTAACTTTCAATTCAATATGCAAGAAATGATTGTCGCTTTAGAGCAAGGNCTTGATCTAACGATAATTGTTTTAAATGATAAATANTTAAAGAAGNGCCTNAAGTATAAAGGCCCNGATTATAAGTCTTTNGCTGAATCATTTGGTGCAAAAGCTTATCAATCTAATTTCGATTCNAAAATTGATTCAAACCTTAAGAAAACCTTAAACCTAAAAGGCTTAGTCCTTCTAGAGATAAGGATTTAGTTAGTATAAACATAGAAATAGTTTAAAATTAGTTTATTATAAATTCCTTTAAAGGAGATAACTATTGCGTCATATTATATCAATTTTAGTAGATAACGAACCTGGTGTTTTAGCTCGTGTTTCAGGACTGTTTACTGCAAGGGGTTTTAATATTGAGAGCCTTTGTGTGGCAGAAACTGAAAATCCTTCTCATTCAAGATTAACATTAGTTACATCAGGCGAAGATTGGATTATTGATCAAATTATAAAAAGATTTGAAAACATGATTAATGTCATTAAAGTTGTAGATTTAACAGAATCTGAAAGTATTCAAAGAGAACTTCTAATTGCTAGAGTAATCCCTACTAAAACTAGTAGANCNGAGGTATTGAGAGTAGCAGATATATTTAGATCTAACGTTATAGACGTAGGTCCAAAATCTTACACTTTAGAGCTTACNGGTACTAAGGATAAACTCGAGGCATTTGTNGAAATTTTAAGACCCTTAGGTCTCAAAGAAGTAACNAGGACTGGACTTGTTTCAGTGGCTAGAGAGAAAAAGAAGTAATGGAGAATTATTATGAAAGTATTTTACGATAAAGATTGCGATTTAGGNCTAATTAAAGATAAACATGTTGGAATTATAGGTTTCGGGAGTCAAGGTCATGCTCACGCATTAAACCTAAGAGATTCAGGAATCCAAGTATCTGTTGGTTTAAGAAAAAGTGGTGAAAGTTGGAAAAAGGCTGAAGCAACTGGTCTAGATGTTGTCGAAGTTGATGAGTTAGTTAAAAAATCTGATATTATAATGATTTTAGCACCGGATACTAGTCAAAAGAAAATTTATGAAGATTCAATNAGAGATAATATCGAACCTGGTAAGTATTTAGCTTTTGGTCATGGATTCAANATACATTANAACCAGATTGTTCCGGAAGNAGGAGTTAATGTATTTATGGTTGCACCTAAAGCTCCTGGCCATACAGTCAGAGGTACTTATGAAGAGGGNGCTGGTGTTCCTGGCCTAATAGCCATTCATCAAGATCCTTCATCTAACACTAAAGACATTGCTCTTGCNTATGCNGCAGGCATCGGTTCATCTAGAGTTGGAATAATAGAAACAACATTTAAAGATGAAACTGAGACAGATTTATTCGGTGAGCAGTCTGTTTTATGTGGTGGTGTTTCAAGTCTGATTCTTGCAGGTTTTGAAACTCTTACAGAAGCTGGATATCCACCTGAAATGGCTTATTTTGAATGTTTACATGAGGTCAAACTAATAGTTGATCTAATCTATCAAGGCGGAATTTCTAATATGAGNTATTCAATTAGTGATACTGCAAAATATGGTGANATAACTAGAGGACCTAGACTTATAGATGCTTCTGTAAAGAAAAGAATGAAAACAGTCCTTGATGAAATACAAAGNGGACAGTTTGCTGACGAGTGGATTAAGGAAAACGAGTCTGGAAGGCCTAATTATAATCGCTTACTTAAGGAAGGAGAAACTCACCCGATAGAAGATATTGGAACCACTTTAAGATCTATGATGACAGCTTTATTTAAAAAGAAACTTGTAGATAAAGAAAAGAACTAATGAAGATTGATTACAAATGGACTGTTTCACCCCAAGGATACCAACCTATATTGGTTTCCTTCTTAATTTGCTGGCTAGGAACCGCCTTTTTTGGAATATCTATTTTATCAATTTTGCTNTTAATAACNTTTTTATTGATTATACANTTCTTTAGGGATCCTGAACGAATTATACCAAAAACAAATGGAATAATATCTCCTGCTGATGGAAAAATTATAACAGTTGATACAGTCAAAGAAGATGAGTTTACTAATATAGAAATGAAAAGAATATGCATCTTTTTATCTGTATTTGATTGTCACATAGCAAGGTCTCCTATTTCTTCTGAAGTANTAGAGACCAAGTATTTTGAGGGGAAGTTTAAATTTGCTAATTCTTCGGAATGTATAGAGAACGAAAGATTGTATATGCATTTAAAAACAGAGGATAAACAAGANNTANTTTTAATTCTATTTGCAGGATTCATTGCTAGAAGAATAGTTCCTTATGTCTCACGAACCAGTATTCTTAAGATTGGACAAAGAATAGGAATTATNAAATTTGGTTCTAGGATAGATATTTATGTTCCTACTAATTATGCTACAGAATTAAAGGCAGGTGATGAAGTAGTNGCAGGAGAGAGCATCCTCTTTAATAAGNCNAATGAGAAGATAGTTTAGTAANATGAAAAATAGAAAAATTATCTCACTTATNCCNAACTTATTAACAACTCTTGCGATGNTTTTTGGACTTTTATCTATCTTNAATTTAATCAAACTTTTTCCACTAGTCGATGGAGAGTTCTTAGGAATTGAAACATCTCTNTTAACNGAAAAGTCCTTATGGTGGTCTTGTATTTTTTTATATATTGCTGCTTTTATAGATTTTGTTGATGGAAAAATAGCACGACTTTTAAATAAAGATTCCGAATTTGGTGCGCAATACGATTCTCTTTCTGATTTAGTTTGTTTTGGTGTTGCACCCTCACTTTTAATCTATATAGTATATNTATCATCTTTTAATAATCTTGGAATAATGTGTGTAATATTTTATTCTGTTTGTGTTGCTTTAAGACTATCCAGGTTTAATACCAACTCTGATGAAGATAAGGATAGATTATTTGTTGGCCTTCCAAGCCCTATGGCTGCAGGATTGCTAATATCGATTGTCCTAAATGACTATAAATTTAACATATTTTCTTCCGAAGTTGTGAGCACCTTNTTTATAATTTTCCTACCTTTAACGGGACTTTTGATGGTAAGCAATATAGCTTTTCCGAAGAAAACTTTTCTTAANAAGATGAAGAGGTTTAACGCTCTAATTGTGCTATCAATAATACTTATTGCGATACTTTTACATATAGAGATTGGATCTTTTATNCTATTCTATACTTACTTNTTGTATGCAGTTGGNAAACATATTNTTATAAAATATAAGGCAACTTTGTNATTAGCTATGAATGATGTTCAAAAATATTACCTTGATAATGGTTTAAAAGTTTTCCTTAAGGAAGATCCTCATTCTCCTGTAAGNTCAATTTTTGTTTGGGTCAATACCGGTAGTGCTTATGAAAATGATAATCAAAGAGGATTNGCACATGTCCATGAACATATGATTTTCAAGGGGACAGATAATTTAAAAGTAGGAGAAATCTCCAAACAGCTAGAGGCCCATGGTGGAGAAGTCAATGCTTTTACCTCATTTGATGAGACCGTATATTACACTACAATTTCAAATGAATTCATTGATGTCGGCTTAAATATACTCTCAGATTGTATGTCTAACGCTACTTTTGACGAAGAAGAGCTTTCNAAAGAGCTTGAGGTTATTTTAGAAGAAATAAAAAGAGGAAATGATTCTCCATCAAATTGTTTAAGTGAAATGATGTTTAAACATACTTTCTTTTCATCTACTTATGGTCTNCCAATTATAGGAACTCCTGAAAGTGTAAAAAGTTTTAAAAGATCTGATGTAAAAGGATTTTATGATAAATGGTATCAGGCAGAAAATATGCATCTTGTTGTAGTAAGTGGNGCTAAGAGTGACGATGTTAAGCTNAAAATTGAAAAAGTATTNAATAAAATTAGACAAGACAAAGTTGAAAAGCCGAAATTCATNGAAAATGAAAANGTNTTAGGNTTGCAAATTAATACTGAATTTCATGAAGTTAATGANGTCTATTTNGCTTTTTCTTTTAAATCTAAAAAAGCNACNGATNAAGATTCCGCGGTNTTAGATATAGTAAGCCATATTCTNGGAAGTGGAACAAGCTCNTTGCTATACAAGGAGTTGAAAGAAGATTTATCTTTAGTTACATCAATTTATTCCAGNAATTATNCAATGAGNCACTCTGGAGTTTTTATGATAACAGGGACATTNTTAAATGATAATATTAATNAAGTTATNNAAGAAGTTTGCTTAAAAATTCAACAAATCTGCAATCTTGATTTTGATTTAGCTCAAATNGAAAGAGCAAAAAACTCAATTCTTTCTGATGACCTTCATGAAAACGAAACTGTTCAAGGNCAAGCACAATCNATAGGATATTTAGAATCTTTAACTGGAGATATAGAATCTAAGAAAATATATTTGGAAAGAATTAAANAAATAACTCCTGAAGAAATATCCAAGGTAGCATCAAGNCTTTTTANACTTGAGAACTTAAATTTGAATTTGATTTTTCCGAAGAAAATAAAGTTTGAAAANGANAANCATTTAAAGAAAATGATNTTAGATATATTTAATATTAGCNCANACCCNTGCNTAAAAGACTTGAGTTCGTATGTTNCTAAAGATTANTCTATGTCTAAGATAGTTCACANCAAGCCTACNAGGNTAANNCTTNANTGTGGTGCAGATTTATTAGTTCTACAGAATACAAAGACNCCACTTTTTTCTTTAAGATCNGTTTCTATGGGTGGTTTGAGGCAGGANNATAAANCNTCCAATGGTAAATTTAGCATTCTTGCTGAGCTATTCGAAAGAGGTTCAAAAAATTTCTCCAAGGATCAATTATCTATGAAAACAGAGTTGTTAGCTTCTGATATAGAGGGTTACTCAGGAAAAAATACATTAGGCTTAAAATTATTGGGCCCTAGTGCAAACTTGCAAGAGTTAATTGAAATATATTCAGATGTAATATCAAATCCACTTTTCATTGAGAAAGAGTTAGAAATTGTTAAAAGGGATACGATGTCTTATCTAAACAGAAAAAAGCAAAACTATGCGGCTTTAACTGCTGATAAGTTTTATGAGAAGCTTTTCCCGAACCACCCTTATTCAATGAATCAATATGGTACAGAAGAAAGCCTCGTTAATATATCTCAAGATAATATATCTAAAGCTTACAGAGAGACTATAACAAAAAATAATTTATTGTTTTCAGCTGTTGGAAATTTTGATCTAGAGCAATTAGTCGAATGTTTAAACTCAAATCTTGATATATCAGATGAAGATTTCTTAAATATCAAAGATTCTACTTTCACTCCTATTAAAGAAGATCAAAATTTTGAAACTAAGTTAGGGGATAAGCAGCAGTCACATATAATGATTGGCACTTATGCACCATCAATGGAATCTCAAGATCAGTATGCATTTCAGGTTATGAATTCATGCCTATCTGGAATGGGCGGTAGACTATTTCTTGAGCTTAGAGATAGAAAGAGCTTAGCTTATACTGTTTCATCTTTTTACAGCCCATCGCCTACTATTGGTCACTTTGGCGTTTATATAGGTTGTTCTCCCGAGAAGAAAGATGAAAGTATCGAAGCTATTAATAAAGAAATTAGCAAGCTTGTGACTGATGGAATAACAAGCTCAGAAATAGAGAGGTCGAAGAATTACTTAATAGGCAGAAATGATATTTCACTTCAAAGAAATGCCAGTATAAATGCTAGAATATCTCAAGGTTGTTTCTTTGGTCTTGGCCCAGAAGAACCATTTGAATTTTCCTCCAAAATAAGAAATGTAACTTTAGAGGAAGTTAATAAAGTCATTTTAAAGTACCTTAGTAGTTGCAACAAGGTTATTGTTGCTTACGAGCCTTCATAATCCCCAACATTGATTTTAGATACGGTAATCAGTATATTTATCCTTTCAAAAAAAAATATTTTTTGAATGGGAGCGTGGCGGAATTGGTAGACGCACTAGATTTAGGATCTAGCGCCTTCGGGTGTGGGGGTTCGAGTCCCCCCGCTCCCAAATGGAGATAATATGAGTTTTAAGATTGAAGAAATTAGTTCAACTGAAAAGAAGGCTTTGTTCNATATTGAAAAAGATGAAGTTGCTAAAACCTATCTTAGCGTTGTTAAATTGTTTCAGAAGGANGCNGATTTAAAAGGATTCAGGAAAGGAAAAGTACCTTTGAAAGTTGTTGAATCTATATATACAGAACAGATTGATGAAGAGATTAAGACAAGAATTATNAACAANAACTTAAGAGTTCTNGCTGTTGAAGAAAAAATAAATATAGTNAAGACTTCAAANCTAGAATTTAAAGATTTTAATAAAGATAAAAAGTTTCAGTTTTCTTTTAATTTTGAACTTATACCTGAAATTAATTTAGGTACATANAAGTCGCTGGAAGTTGAGAAAGAAGTCTTTTCTATCGAACAGAANGATATTGATAAGGCAATTGAAAACTTGTTAATTAATTTTGCGTCNAATGAGGAAGTTGTNAAACGTAAGAAGATACAAAAAAAAGATATCCTATCTATAAATTTTTCAGGGCAAGTTGAAGGCGTTATAGTGAAAGATCTGGTAAGAGAGAATGCNATGATTGAACTAGGAAATGATTCTTTGATTCCAGACATAGAGACTAAAATAAAAACAATGACACTAGAGGAAGAAAAAACTTTTGATGTAANATATCCAAAAGATTTCCCNATAGCTGAAGCTGCTGGAAAGGTAGTAAATTGTACGGTGCTNATTAATAAAATATATAAAAAAATTATTCCTAAGTTAGATGATGATTTTATTGCTAAGCTTGGTATCGAGTCGAAAGAGAAGTTGGAGGAGCGAGTAGCTTCCGACTTAGAAAGATCTTCTGATGAAAAATCAGAAGCATCNTTGAGAAAGAATATTGGTGANAAATTAATAAACGATAACAAATTTGANTTCCCTAAATCTTTTTTAAATGATGAAGAGAAGAGGCTTGAAAGTGAGTACTTGGGTCGAATGAACGAGAAAGGAATTAAAATGAATGAAGTTGACGAAAAGACTAAGGAGTTNATCAAAGAGTCTGCCTTAAGAAATGTGAAGCTGGCACTTATATTCGCTGAAATTTCTAAGCTTGAAAATATTGTTGTGGGTGAGGAAGAGCTCGAGCAAGTTATTGCTTCGATTGCNAAATCCCAGAATACCCAANTTAGCAAAATAAAGAANTATTATAAAGATAATAATTTAATGGACGATGTAAGAGTAAAGCTAACAGATGAAAAGGTAATAAGATTTTTAGTTTCTGAAGCCAAAATCAAAGAGGTGAAACCTAAAGTTGCAAAGTAACTTAAGTGTTCTTCTTAATTGACTAAGATTATTGATTAAATTACAATCACNTTATGTTTATACCAATGGTAGTTGAGCAAAGCTCTTCTGGNGAAAGAGCTTTTGATATTTATTCTAGACTTTTAAATGAAAGAATTATTTTTATTGGGGGGGAAATTAANGATAACCTCGCGAATCTAGTAGTTGCTCAATTGTTGTTCCTTGAATCAGTTGATAGTAAAAAAGATATTAATTTATATATAAATTCACCCGGNGGAAGTGTTACTGCTGGCCTNGGTATTTATGATGCTATTCAGTATGTTGCTCCTGACGTAAGCACTTTGTGNTTCGGTCTTGCTGCNAGTATGGGGGCTGTACTTTTGGCAAGTGGTGCAAAAAATAAAAGGAACTCTTTACCTAACTCAACAATTATGCTCCACTCTGTTGGGACGCAANTAGGCGGTCAGTATTATGACNTAGAGAAAGAAATGGATGAGACTAGAAGGAAGCAGGAGATATTAGCNCAAATATTGTCNAAACATGTTAATCAGAAATTAGATGTAATAAAAACAGATATACAAAGAAATTTTTATCAAACTTCACAAGAAGCNTTGGATTATGGAATTATAGATAATATAATTACTCAAAAGGATGATAAATAAATGAGTACATCAAAAGANGATTTAAGTTGTTCTTTTTGTGGAAAAAATCAAAAAGAAGTAAAGAAACTTATAGCAGGCCCTCAAACTTATATATGTAATGAATGTGTAGATTTATGTACTGAGATAATTGAGGACGAAAAAGGGGAGCAAGTTAACCCAGAAGANCTTGAATATATTCCTCCACCCCATGAAATTAAAAGTCAGCTTGATTCTTATGTCATTGATCAAGATCAGGCAAAGAAATATTTATCNGTNGCNGTATATAATCATTACAAAAGAATTAGTGTAAATAATGANCCTAAGTCAAAGAAAAGTGAATCTGAANAAGTTGAAATACAAAAAAGTAACGTGCTACTAATTGGCCCTACAGGCTCNGGAAAAACNCTNTTGGCTCAGACNTTAGCAAAATTCTTAAATGTTCCATTTACTATTGTTGATGCAACTTGTTATACAGAGGCGGGTTATGTAGGCGAAGATGTTGAGAATATGCTTGTAAGTCTTTTGCAGGCATCAGATTTTGATGTTAACAAAGCTGAAAAGGGAATTATTTATATTGATGAGATAGATAAGATTGCAANAAAAAGTGGGGATAGTCCATCTATTACTAGAGATGTATCAGGAGAAGGTGTTCAACAAGCCCTTTTGAAAATTATTGAAGGTGCCATTGTCAATGTTCCTCCTAAAGGTGGCAGAAAGCATCCNCAACAAGAATTTATACCNGTTGATACTAATAATATCTTATTTATTTTAGGCGGTTCTTTTAGCGGGCTGGATAAAATAATTGCTAAAAGAATTGGAAAGAATTCTATNGGCTTTGAGAAGGGTGAGCAACAAATAGTTAAAAGGTTGGACTCTAACGATTTCCTTAAGTCCATTCAATCTGAAGACTTAGTTAGTTTTGGATTTATTCCTGAGTTTATTGGNAGGGTCCCTGTAATTACATATCTAAATACACTCGACGAAGANGCACTTATAAAGATATTAACTGAGCCAAGAAATGCTCTGATAAAGCAATATCANAAATTAGTTAGGATAAATGATAAGGTAGAGCTAGAATTTACTNAAGAATCNTTAATTTGTATTGCCAAGGAAGCTATCAAGAGAGAGACAGGTGCCAGAGGCCTCAGGTCCATAATTGAGAACTCCATCTTGGATTTAATTTATGANATTCCTACCTTGGATGGTTTAAAAAAGTGCGTAATAACTGAAGATGTGATAATGAACGGTAAGGCTCCGNTGCTCAGTTTTGAAACTAAATCATCTAAAAGTGCCTTAAACTAGGTCTTTTTTCTCTTTTTTCTATCACTTTTATAGTTTTTTTAATGTTTTTTTGTTGCAAAACAAGATTTAATGGTTAACTTAATTNAATAATGCCTTTCGGAGGACTTCATGAGTACAAAATATAAACTTCCATTATTACCCTTAAGAGACGTAGTTATTTTCCCNCATATGGTGGCGCCATTATTTGTTGGAAGAGAAAAATCAATTAGAGCATTAGAAGAGGCAATGAAAACAGACAAGAAGATTTTGCTATCCGCTCAAATTGATGCAAAAACAAATGACCCAGGACCCAAAGATATATATCAAATCGGGACAGTAGGTACAATCGTTCAGATGCTAAGACTTCCAGACGGGACAGTAAAGATATTAGTTGAAGGTGTCAGTAGGGCAAAACTCCTTAGCTTTGACGAAGAAAACAAATTCTTTAATGTTGAAGTAGAAGACTTGGTAGAGAAGACTCAGTCTGACGTTGAAACTAATGCTATAATGAGGTCCTTAATTGAGGCTTTTGAAGATTATACCAAACTTAATAAGAAGGTTCCGACTGAAACATTAGTAACAATTTCTGCCATCGAAGATGCTAGTAAGTTATCTGATACAATTGCATCACATTTGACCTTTAAACTTTCTGACAAGCAGGAAGTACTTGAGTGCTTGGATTGCTCTAAAAGACTGGAAATGTTATTTGAAAAAATACAATCGGAGTTAGAGATTTTACAAGTTGAGAAGAAAATTAGAAATAGAGTTAAAAAGCAAATGGAAAAGGCTCAAAAGGAATACTATCTAACTGAGCAAATGAAAGCCATACAAAGTGAGCTCGGTGATAAAGATGATCTAAAAACCGAGATTTTGGAGTTTGAAGAGGCATTGAAATCTAAAGAGATGCCTGAAGATATTAGAAAAAGAATAGAAAAGGAAATTAGAAAGTTGAAAGGAATGTCTTCTATGTCTGCAGAGGCGACCGTCGTCAGGAACTATATTGATTGGCTTGTTACGTTGCCATGGAATTCTGATTTGACGGAAGATGAAGTTTCTTTAGATAAAGCTCAAAATGTTCTAGACGAGGACCATTTTGGCTTAGAGAAACCCAAAGAACGAATCACAGAATTCCTTGCTGTTAGAACTTTAACTAAAAAGCTTAAAGGTCCTATTTTATGTTTAGTTGGACCACCCGGAGTGGGTAAAACATCTTTGGCAAAATCAGTTGCAAGAGCTATGGGAAGGAAGTTTGTAAGAATTTCACTTGGTGGCGTTAGGGATGAAGCCGAAATAAGAGGTCATAGAAGAACTTACATAGGTGCTCTACCTGGAAAAATTATTCAAGGGATGAAAAAAGCAGGTTCAAAAAATCCTGTTTTTCTTTTAGATGAAATAGATAAAGTTGGTACAGATTTCAGAGGAGATCCTGCTTCTGCATTGCTAGAGGCATTAGATCCTGAGCAAAATTCAACCTTTAATGACCACTATCTAGAAATTGATTATGATTTATCGCAAGTTTTATTCATTACTACAGCAAATGTTTTACACACAATTCCTTGGGCTTTGCAAGATAGAATGGAGATTATTAAATTGTCAGGTTATACAGAACTTGAGAAAAACAAAATCGCTAAGAAATACCTAATTCCTAAGCAGCTTGAAAATAACGGTCTAAAGGATTCAAATGTAAAGTTCTCAGATAAGGCTGTAAACTTTACTATTCAAAGATACACAAGAGAAGCTGGTGTTAGGACCTTGGAAAGAGAATTTGGAACCTTATGTAGGAAAACTGCAAAAGAAGTGGTAACAAATGGTAAAGATTATTCCTTAAATATAACGCCAAAAGTTGTCCAAAAATTATTAGGTTCGCCTAAATTTAAGCATGGCGAGATAGAAGATACTAATCAAATAGGTATGTCTACTGGAATGGCATGGACAGAAGTTGGTGGAGAATTGCTAAATATAGAAGTAACGATTGTTCCTGGCAAGGGTAACTTTACAGTTACTGGTAAGTTGGGAGAAGTAATGCAAGAGTCCACAAGGGCTGCTATGAGCTATGTAAGATCTCGTGGGAATAGACTTGGATTGGATAGAAATTTCTATCAAAAAATCGACATCCATGTTCACGTTCCTGAAGGCGCTCAGCCTAAAGATGGGCCGTCAGCTGGTATTGCTATGGCCACAGCTATATTGTCCGGTTTAATTCAAAAAGAAGTTAGAAGGGACCTAGCTATGACTGGAGAGATTACTTTAAGAGGAAGGGTTCTTCCAATTGGAGGATTAAAGGAAAAAATATTAGCTGCTCATAGAGGCGGAGTTAAAACTGTTTTGATACCTAAAGAAAATGAGAAAGATTTAGTTGATATACCTAAAGAGGTTCTTAAAGACGTTGATATTGTTCCTGTTAGTCATATGGACGATGTCATTCCTCATGCAATTATATCTGATGAGGCAATACTAAAAGATGCGGTTTTGTCTGATATGCCTTTAGGTGTTGATGTTTCAGAAGCAGAGAAGCCTTTGAATCTATCTTGACATTTACTTGTCTGCATATAGTATAAAAATCTATTCGGGGCGCTTAGCTCAGCGGGAGAGCGCTTCCCTTACAAGGAAGATGTCACAGGTTCAAATCCTGTAGCGCCCATATTTCGGGGGTCGTAGTTCAGCTGGTTAGAACGCTGCCCTGTCACGGCAGAGGTCGCGGGTTCGAATCCCGTCGACCCCGGAAAAAAGTTTTTGTAATGTTAAATAATAATGATTTAGAATTTCTTTTATCGCNNGGTATNAANAAGCANGACTCAAGTGAACAGCTTAGTTTGTTAAAAGATGATTCNAAACTGAAAAAACTACTTTTAATTAGACCATGTGATAAGNATGATGGGATTCTTCCTCCTGAAGATGTNCAAAAAATTAACATTGAAAGTNGTCCACCGATGCCGGGTATTTTTATTAGTAGGTTTATTCCTGCCTCTGGTTCGGCCACNAGAATGTTTAATTTTGATTTATTTGAAGATAAGTTTTTTAAAAANGTACANTTACTCCCTTTCTTTAACCAGATTGAAAGTTTTTGCTCTGAAAAAAAAATTGATTTGAAGAATATTNTTTCANGTAAAGACTCCAAACTTTTTAATGATNTANTGACATCGGAAAATAAGCTTAATCTTTCTAGNAAACCCAAGGCTATAATTGATCTNCATCAAATCAATAGTGTTCCCATATCTCCTATAGAGCAATTTCTNGTTAATTCTATGGATGACATTACTAATTCACCGTTAATCTTTTCAATCCAAGAGAAATATGTTGCTGAAGTTNAAGATAAAGTTAAGCACTCTTCTTTTTTAGCAGATTATAACCCTGATTTAATGTTTGAGATTACTACTCAAAAGAAATCAACAAANAGTCTTTGNGTAGATGATAAAGGGGAAATATTACGACATCCTAATGGAGAAGTATATACCCACCCATCTGGACATGGAGCCTTNTTAGAAAATTTAGGTGAGATTGATTCAGATTTTATATTTATCAATAATATTGATAACNTATCNCCNAAAACAAGGACACTAAGGTATGAAGTCTCTAAGTCTTTGTTTAATATTGCATACTCAAATAAAAGGAGATTTGACATGCTTCTTCAGACTTTTAGCGAACGAAAGTANAACCTTTTAGAGTCTTTAATTGCTCAGTTTGANNCATATATGCCNAATCATTTAAAAGATAAAAGTGTAGAGCAGAAAGTTGATTTAATTATTGAGATGCTNAATAAGCCAATAAGAGTGTGTGGAGTTGTNAAAGATGAAAATTCTAAGGGTGGGAAGCCGTTTTGGGTAAACGATGGAAAGGCAGAATCAGTTCAAATTGTNGAAGAATCACAAGTAGATTTAAAAGATGAAAATCAAATTAGATTATGGGAAGAGGGGTCTTACTTTAACCCTGTTGAAATGATTTGCTGCATTAAAGACTTCACTGGAAAGAAATTTGACTTGAAACAATTTTCAGAATATTCACTTAAGATGAAAGTTAATAAAGATATACTTGGTAAGAGCTCTTCATTTATTGAATGCCCTGGTTTGTGGAATGGTTCGATGCATTATTGGCATACAACTTTTGTTGAGATACCTGGTGCTTCTTTTACACCAGTAAAAAANTTTACAGATTTATTTTTATC
Organism: bacterium; assembly: GCA_002701865.2. GTDB lineage: Bacteria > Desulfobacterota_D > UBA1144 > UBA1144 > UBA1144 > TMED58. The sequence goes on along the minus strand of NZWH02000011.1, from coordinate 15,960 downwards.
AATTCATCAGCCATAATAGTAGCGTATGGAGAGGTGGGTGAGTGGTTTAAACCAGCTGATTGCTAATCAGCCGTACGGAGTAAATCCGTACCGGGGGTTCGAATCCCCCTCTCTCCGGGCTAATATGCGCCTGTAGCTCAGTTGGATTAGAGTGCCAGATTACGGCTCTGGAGGTCGAGGGTTCGAGTCCTTCCAGGCGCGACTATTTTGATTTACCTAAATTTTTGATAACTTTTGATGAGTTCTTTAGAGACTTTACATACCAGTCAAATTTTAGTTTTGTTTTTTCACTATTGCTTAGATAAGTTATTTTTTTATTTCTTTTTGCTTCTGAAATAAGTTGATTCATTACAATCGCACAAGAAACAGAAATATTATAGCTCTCATTGAACCCATCCATTGAAATGCTTAACAACGAATCAGATTCTTCTAATATCTCTCTACTAAGACCCTTCTCTTCGTTACCAAATGCAATAATCATTTTTTTTTCGATTTTAAACTTTTCTAAGGAAATAGATTTATTTTTTGATGGGGGGACAGTAGATATAATTTTAAAACCTAGATTCTTTAGAGATTTAATATAGTCTTTTTTGGGGATATTTTTTCTTTTTATCTCCATCGTTACCCACTTCTCCGACCCTAAGGAGATACCTTTGGAGAGCGTTACTTCATTTGAATCTTGAATTATATAGATATTTTGAATACCTAAATTATCACAAGTACGTAAAACAGCACTAATATTATGACCTTGATAGATATTTTCTAAAAGGACGCAAATTCCCTTAGTTCTATTAGATAAGACTTTATCTATTCTTTTCTTCCTATTTGAAGTTAGAAGAGGTGCAAGTTGTTGTATAGATATTTTTTTCATTATTTATTTTCTTATTATTAAACCTAAGATATTCTATTTAATTATAAATTTATGAGCGATAAAAACAAAAAGAAAATTTTAGTCACCGGTGATAGGCCTACCGGCAATCTTCATCTTGGACACTATGTTGGGACTCTTAAAAATAGAGTTGAGCTTCAAGATTCATTTGATTGTTATTTTTTAATCGCTGACCTACACATGTTAACAACGCATCAGGATAAAGTCGCTGATTTAAAAGATAATATTATCGAACTTGTAATTGATTGGATGTCCGTTGGGCTTGATCCCCATAAGTCATGTTTTTACTTGCAATCAAAAATACCTGAAATTTCTGAGCTAACAGTACTTTTATCAATGCTATGTTCTGTTCCTAGGATTCAACGAATTCCAACTCTTAAGGAAAAGATAACGGCCATGAATTTAAATGACAATTATTCCTTAGGCTTGCTTTCCTATCCTGTGCTAATGTCCTCGGATATTTTGGCGTTTAATGCTTCCGTTGTTCCGGTGGGAGAAGATCAACTGAGTCATGTCGAACTTACAAGGGAAATTGCCAGAAGGTTCAATTCAACTTATAAAAATCTTTTAGTAGAACCCGACCCAATGATTAGTGAAGTNTCTAGNCTTGTAGGTACNGATGGTCAAGGTAAGATGAGTAAGTCGCTAAACAATTCTATATACCTATCNGATACAGAAAGTGTNGTNAAAAAGAAAGTGATGAAGATGTTTACTGATCCNAATAGGACAAGCGCTGATATTCCTGGAAANGTAGAAGGNAACCCAGTTTTTATCTATCATGATATTTTCAATCAGAACTCAGCAGAGTTAGATGATTTTAAAGATAGGTATTCAAAAGGAAAGATAGGTGATGTTGAGGTTAAGGATTCTCTGGTAAAAAACATAAATANTTTTTTAGATCCAATTAGACAAAAAAGAAGTGAAATTTTGAGGAATAAAAGTGAAATTTTAGATATAATCATTGAAGGTTCTAAAAGNGCTAGGGAAGTAACAAAGAAGAATCTTGAGCTTATTAAAGAAGCTATGAGTCTTAATTTTAAATANGGAGTATTTTTATGAGTTATTCAGATCCATTACCAATAGGAGTTATACCNGAGGATTTAAATTTTAAACCAAAGAAAATGAAAGCTTGGGTGATNAGAAAGGATAGNCATGGTGANCCATTGAAATCTTTCCAAGAAGAGGAGCTACCTGTCCCAGAATGTGGACCTAATGACGTCTTAGTCCTAGTCGTAGCAACNGGAATTAATTTCAANGGAGTATGGGCAGGTTTGGGAGAGCCTATATCTGTTCTAGATGTTCANAAGCAAGATCTTCACATAGCTGGTAGTGATTGTTCGGGAATTGTTTGGGACGTGGGTTCTAATGTTAAAAGTTGGAAAAAAGGTGATGAGGTTATAATTCATTGTGGAGTGGAGAATGAAGAGCCACATTCAAATATGACCCAATCTAATGCAGATTTTATTAGTTANGACCCTATGGTTAGTAAGGGTGCTCAAATATGGGGATATGAGACTCCAAATGGTTGTTTTGCTCAGTTTACAAAGGTCCAAGCACAACAAATTTTAAAAAAGCCCAAACATTTAAATTGGGAAGAAGCTGCTTCGTATGCGCTATGTTATTTTACGGCCTACAGAATGCTTGTTACNAAGGCNAATATTCAGCCAGGTGAAGTAGTTCTAGTTTGGGGTGCNGCAGGTGGATTAGGAGTTTTTGCTCTTCAGATATGCAAGATGCTTGGTGCNAAGGCAGTAGCTGTTGTCTCATCTCAAGACAAATTTAAAATGTGNGAAGATTTAGGCGCAGTGGGTGTTATTAATAGGAAAGATTTTCCTAATTTAGCTTACAAGAAGAATGAGACNCCTGAGGAAATTGCCTCGAGATTTAAAGAAATGAAGAANTTTGGTAAGAAAATTTGGGAAATTCTTGGTGAAAGGAAAAGTCCAAATGTAATTTTTGAACATCCAGGAGAGACAACTTTTCCTGCCAGTGTCTTTGTATGTGACAAGTTTGGAAGAATAGTAATATGTGCGGGTACCTCGGGATATGATTGCACTTTTGATGTAAGATATCTATGGATGCTGCAAAAACAAATTTTAGGTTCTCATTTTGCAAATGCTTTGGAATGCATTAGGGCTAATGAGCTGGTCCATCAGGGATTAATTAACCCTGTTGTTTCAGAAGTTTTCAATTACGAGGAAATTCCTAAGGCTCATCAGTTGATGTATGAAAATAAACATTCAGGCAAGATGGTTTGTTTNGTTCAGGGAACTAAAGNTTAAGATTACTTACAATGTAAGTTGGCTTTATTGCCGATTTATTGGCAATCAATCTNGATGTTTTTCCTGTAAGTACAAGNGCACTATTTATTCCAGAGGAATTAGATCCTGCAATATCAGTTTTAATATTNTCNCCAATTGTAAGAATTTCAGATTTATTCAGGCCCAATCTTTCTTTGGCTAACTTGAATATTTTCTTAGAAGGCTTCCCGAGNTTGGTTACGGGAGTTGANTAGGTCTTGGTGATTGCAGCCACGATAGCTCCAGTCGCTGGTACNTTGCCTAGTTCNGTGGGNTANCTATTATCAATGCTAGTAGCATAAAGATTGGCACCATTTTGAATACATAGTGANGCATACATTAAATCCTTATAGTTAAAATNAATATTNCCTGAAACAAGAATATTTTTAGATTCTTTAAATTTTGATAAATCTTCAATAATTTCAATACCTTGGTTTTTTATATAGTTTTTAAGTTTTTTACTTGAAAAAATCATAATTTTTTCTTTTTTAGTAGAGTCTTTTTTAATNATTTCGATAAAGTTAGANATAGGAGTTATGACTTGGTTTTTATTACAGNTGATTCCAAGCTTTGACAATATTTTTGAGTATTCAACGGGGGAGACTGAAGAGTCATTTGTTAAGAAAACATATCGTTTATTTTCTTTATTCAGATAAGCAATNAATGACTTAGCAAANGGTATANGTTTTTTATCTAGATATATNACACCATCTAAATCAATGATGAAGCCTTTAAATTTTGAAAAAACAGTTCTCATCCCCAAATTTCTTTGGCTAGCTTTTCATCTCTAACNCTTGATGATTCTTTTCTAACTAGCTGAATTTTCTTCTCTTCTGGGTTGTCAACAATTTGAACTTCTAGAAAGTCTAATATTATCAAAGAAGCTTTTTTTATACCTTCATAAACTTCTTTTTCCTCTCCGGAGGATTTGGCAGTTTTATAGTCNAAAAACAAAGCNATAGTTACAAAGTCCTCTTTAATTTCTGGTGAGACTTCCACGGTCCAATCTTCATAATCATTAACAAGGAATATCTTTGACCANTCATCTAAAACTTTCTGGTGATCTAGTTCTGACATAACTTAAATATTCAAATCTCCTGCNACAATAATATTTTCTTTACCTGAATTACTTATTATTTTAACTGCTTCTTCAAAAGATTCATACTTTTCTAATGTAGAAGCTTTTATAAGCATCGGAAGGTTGACTCCCGANATAATTTCCACNGAGTCTTTCTTGAAGAAACTTAGACTAATATTNGAAGGTGTACCTCCAAACATGTCCGTAAATATTATAGTTTTCTGATCATCTATTATGAAATTTGATATTCTATTTGCATAAGTGTCAAAATCTCTTGACTCTTTATCTATAGTTATCGTATAAATATTCCTTAGTATTTTTTCACCCATAACAAACTCCAAGGATGCTTTTAGCTCTTCGCATAGCTCACCATGGGTNATAATTAATATATTAAACATAANTTAATTTTAATATATTAATTATTTTTTACAAAGTTAACTTTCTAATATAGTTTTTTTTACGGCAATTTCAATAAGAGTCGATAGGTTTCTACCTGGACTAACAGGTATCTTCATNTGGGGNATTTTAATATCTANTATGTTGGTANAGCTNGTATCATATCCAAGTCTTTCATAATTGTGACTATCTTTAAAATCAACAAGTTCAATCATCAAGTCAATTTTAGAACTATTAATCATTGCCTCTTCTCCAAANATTTCTTTAACATTAATAATTCCAATTCCTCTGATTTCTATTAAGTCTTTAATAGTTTCCGGGGGATAACCAATAAGTTTCTTATTANCTTCCTTAATTAAAACTACATCATCCGCAACTAGANAAGCTCCTTTATTTAGAAGNTCTATAGCACATTCGCTTTTACCGACACCGCTTCTACCNATTATTAGCACACCCTTATTTAAAAGANTTACCAGAACNCCATGCTTACTTAAAAAATCATTATTCATTAGCTTTAATAAAATTAATTATATCTTCAGGATTTTTAATATTTAGCATCTGATTGATTACATTCTTTTTTGTAAANAAGCTTGATACTGACTTTAGTATCTCNAAATGACGATTTCCGATTTCNTCAGGATGTAAAATTAGTANCAATATTTTAGTCTTCAATCCATCAATTGAGCCAAAATCTATTCCATTNTTAGATATACACAAACTTATGTATGTTTTATNTATACCAGGTATTTTTGCATGAGGTATAGCTATGAAGTTATCCAGNGCAGTACTACAAAGTTTTTCTCTCTTAAGTATTAANTCTATGACAGTTGATTCTTTTATACTACTTTGGACATCTGATATTCTTGATATAANTTNTCTCAAAAAACGTTCTTTCTCTANAGACTCCAGTTCAGTAAAGATTAATTGGGAGTCAAGTANTTCACTTAATTTCATTTACTGGCCCTCTTNTTAGATGAAGGTATTTTAAGTATATTTCTGTATTTTGCAATAGTTCTTCTCGCTATATTTACACCTATCTTCTNCAAGGANNTTCNTATCTCTTCGTCGGTTAAAGGTGAATTCTTCACTTCATTGTTTATCATGTCTTTNATAATATCTTGNACTGCAGTGGATGATTCNTTTGATTCAGCGTTGGCCNTATTGTCAAAAAGAGTTTTCATGTTTATTAATCCACGTGGAGTACTGATATATTTGTTACTGGTTATTCTACTAACAGTAGACTCATGAATATCTAGTTGTGAAGCTATATCAGACAATTTTAATGGTTTAAGATATCTTTCTCCCTTAAGTATNAAATCTTTTTGAATCTTAACTAATAAATTGAATACATCTTGATACATGCTCTCTCTTTNTTCTATTGTCTTTATTAANAGTGAACCATTCTCAATCTTNTCCTTTAGATATTGTTTAACTTCATTATCAANACCACCACCAGGTTTTAGCATTTTCTTGTAATATTTTGAGACCTTNAGTTTTTTAATATATTTATTTGACTGAACAATTAAACTATTATTCTGATAATATACATAAGCTTCNGGCTCAGAGTTTCTAATTGCACTATNACTTGAATAGAATATGTTCGCAGGGTTAATATTTAACTCTGATATTTCTTTTATACATTTTTTAATTCGAGCTATAGATGNATTTAAGGAATTAGCAATCTCCTTAAAATTCTTNGCCGCGATGTTATGTGTATGCNTATCTAAAATTTCGTAACACAAACTAGAATACTTATTATTTGAAAGTTTTAACTGAATTTTTAANGACTCTGTAATTGTTCTAGCTAGTATTCCAGGGGGGTCCAAAAGACTTTGAGACTGTATTATCAGTTCNTCAATNTNAGTNTCGCTAACAGTTATTCCTTCTTGTTCAAAAAGTATTTTTTTAATCTCATCGTTTGTNTATATTAAAAAGCCCTTTTCATTTAGAAGATATACTAAACATGCAAGTATTTTTCTATCTTTTTTCTTTATATTTAGATGTTTAATTTGTTTAAATAGATANNTAGCTATATTGTCTTCATCGTACTTCATAGTTTTTTCGTTATNTATATCATGATCAACTTGATCTNTTTTCTTTNCATAAGCTACCTCTCTATCAGTTATTTCTTCTANGCATGGGTTCTCATTTAACTCTTTTTCTAATAGCTCATTGATTTCATTAATATTNAGCTTTATAAGTTTTATAAAAAATTTNGATTCAAGACTGAGATAGCCTTTAGGTTTTTGAGTTAATTTCTGATTAAGATTAATTTTAACCATTCAGATAACCAATAAATAAATAAANAAAAGACATATAACTTTATTTTATACTAAATAACTTATTAATTAACACTTAGAGTATTCAAAATCTAACAATTNAAATACTATTCCGACAGTTCATTTTCGTATNTAGTGATTTTTTTTTCATGGACAAGGGTAAGCGCAATATCATCTAGNCCCTCCAAAAGGCACTTTCTTCTATATGGATCAATATCNAAATTNTGAGAGAATTTNTTATTATCACTTAAGACCATGTTTTCAAGGTCAACTCTTAATTCATAATCTTCAAAATTTAACGTCGAATTGAAAANATAATCCAACATTTCTTCATCAACAATTANTGGAAGTATGCAATTTTTAAAACAATTATTGAATAGGATGTCTGCAAAGGATGTTGAAATTATAACTTTGAATCCATAATCTCGTAANGCCCANGGGGCATGCTCTCTGGAGCTGCCACAGCCAAAATTCTCNTGAGAAAGTAAAATCTCTGAATCTTTGAATCTTGTCTCATTTAAAATAAATTTACTATTTACTGTTCCATCATCATTGAAGCGCCAGTCAAAAAATAGAAATTCTCCAAACCCAGTCCTTTCTATTCTTTTTAAGAATTGTTTTGGTATTATCTGATCAGTGTCTACATTTGACGAATCAAGTGGNGCAGGACGGCTTATAACTGTTTTAAACTTTTCCATATACTAATACTCACCTAGATCTATATCATATNATCTTACATCNGTGAATCTTCCTTTTATTGCAGCAGCAGCTGCCATAGTTGGACTTACCAAGTGTGTTCTNCCACCTTTCCCTTGTCTTCCTTCAAAATTCCTATTCGAAGTACTAGCAGCTCTTTCACCAGGTGACAGTTTGTCAGGGTTCATTGCNAAGCACATACTGCACCCTGANTCTCTCCATTCAAATCCNGCATCTTTAAATATCTTATCTATACCAAGCTTTTCAGCTTGATACTTAACAACTTGTGAGCCAGGNACAACAATTGCTTTAACACTTGCAGATACCTTGTTACCTTCTATGATTTTACTTGCAGCTATTAAGTCCTCTATTCTTCCGTTTGTACACGAACCTATAAANACTGTATCNATTTTTATATCCTCGATAGATGTATCAGCCTCTAGTCCCATATAATTAAGAGCATCCTCGATCGATTTTCTTTTNACAGGGTCTTCTATATTCTTTGGATTTGGTACTTTATTGTTAACNCCGGTCACCATCCCNGGGCTAGTCCCCCANCTNACTTGAGGAGCTATTTTAGAGGCATCAAGAATTAGTGTTTTATCAAAAGAAGCACCTTCTTCTGATGCAAGCTNTAACCATTCTTTCATAAGANTNTCTAAATTCTCTTCTAATTTAATTCTAGGCTTGTCTCTTAAATAATCTANTGTTGTTTTATCAGGACTAATCATTCCAGCTCTGGCNCCAGCTTCGATTGACATATTACATATTGTCATCCTTTGTTCCATNGAAAGGCTTCTAATTGCNTCACCTGTATACTCGATTACATATCCTGTAGCACCTGCAGTTCCAATTTCACCAATTATACTAAGAATAATATCTTTTGCAGTCACACCTTTTGGCCTCTTNCCATCAACTCGAACTTCAAAAGTTTTAGGTTTGTTTTGCCATAAGCATTGGGTTGACATAACATGTTCAACCTCACTTGTTCCAATTCCAAAAGCAAGTGCACCAAAAGCTCCATGGGTTGATGTATGACTATCTCCACATACTATTGTGCTNCCAGGTCTTGTTAATCCTTGTTCTGGACCTATAACGTGAACTATTCCCTGATAGGGACTTGCTAGATCAAAAAGCTCAACTTCAAACTCTTTACAGTTTGATGCTAGTGTTTCAATTTGCTGAAGAGAAATTGGATCTTTAATATTGTGCCTGTCAATAGTAGGCACATTNTGATCCATAGTTGCAAAAGTTTTATCNGTTCTTCTAATTCTNCTTCCCGCTTCTCTGAGACCTTCNAATGCTTGNGGAGAAGTGACTTCGTGCACTAAATGTAGGTCAATATAAAGAAGNGTTGGCTTACCTTCCTCTTCATGAACTATATGTTTGTTCCAAATCTTATCAAAAAGNGTCTTTGGTCTCATATGAAGATATTATAATACCTAATTAGAAAGAACTATTAAAAGTCTTTAATTTAGAAAATTTTGCATCAGCACCTAGGAAATCCTCAATTCTAAGAAGCTGGTTGTATTTTGCTGTTCTATCTGTCCTNGAACACGAACCAGTNTTTATTTGTCCAGCATTAGTAGCTACGGCTATATCTGAGATAATCGAATCTTCNGTTTCACCCGACCTATGAGAAATTATATAAGAANAATTATTCTTTTTTGCTAANTCGATTGCCTGAATAGTCTCAGAAATAGACCCAATCTGGTTTATCTTAACCAGNATACTGTTGGCAGCTTTTTTGTCTATTCCNGTTTGTAGTCGTGAATTATTAGTTACAAAAAGATCATCACCAACAAGTTGGACTTTTTCTCCTACCAATTNAGTTAGCATTNTCCATCCTTCCCAATCATCTTCATCTAGAGGATCTTCGATTGAAATAATTGGAAATTTATTTATTAATTCTTGATAATATTGAGAAATTTCTTCGATGGATAAAAGTTTTTTATCAATTCTATACTTTTTATTTTCATATATTTCAGTAGCCGCGACATCTAATGCAAAAAAGATTTCTTCTCCAAGCTTNTATCCAGAGTTGGAAACAGCTTCGGATATATAATTTAGTGCTTCTTCGTTTGAATTTAGGTTTGGTGCAAAGCCACCNTCGTCACCAACTGCAGTTGAATGACCTTCTTTGTTTAATATTTTTTTGAGCTCTTGGAATATCTCAACCCCAGCTCTCAGAGAGTCAGAAAAAGTAGAGAAACCTGCAGGTACTATCATAAATTCCTGAATATCTAGTCCATTATTAGCATGAGCCCCCCCGTTTACTATATTCATTAATGGTGTAGGCAAACTAAGATCTTTGTCTTGACCTAAGTACTCATAAACTTCTTGGTTATTATTTTTAGCTAAACATTTTAAAAAAGTAATCGAGCAAGCTAGTATTGCATTTGCTCCTAATTTTGATTTATTTTGAGTTCCATCTAAGTCCAATAAGAAATTGTCGAATTCACCTATAGACTCAAATCTAGCATTAATAACGCTAGATTTTATTGAAGAGTTAATATTCTCAACTGCATTCTTAACCCCTTTTCCATTGAACTCCTTGAGGTTACCATCTCTAAGTTCTACTGCTTCATGTGACCCGGTTGAAGCACCTGAGGGCACTGAGCCTCGACAAATTTGCCCATTATCAACTGACATATCGACTTCTACAGTAGGAGTACCGCGGGAATCAAGAATTTGTCTACCTTTTAAATATGTTATTTTAGCCATTTTTTTAAGTATTTGAATTCTATATCAGCAGAAATTTTTTTCAACAAAAGATATAAAAAAATTTGAATTCATCTTGTATTAATATAATGTATTTTAAATTATGGACTTAAGAATTCCCAATTCTCTTAGATTTTTATCTATAGATGCCGTAGAAGAAGCAAACTCAGGACACCCTGGTATGCCTATGGGAATGGCTGATGTTGCTACTGTGCTATTTAATGAGTATTTGAAGTTTGATGCAACTAAGCCTAATTGGCCCGATAGAGACAGGTTTGTATTGTCCAATGGTCATGGGTCGATGCTTTTATACTCTTTGCAATATCTTTTAGGATTCGCTGAGCCATCATTAAAGGAAATAAAAAATTTCAGAAAATTAGGATCAAAGGCTCCAGGTCACCCAGAATATAAGCATACTCTGGGAATTGAAACAACAACCGGACCACTTGCTCAAGGCTTAGGTAATGCTGTAGGGATGGCTCTCGCCGAGAGAATACAAAATAGCAAATTTGGAGATAAGATTATTAATCATTTTACTTATGCTTTTGTTGGGGATGGTTGCCTGATGGAAGGACTTAGCCATGAAGTTCTGAGTTTGGCTGGACACTTAAAATTAAATAAACTGATAGTTTTCTTTGACGATAATAATATTTCAATTGATGGTCCTACTAATCTTTCAACCTCTGATGATACCAAAAGCAGAATTAAATCTTATAATTGGAATTATATTAATGTGGATGGTCACAATCCATCTAAAATAAGGAAATCAATTGAGAAAGCACAGAAATCAAATAAGCCAACAATGATAGCTTGCTCTACCAAGATAGGGTTTGGCTCACCAAATAAGGAAGGTTCTGAGAAAAGTCATGGAGCTGCTCTTGGTAAAGAAGAAGTCCTGATGACCAGAAAAAATTTAAATTGGAGCTATAAACCCTTTGAGATACCGAACTCAATTTTAAAAGTATGGCGTAAGGCTGGTGTTAGATCAAAAAAGAAAAGATTAAGTTGGGAATTACATTTAAAGAATAGTAATTTAAGGAAGGATTTTAATAAAAGCTTGACGGGAACTTTCTCTAATACTTTCTTAGAAAAGTTGTATAGAAAGTTTAGAGATAAGAATTTTGATATTCAGAAGATTTCCACAAGAAAATCTAGTGAAAAGGTTATTGAAATTTTTAAAGATTACATTCCCGAACTGATTGGGGGCTCTGCAGATTTAACCCCATCAAATAATACTAGAGTTAAGTCAATGTCTAATATTAGTTCGAAGAATTACTCTGGAGATTACATACATTATGGAATTAGAGAACATGGAATGGCCTCGATTATGAATGGATTGTCGTTACATAAAGGTGTTATTCCCTATGGCGGAACTTTCCTTGTTTTTTCAGATTACTGTAGGCCATCAATTAGACTATCTGCAATGATGGGAATAAAAGTCATATATATTATGACTCATGATTCTATAGGATTAGGTGAAGATGGTCCTACTCATCAGCCTGTTGAACATTTAGCGAGCTTAAGAGCAATTCCAAATCTTAATGTTTATAGACCTTGTGATATCAATGAAACTTTTCATGCATGGGCTGATGCAATTCGCTCAAATAATCCCTCATTAATTGCCTTGAGTCGTCAGGACTTAAAATTTTTAACTAAGTTTCCACAAAAGTTAAATCAAGAATTATTAAACATTGGTGCTCAAGTAATGTATGGATCTACTAAAAATCAAGATATAGTTCTTGTTTCATCTGGGTCTGAGGTTGAAATTGCTTATGATGCAGCTGAAGGATTGAAGAAGAGGGGGGTAAAAGCGACTGTTTTATCGATTAGTTGCTCAAAAAGATTCTTTAGCCAGTCTGCCAAAATTAAATCCAAGTTTCTAGGTAATTCTCCAATCTTATCTATCGAAGCAGGACTTTCTTTGGGCTGGAAAAGCTTTTATGATGATTTTACGAATGTAGTTTCAATCGAAACTTTTGGTGCTAGTGCACCTAAAGCTGATTTGTATAAATATTTTAAGATAAATAAAAACGAAATTATTAAAAAGGCACTAAAGATTCTTTCTTAATTAATTTCTTGACATTAAAGTGGTACTAATATAAATTTTTCTATTTATTGGAGATATTTATGCCAGGTATATATGTAGGAAGTAATGAAAATCTAGAAAATGCACTTAGAAGGTTTAAAAGGCAAGTTGAAAAGGGTGGCATTTTGTCTGATGCTAGAAAGAAAGAATATTTTGAAAAGCCAAGTGAAACAAAAAAGAAGAAACTCTTCGCTGCAAAAAAAAGGATGAATAAAAAAGTTAGAAAACCAAGATACTAAAGCAATTAAATGTCATCATATGAAAAATACTCAGATAAAGAAGACATCTTAAGTAAAACCTCAATTAAAGAATACATAGATAAAAATTGGTCAGAATGTAAAAAATCTGGAAGTGGATATAAAGTTTTGTGTCCTTTTCATGACGATAAATCCCCATCAATGCACATTAGCGAAGACAAAGGTCTATATCATTGCTTTGTTTGTAAAGCTGGTGGTAATTTAATTCAATTTATTAAAGAATTTAAGAATTTAACTTATCCCGAGACATTAGAAGACATTTCAAGTTTTTTTAACATAAANATACCTAAAAATAACTATAAGNCATCGNAAGATNTAAGTTTAAATAAAAAATTATATGATTTTAATAATAAGATTTTACAGTTTTTCTCTAGATGTCTACTAGATAATCAAAGAAATTCGAAAGCNATTAATTACNTAAAAGGAAGAGGTTTTACANCTGANGATATTGAAGAGAATTCTTTAGGGTTCGCACCAGATAGTTGGGANTCTATTTCATCTTTAGTATCNGGAAAGAAAGATGCTNCTGACATAGCGCTACTNCTTGGGCTTGTAANTAAGAAAGATGGCAAGGAAGGTTTATATGATTTCTTTAGAAATAGAATCATATTCCCGATTAAAAATAGACAAGGAAATNTTTTAGCTTTTGCCGGTAGAACTATTGGAGATGATAAAGCAAAATATATAAACTCTAAGGAATCTGAAATCTTTTCAAAACGTAAAATTCTTTATGGCTTAGGAAATTTTAACAAATTAAATGGCAGGAGACCTAAGTATGTTTTTATAGTAGAGGGTTACACTGATGTTTTGATGATGAACAAGTGTGGATTATATAATGTAGTTGCTACAATGGGGACTTCACTGACGCTGGAACATGCAAATGAGATTAAGAAAATTTCCAANAANGTTATTCTTTGCTATGATTCNGACTCNGCGGGCATTGACGCNTCTTTNAAGAATATNGAGCCCTTGTACCAGTTCGGGATTGAAATCTTTAGCTTGAGGTTAGAAAAAGGCNCAGATCCTTGCTCTTATTTGGAAAAGTATGGAAGAGAGGAATTTATTCAAAAAGCTAAAAAATCTCATTCTATAATGGATGAATATATGGATTATTTAAAAGATAAATATATAGAAAAAGAATTAAGTATCAACGAAGTTTTAGAAAATTTTATTGGAAAGATTAAATATGTCCAAGATTTTATACAAAGAGATGAGTTCATAAATAAGTTTGCTTCATCTTTTCAAATTACAAAAGTAAAGATAGAAAAGATAATAAATAAGGAATTTATTAAAATTGACTCTAATCTAGAAATTTCATCTNCAAACCGTATTCTTAGTCCAGAGGATATAATTTTGAAAGTCTTTGTGGAGTTCTCAGATTCNAGAGACCCATCNTTAATGAAAAAGTACTCTTCTATTCTTTGCAATAATTTTCANGAAGAGATTCTANNGCTTATGATNAATAATATAGATGCNGAAGCTTCCAATATTATAGGAAAAATTAACGAAGAGGCTTTAAGTAGTATGATTTCAGATTTAATATTTACACCTTATGATATTCCTGANGATAAANTATTAAGAAAAAAATTAATTGAAGATTGNATGAAAAGAATAGAGCTTGATTCTATAAAAGATTTAAAGCGACTCATNAATCTCAAACTTAGTAAGAANGCTGAAATACCTGAACAAGAAGAAAAGCTTCTGTTGAATGAGTTGAGAAATCTTATCGAGAAAGAAAAGGCCTTATTTTAGGAGCGAATATTGTTCTTTATAGGCATTTTCTTCTTAATTAGTTAATATTATNCAANGNGCAAATGTTAAATAAAAATGTACTCCCNTNAGCTTTAGATTTTCTTCCTCATTTTGTANATAAAATTCTGCCTAAAATAAAATTAGACAAAAAGGTTAGGAAAGAGCTGGAAATCAGAGCNCCTGTNAAGCAGCTGGAATCTACNGATGATCCTGTTAAAAGTTATTTGAATACTATNGCACTTCATTCCTTATTAAAAAAATCAGAAGAAACAGATGTTGCATCAAGATTAAGCATTGCTAAAACCTTTTTATGCGAATCTTTGGTGTCAGATTTAATATTGTTAAGGTTTGTTTCGGAAAATTATTTATCTACTTCTTTTAATCCTGAACCTTATGATCTTGATATGTATGAGGTAGGTACCCATGGTGCAAAAAGTGAAAGTCTCAATAGAAGAATTGTTAATGTATTTGATGTTATAGATAAGGCTTTATCTAAGAAAAAATTGCCAACTAAAGATAAGAAGTTATTAAAAGAGGAAATGTTAAAAATTGAATTCTCATCCGATTTCTTAAAGTCACTAGTTGAGTTTGTTAAAAGAAGCGAATATCCAAAGGATTTTATAGATAATGTTAAAAAATCAAAGCTTAATTATGTTGTATCAAAGAAGAAACTTGTTGAATCTAATCTAAGGTTAGTTGTAAGTATTGCCAGAAGATATACGAATAAGGGGCTACCTTTCTTAGATTTAATACAAGAGGGCAATATAGGGTTAATTAGAGCTGTAGAAAAGTTTGAGTATGAGAGAGGCTATAAGTTCTCTACTTATGCTACATGGTGGATTAGACAGGCGATAACAAGAGCCTTGGCTGACCAAGCTAGGATAATAAGAATCCCTGTTCATATGACAGAGCAAATCAATAGAATATCCTCTGCCTCAAGGATTCTGGTGCAGAAGCTTGGAAGAGAACCTACTTCTTCTGAATTGGCAGTTCAATCAAATTATGACTTAAGCAAGGTGGAAAAAATACTCAGGGTCACCAAAGATCCCATAGCTCTGGATTCTCCAATTAATGATGATGAATCTTCTCAAACTTTAATGGATACCGTGGGTGATGATAAAACACCATCCCAGTACGATTCTTTTAAAGATAACGAGCTTAAGGATATGATTAATGACTCACTTCATAAGGTGTTGAGTGAACGAGAAAAGGACGTTATAAAGAAAAGGTTTGGAATTGATGAAGATCAAGCTTTCACTTTAGAAGAAATTGGTAAAGAGTTTAATGTTACTCGTGAAAGAATTAGACAAATAGAATTAAAAGCACTAAAAAAGTTAAAAAAACTCCGTAAATCCCCAGTATTAAGCTATTTAGATTAAAAAATTAATTTCAATATTGACATCAATCTTTTTTTGTATAAGATTTTAGATTCTAGGTGGCCACACTGGAGGGGGTACACCCGGTTCCATTCCGAACCCGGAAGTTAAGTCCTCAGAGGCCGATGAT
>NZWH02000013.1 GCA_002701865.2 bacterium | reverse complement strand
TAAGAGAAGATCTATTGTCGCAAATCGTTATTGGTTATGAGCCTATTTGGGTAATTGGTTCCGGTGAAGCAGCTAGTGTTAATGATATAGCTAATGTTCATAATTTTATTTCTAATGAGCTTAAAGCTATGTTCCCTTCAGCAAATTACTTACCAAGAATTGTTTATGGAGGAAGTGTGAATAGGGATAATATAGAACAAATTATCAATCTTGATAACGTTAACGGGGCTCTAGTTGGAAATGCGAGTATGGATTGTGATAAATTCTGTGATATTGTATTGAGGGTTGTAAAATAAAATGATTGAAACAATTAAAAGCTCACTAATTATTTTTCATGGAATAGTCTCGTTGCTTCTTGTTCTTGCGATTCTCTTCCAACCTTCTAAAAGCGACGACCTAGGCTCTATGTTTGGTGGTTCTTCTGATTCTGTATTTGGTGCAGACTCGTCTTCTTTTCTCAGAAAGTTAACAAAATGGTTAGGAACTATCTTTATAATTACAAGTATGAGTCTTGGCTATATTTATATCAAGTTTGATAAAACATCTGTTATTAAAGAGAAAATTAAGGTTCTGGAGCAAAAAGAAGAGGTATCCGATATTGATTAAATATATTATGGATGTCCGATATCATGGACCTATGTTATCCATATAAGTCCCCTAAAACATTGACTTTTTTCTTGCATTTTAAAAATAAAACTGCTATCCTTTAAAAAGAATGTAGGAGGGTATTTATTATGCCTTATGTAATTACGGAACCATGTACTGATGTAAAAGATAAAGCATGCGTAGAAGCTTGCCCGGTAGATTGTATTTACGATGCAGGAACTCAACTGATTATTAATCCAGAAGAGTGTATCGATTGTGGAGCTTGCGTTGACCCTTGTCCGGTTGAAGCAATTGCTCATGAAGACGACGTACCAGACAAATGGAACAGCTTTATTGATAAAGCAAAAGATTTTGACTATGAAGGTCTTAATCCTGCTGAAAGAAACGGATAATTTTTTTTTTTGAATAATTCGAATCTGTTATTTTTGTATAATTACCTCGCTTCCCTTGCAGAGGTTGAGGTACAAGATCGTTTATTTGAAAATAACTTCCATCTTTTAGTATTCCTAATTCTTTCTTCTAGAGCTTTAGAAGAAACAGCATATAATTTAAGTTGCGCCTTAATTAAGGAGTTCGTAACACCCGAAAGTTTGTCTAATGCAAGTTTAGATAAAATTGAACAATGTATAAAACCGATCGGCTTCTATAAAATCAAGGCAGCACGGCTTTCTACTTTTAGTAGATTATTTAAATATTTAAATAAATGTGACAGTATTTTTAGTTATGAAGATTTAATCTCTATACCTGGCATAGGTCAGAAAGGGGCAAAAAAATTTTTATCTTTGACAAATGAAAAAGAAAAGTTTTTTCTCATAGATACACACTTAGGTAGGGTTTTGACTAGGCTAGGTTTCTCCACTAAGTATATTTCAGGTATTGAATCAAAGCTTGCTTCAGAATTAGGCATTAGTCGGGTTACACATTTTTCTAATTTAATTTCTAATTTTGGTAAATATTTATGCTTAAGTAGAAAGCCGAGATGCTCTGAGTGTAGCTTAATAAGGATTTGCCAATTCAGACTTATCGAGAGATAATATCAGTTAATTATGAATATTTGTGTAATCGGATCAGGTTATGTTGGCCTTGTAACNGGCTCATGCNTAGCAGATTCNGGAAATAATGTTATTTGTTTGGATATTGATAAATCTAANATCTCTTTACTTAAAAAGGGTAAGGTTGGTATTTATGAACCAGGCTTATCTTCCATTGTAGAAAGGAACGTTAAATCAA
The DNA here is from genome assembly GCA_002701865.2 of bacterium. Lineage (GTDB taxonomy): Bacteria > Desulfobacterota_D > UBA1144 > UBA1144 > UBA1144 > TMED58. The sequence goes on along the minus strand of NZWH02000013.1, from coordinate 11,162 downwards.
ATAGATTAAAATTTACTACAGACTATAAGTCTGCAATAGAAAGTTCTGAAATAATCTTTTTAGCTGTTTCAACCCCGCCAAACGAAGACGGTTCAGCAAATCTTGATTATATAAAAAGTGCGGCATTAGAGTTNTCNCAATANATGAATTCTTATAAAATTATTGTTACTAAAAGTACTGTGCCAGTAGGAACCACGGGTTTAGTCAGAGATTTAATNGCNACACATACAGAGCAGGATTTTGATGTTGCATCTAATCCTGAGTTTTTAAAAGAAGGCTCTGCAATTAATGATTTCATGTTTCCTGANAGAATAGTTATTGGNGTTGAATCAATTAAAGCTGAAAAGAAGTTAAAAGAGCTTTATGAGCCCTTTATGAGAAAAGAATTTAGACTCGTCGTAGTTGATATTAGATCTTCAGAGCTGTCAAAATATGCTTCTAATGCAATGTTGGCTACTAGAATCTCGTTTATTAATGAAATTGCAAATCTGTGTGAGAAAGTAGGTGCTGACATTGAAAGTATTAGAAAAATTATGTCAGAAGATAAAAGAATTGGAAGACATTTTATTTTTCCTGGATTGGGATATGGAGGTTCATGTTTTCCNAAAGATGTTAAGTCACTTATAGATATAGGCAAACAAAACTCTATGGAAATGGAGCTCTGTACTGCAGTNGATAATGTTAATGCCAATCAGAGAGTTAATTTTTTTAAGAAGATNGAAGAGCACTTTAAAGTTCTTAAAGGTAAAAAATTTGCGTTATGGGGTCTTTCCTTTAAACCCAATACNGACGATATACGAGAGGCACCATCGATAGACATTGCAAGATTTTTAATTGGCTCTGGNGCAAAGGTTTTAGCNCATGATCCAGTAGCTGCCGAAAATTTTAAGGAATTATTCTCTGATAGTATTATTTTCTCNACTGATAACTATGAAATATTNCATGAATGTGATGCTCTTATAATNAATACAGAATGGAGTGAATATAANCAGCCAGATTTTGAGAAAATAAAGAATCTNTTAAAAACTCCAGTTATCTTTGATGGAAGAAATTTGTATAATAAAGAAAAGATGAAAGATTTAGGTTTTTTCTATTCTAATATTGGTTTTTATCCAGAAAATGGAATCAAATAAGTATAAATTATCAGANAGTCTAAGTTCTTTGCCGGGCATAGGTCCAAAAATAGAAAAACTCTTTGAAGGTATAGATGTAAAAAACATCCAAGATTTACTATTTTATTTCCCAAGATATTACAAGGATTATCGTAATACAAAAAAAATATCTGAAATTTTTGAGAACGAAGAAGTAACAATTAAAGGTGAAATTATTTCATCTAATCTTATAAGNTCTAGAACTAAGATTTATGAAGTCGTAATAAAGGATGACTTAGCGCAGCTTAAAATAATATGGTTTAATCCTTTTTATAGGTACCTCAAAGATAATTTTGTAATTGGAAATTTTGCTATTATTTCAGGTAAGGCTGTAAAAAGTAGAAGNTCTAAATATCTTCAGATAGTTAACCCAAAACCTGAGAATATAATTANTATTGGAAAAGATGAAAAGTTAGAAAAATTTGGCAAAATATCACCAATCTATCCTTTAACTAAAGGNCTCACGCAAAATAGAATTGTTAATATATTAGATTNTTCATTGTTGAACACTGAATTACTGAGTCTNGATTTTTTTTCAGAAGATATAATAAAAAANTTTAATCTTTGCAGTATTTCCGAATCAATTCTAGGAATACATCAGCCAGAGAGACTNAAAGANGAGGAAGTTGTTGATACCGAATCATCTGAGTCNATTTATNAGTCAATCCCTCATAGGACATTTATATTCTTTGAGTTTCTANTTTTATGCCTTGGTATTAAATATAAGCAAAATACTAAAGATAAAAATGTTGGAATTTCTCATTNTACAACTGAGAANAAAGGTCTTTTNTCTAAAATATTTTCAAATCTACCTTTTTTGTTAACTAATTCNCAGCTCNATGTTCTAGAGGAAATTCGTAAGGATATGAGTTCAACAATCCAGATGAGTAGACTACTACAGGGGGATGTAGGTAGTGGAAAAACAATTGTTGCTTTATTGTCNATGGCTAGAAGCTATGACAATGGATACCAGTCTGCNCTGATAGCTCCAACAGAAATTCTAGCAGATCAACACTACTTATTTCTAAAGAATTATGTAAACATAGAGGACCTAGTTATTCTAAAATCCTCAATTAGCAAAACTGAGAAAATAAGAATTAAAGAGAGAATTGTTTCTGGTAAAGCAAAATTTATAGTTGGAACACATTCTTTGTTTCANGAAGATGTTGAATATAAGAAGCTGGGAATGGTNGTTATTGATGAACAACACAGATTTGGTGTTGTNCAAAGAAAGCTAATGTCAGAAAAAGGTGAGAATCCTGATGTCTTAGTTATGACTGCNACGCCAATTCCAAGAACCCTTTCAAATATCTTTTTTACTGATTATAAGATTTCAAAAATTGACGAANTGCCCAAGAATAGGGGGGAAATATCAACAAAAATTGCCAGCATTAAAGATTCAGATAAAGTTTATAATTTTTTGGTTAATGAATTGAATAATAGTAGACAGGCTTTTATTTTATGCCCTCTNATAAGTAAATCTGATAACGAAGAGTTTGAATCACTNGAAGATGTAGAGTCTTTAAATTTAAAATTAAAAAAAGGAAAATTAAAAGATTTTGAGGTTGGGGTAATACATGGAAAGTTATCGGCAGATGAAAAAGAATCAGTGATGAATAAGTTTAGATTGAATAAGATTAATGTTCTTATTTCTACAACAGTAATTGAGGTGGGAGTAGATGTCCCTAATGCGAGTACAATGATTATATACAACCCNGAAAGGTTTGGGCTTTCACAGCTTCATCAATTAAGAGGTAGGATTGGCAGAGGACCTTCTAAGTCAACATGTATATTGTTANTNGATCAAATAAGNGAAGTATCTAAAGAAAGGTTATTAATATTNAAAAATAATCTNGATGGTTTCATTATCTCGGAGAAGGATATGGAAANAAGAGGCCCTGGNGCNTTCTATGGTGCAGGATCTGAGCAATCTGGNAAATTCTGGGATTTACACNTAGCAAATTTAAGAAGAGATTTTTCAATTCTAAAAGAAGCAAGNCTATGTTCCTTGAATATAGAANAATATAGTTTTTACAAGAAAGATAAAGATTGTTTTAATAGTTTNATACTCTCAATATGGGGTGAGAAACTCAATCTCACAAAAATAATATAAAAAGGTATAATTAAGTATGAGCAATTTATCAAATGCNACCTTTGGAGCTGGATGTTTCTGGGGTGTTGAAAACAAATTTATGAATATTAAAGGAGTAGAAGAGACCTCAGTTGGTTATATGGGTAGTAAATTTAAAAATCCTACTTACTTCGATGTTTGTTCNGGACTCACTGGTCATGCAGAAGTGGTGATGATTAAATTCNATCCAGAAATAATTAATTATATGACTTTATGNAACTTCTTTTTTGAGATTCATGATTCAACTACTCTCAACAGNCAGGGGCCTGANGTTGGAACCCAGTACAGGTCTGTGATTTTTTACTATAACTCAGAGCAAATGAAAACTGCAAATAATATAATCGCTGATTTTCATAAAAATAATCCAACTAACCCTCAAATAGTGACAGACGTGGTTGAGGCTATGGACTATTATTTGGCTGAAGACTATCATCAAAAGTATATACTTAAAAATAATCTTGAATCATGTGGAGGGTAATTAAATNAACGCTTTAAAAACAGGTTTCTTATTAACTNTAATGACATTNTTTTTTATTTCCATAGGCCAATACCTGGGGGGAGCNGGNGGAGCAAGAATTGCNTTTATATTTGCATTGGTAATGAACATAGGCTCNTATTGGTTCTCTGATAAATTAATTCTAAAAATGTATAAAGCCAAAGAGATTGATTCAAACAANTTCTCTGAAATAAAAAATATTTTCTCAAACTTATGTAANAAAGCAAATATTGTTGAACCAAAACTATTTATTTATTCAGCAGATGAACCAAATGCTTTTGCGACAGGCAGGAATCAGAATAATTCAGTTGTTGCTTTGTCGACGGGTTTGATTTCTTTGTTGGATATGGATGAAATAGAAGGGGTAATGGCACANGAATTAGCTCATATTGAAAATAGAGATATCNTGATTGGNTCAATCGCAGCNACTTTCGCTGGAGCTATAAGNATGATTGCAAGTATGATAAAGTGGGGATTAATCTTTGGAGCCTTCAGGGGAAATAGAAATTCTGGCAGTTTCTTAGGAAATATTTTGATAGCAATCTTGGCACCGTTAATTGCNCTGATNATTCAAATGGCTATTTCAAGGACAAGAGAGTTTAAGGCTGANAACTCAGCAGCTCAGATAACGAGTAAGCCCAAGTCTTTAGCAAATGCTCTAATTAAAATTCAAGATTTTCATCTAAAATCTAAAGATAATAAGGAGCTGAACAAGGAGCTTCAAACTGCTACATGTCANATGTTTATTATTAGTCCTATTTCTGGTGGGGTTGGTAAATGGTTTAGTTCTCATCCTCCTACTGAGGACAGAGTTAAAAGACTTATGGATATAAAAGTAATTTAATTTTTTTTGTTATTATAAATCGGTACTCCAATCACTGCCCATATAAGTAATATTATTGAGCTTATGATTATCAATACATATGAACTAGGCATTCCAAACAATAAGCTTCTAGAATATATATAACCTGCTGAAATGCTTCCTATTGCATGTCCCATAAAGCTCAATATATAATATGGCCCTGTTCCNGTAGCTCTCATCTTGTCNGGAACATAAAGTGAAAGCAAACTNGGTAGTACAGATTGAAAAATNGTTATGCCNANGAAAAAAAATATACCCAAACNATATAAAGTGAGATCACTTTGCTCTTGAAATATAAAGTATAAAAAACCTACAGAAAGAAAAATCCAACCTGATTTAATNGCTAAGTTAAGTTTATTTTTTTTCTCTAGATATCTTATAGAGGGATATATGAATATNGCAGCAGGAAGAAAAATTATTAAATAAACTATAGAAAGACTCATTTCCGGTACTTCCAGAAACTTCCAGAAAAGAGGATAAATAAATAGGAATATACTCAGAATTAAAGATAGCATAAAGGATGACAAGTAAATTTTTATCAATTCTTTTGATATTTTAAATTTATTATTTTCTGTGGTGTTTGTTTTTTCTTCTATTCTCTCAGGATAGAAAATTATAGTTGTAACAATAGCAAGAATTCCAAATATAAAAAGTAAAAGAAATAAGGCACTAAAATTGAAGACAGAAGATACTNTTGGACCNATTAGAAAACCTATAACAAATGCTACCCCNACTGATAGTCCAACAATTGTAAATGCNCTAGCCCTGTTATCTTTTGAAGTATTTTCTGATAAAGTTGCTACNCCTACAGAGCTTATAGCACCACAACCTTGAATAATCCTACCAAATATAAGTATATCGATATCTTTTGAGAAATAGCATATAAGGCTACCAAATGTGAACAGTGAAAGACCCAATATGACAATTTTTTTCCTACCAAATTTATCACTCAAATATGCTAAAGGAACTTGCATTATTGCCTGGGCTAATGAGTAAATTCCAATAGCAACACCAGCAAGAAATAAATTNGAATTATTNTATTCTATNGCATAAATACTGAATATTGGAAGTAGCATAAANAAGCCTAAAAGTCTTAAGGAAAGAATAAGACTNACTATTGTAGTAGCTTTTTTTTCTATAGTTGAGAATGACATTTGGGTTAAAGAAAATATATCATAATTTTAAGTGAATATAGACAATTCGAGAAATAAATTCATCTATGTTAGATTTAGAAAATAATGTCATTTGCATATGCAGAAATTAATTTAGATAACCTTGAAAGAAATGTNGAAGCAATAAGGAATATCTTGGATGATGGAGTTGAGATNCTAGCTGTTGTAAAGGCTAACGCTTANGGACATGGCTCCATAGAAATAAGNAAGAAATTATCNTCACTAAATNTAAANAATCTCGCAGTTGCTACATATGAAGAAGCAATGGAGATAAAGTTGTCAGGAGTAAAAAGTGATATTTTAATACTTGGCTCTATAACNAACGAGGAGATAATTAGCTCAANCAANCAAGGAGTTCTCTTTACCGTNTATGACATCTCNCAGCTTTATTTCATCGATTCATTAAACCTTAGTAAGATTTCTTTTCATNTNAAGATTGATACCGGNATGAATAGGCTCGGGATTGATAGAGATCAAATAAAACAGTCAATAAATATAATAAGGAATAATCCCAACCTTTCATTAAAAGGNGTATATACACATTTTCCTGAATCTGGCATAGTAGATTCAAAATTTACTGAATCTCAAATTTATGAGTTTAATAATATTATTATAAGTTTTAAGGATTCAATACCCAATATAGATTTTTTNCATATTTCAAACAGTTCNGGGATTATCAATTTCCCCAACTCACATTTTAATATGGCAAGGCCAGGGCTTGCCCTTTATGGCTTATCTCCTGAAAGAAGTAATCAAATTGTTCCTGTCATGGAATTAAAGACTTCAATAGTTAAAATTAGAAATATTAATAAAGGTGACTCGGTCAGCTATGGTAGAACTTTTATTGCAAAAGAANAAATGATGATTGGAGTTATTCCTATAGGATATGCAGATGGTCTACCTCGNGCACTTTCCAATANAGGTAAAGTGACTTGTATGAATGAGAATTGTGATATTTTAGGAAGGGTATGTATGGANCTNACAATAATAAATTTATCAGAGATAGATAATCCTAAGGTTGGAGATGAAGTAATTATCTTCGGTACGGGTGAAATAGATGCAAATCAAGTTGCAGATATAGCAGATACAATTCCATATGAGATAGTTTGTGGAATTAGNAAAAGAGTTAAAAGAGTTTANAAATGAGGAAATATATACTCTTTNTTTTCTTTGTTTTCCTAATCCCGATGAGCTCTATGTCTTATGAACAAACCTTTTTTGGACCTTTNCTAGAATTTAAAAAAGACNCAGGTTCCAAAGTTTATGCTTTTCGTCCGTTATTTTATTATGANGCTAATTACGAATTNAAATATAGGTCATTAGATATCTTATATCCTATGATGGGTTACCAAGAGGATAATCAACAAAATCAATTTCAAGCTCTTTTTTATCTTATAAGGTACAAAAATTTTAATGATTATGATAATTTGCAGGAAAAGACTTTTTCTATCTTTCCTATTTTGGATATTTCNTGGTCAGGGAAAAAAGAAAATGATTATTTTTCCTTATTTCCAATTTACGGGAACCTAAAAAATAAATTTACAAAAGATGAGATAAAATATTTNTTATTTCCATTGTATTTGAGAACTAAAGNNAAAAATTCTCATAATACNCACTTATTGTGGCCTATTGTATCTAAAACTGAAGGAAANTATGTTTCAGGNTTTAAGCTATGGCCTCTTTTTGGATATATGAACAAAGTAGACACCAAGGGATCTAAAATAATCAAAGAGAGCAAGTTCTTTCTATGGCCTTTCTACAGCTACAAAAAAGATGACACNAAAGGNCTGAATCTTGAGGAGAAGGCATATTTCCCTTTTTATCTTTCTTCCACTTCATCTATTCATGAGGCTAGAACTTATTTATGGCCTTTNTTTAATGTTTATGTAGACAAGCTAAGGAATCAAAAAACATACAATATGCCTTGGCCTTTTGTTCAATATAAGCAAGGGNNTAATATTAAAAGCAAAAGATTTTTTCCATTCTATTCTTATGTAAAAACNAAAAATGTTGAAAAAGGTTTCTTCTTATGGCCTATATATAAATATAAGAATGAAATTTTAGGTACAGATTATTTTAAAACCAAAAGCTTTCTATTCTTCTTATANAAACAAGATACATACTATGACTTAAGAAAGAATATAATAAAAAAGGAGTTNTCTAGCTTTTGGCCTCTGTATTCTATTGATTCAGATCTNAATGGATATGACCTTAGGATTTTTTCTCCTGTGGAAAGTTTTTTCTCTAATAATATAAAAGTAAGGAAAATATGGTCCCCTCTATGGTCAATATTAAGAATTAGAGATGATAATTTCTCTTCTGAAACTTCCATACTTTTTAACTTTATAAGTTATAAAAATTATAAAATTGAAAAAAGAAAAAAGTTCAGTTTAAACTTTATTTTTCCTATTATTTCAAACGAATCAAGAGTAAATTCAAATAAATTTAATATTTTGGGTGGATTGTTGGGATTTGAAACTGGTGACAAAACAAAAATTAGAATATTATATATACCTATAAGTTTATGAGTAGTTTTGTAAAAATAACAGTGGGAATAGGTGAATTTTTAGATCTTTTATGGAAGACTCTAAAATCAATTAAATATTTTTCAAACAATGCAGACAAGTTCTTTTATCAAGTCTTTGATATGGGTAACAGGACTCTCCCNGTTGCAGCTCTTATTTCATTGTCTATAGGGTCCGTCNTNGCTTTGCAGACAGGAATACAACTTTCTGGGTATGGNATAGAGGATAAAATTGGTGGCATTGTTGGACTTTCTCTATGTACAGAATTAGCACCTGTTATGGCAGCAATTTTGATGGCAGGNAGAGTTGGTTCTTCTATAACTGCTGAAATATCATCTATGAAAATCTATGAAGAAATCTCAGCNTTAGAAACTATGAAGATTGATCCTGTAAGATTTCTTGTTCTTCCAAGGTTTCTTGCTTGTATTGTAACGTTACCTTTCTTGGTAATATATATGGATTTGATTGGATGGCTTGGAGGCTCNTTTGTTTCTTCTATGAATCAAACTATATCAGTCTCTTTTTCTTCATTCTATAATGATCTTAGTCAAGTGGTTACNATTTCAGATATNTCNGTTGGCATTATAAAATCTTTGTTTTTCGCTGTAACGATTTCAATAGTATCATGTTCAGTAGGTTTACTCGCATCGGGGGGCCCTAGNGAAATAGGAAATTCTGTAACTAAGTCTGTTGTTGCCTCCTTTATATCTATTTTAGTCCTAGATTACTTTTTGACAAGATTGTTAATCCTAGTGGGTTTATTATGAAAAATTTTTCTTCTATAAAATTAGACAAGGTTTCAAAGAGCTTTGATGGAAAAACTGTTCTTGANCGGGTGGATTGCGAATTTCTAAATAAAGAGGTTCATGTAATTCTCGGTAAATCAGGTACCGGAAAATCTGTATTATTAAAGATGATTATCGGGCTTATAGCTCCTGATATTGGAAGAATCATCATAGACAATGAAGATATACATGAAAGTGTTGAAAAGAATAATCTTATTTTATCTTATATTTTTCAGTCATCTGCCTTATTAAACTCATTAAGTGTTTTAGATAATATTACTATTTATCTTGACGAACATAGGATTGGTACCAAAGAAGAAAGGGTTAGTAAAGCATATGAAATATTGTCAGACTTAGGTATTCAAGAAGCAGCACTAAGAATGCCTTCGGATTTAAGTGGAGGTATGAGAAAAAGGGTTGCCATTGCAAGATCTCTCATTATTGCCCCAGACATACTTCTGTATGATGAGCCTACTGCTGAGCTAGACCCAATTAATACCAAAATAATCTCACAAATAATCAACAAGTTAAAAAGTAAGAGCTCCATAACTCAGGTAGTTGTCACCCATGACATTGATTTTGCATATTCAATAGCTGATAAAATTTCTATTCTAGAGGATGGTAGCATAGTTATAACAGGCAATTCCTCGGATGTTAAAAATTCAAATAATGCAATTTTAGAGCCAATTTAGGTAGAATGTTCATATGAATAAAAAAATGCAGTTAGGGACTTTTTTTGTTTTAGGAATCGTAACTCTTTTAGTTCTATTTGAGGTGGTATCAGGAGTTGACTTTTTAAAGAAAGAAAATACTTATACTAGCTACTTTTCTTCTGTTGGTGAACTTAGAGTTGGAAACGAAGTAAAGCTTTCAGGAGTTGAGGTTGGCAGGGTAAAAGAAATAACTTTATCCGGCCAAAATGTTGCAGTTGTAGTTTCAATAGATAAAGATGTAATTTTAAAAGATGACTCTATTGCCTCTATTAACATGACTAGTCTCTTGGGAAGCACTTATATTGGTATTACTTTTGGTTCATCTAATTCCAGGATATTGAGTGATGGTGGGGTCATGCTATCTACTAAGCCAGTCGACTTTAATTCTTTGGTTACTAAATTAGATAAAACCGTTGATATGTTTAATTCACAGCTATTTGAATATAACGACCAGATTAAATCAATACTTTCAAATTTAAATATAATTGTTTCTAATGTTGCTAATTCGAAGGGTACTATTGGAAGGCTTGTTAATGACCCTGGCATATACGAAGATTTGAAGTCCAGTTTAGATTTTTTCTCTAATATTACAAAAAAGATAGATCAAGGAGACGGAACATTGGGCCTTCTTATCAACGATAAGTCTGTATACGATAAAGCGAAGAAGACTTTAGAAAAAATTAATATGCTTACAGACAAACTTGCTTCGGGAGATGGGTCTCTTGGAAAGCTGATTAATGATGAGCAGCTCTATAATTCTATTAATGACTTATCAAAGAATTTAAATTCTTTAGTGACAAAAATTAATTCTGGAGAAGGAACTTTGGGTAAATTAATTAATGATGATAGGTTGTATTACGATGCATTAAATTCAGTTCGAAAACTTAAGAATGCAACTGAAACTCAAGAAGACCTTGCACCATTGACAACAATCTCGGCAGCTTTTGGTGTCATGACTCTTTTTTAATATGGCGATTTACTCATCAAATCCAAATGCAAATAGAAACTTTCATATTGAAGAAAAGTTTGAGGCAGGTGTTGTTCTGTCAGGCTCAGAAGTAAAATCAATCAAAGAGGGTCAATTAAGTATCAAAGAGAGCTATGCAATCATTAGGAAAGGCGAGGTTTTTGTTATAAATTCCTATATACCCAAATATAATAATTCATCATATTTTACTCATGAGGAAACAAGAGATAGAAAACTCCTACTCAATAAAATTGAAATTAGGAAGCTCATAGGTAAAACAAAGATTAAAGGATATACTCTCGTACCTATAAGAGTTTATTCGAAAAAGAATCTTATTAAGTTTGAAATAGGGCTTGGAAA
>NZWH02000019.1 GCA_002701865.2 bacterium | reverse complement strand
ATTAAGTGAAGTATTAAAATCTAATAATGTAATTACAATTGAACCCGGACTTTACTATCCCAAAATTGGGGGAATTAGAATAGAAGACACTGTCGTTGTTACTGAAAAGGGTTGCAGAAACTTAACTTCTTTTCCTAAAATATTTGAGATATGATTTGAGTGATATAGCAAAAGAATTAAGGAATTTAATAAGGACCACAAAGGCTTTAAGAGCTGAGAATGGATGCCCCTGGGATAAAAAGCAAACCTTTGAAACTTTAAGGACTTATGTAATAGAGGAGGCTTATGAGGTTGTCGAGGCAATAGATAGTGAAGATATCTTAAACTTAAAGGAAGAGGTGGGCGATCTTCTCTTGCAAGTTTTATTTCTATCAAATATTGCGGAAGAAGAAAATTTGTTTAATCTAAGCCACGTTCTTGTTGCACTAAATGATAAACTAATTAGACGTCACCCACATGTCTTTGGTGATAGAAAAGCTCAGGACGAAGAAGAAGCATTAAGTATATGGAACGAGCAAAAATCTAAAGAGAATAAAAACAAGAGCCGTGAATTCTCAAAATCTGCTCCTTCGTTAATTCGTGCAATAGACATCTCTAAGTCGTATTCTAAGTCTGGTCTAGATTTTCCATCTGAAGAAAGTATTTTACTAAAGCTAGCTTCTGAAATAAAGGAGTTCAGGGAAGCGAGTTTATCTAAAGATGCAGCTAGTATTGAAGATGAGCTAGGGGATATATTGTTCACTGTTGCTAATATTTGTAGAATAAAAAAAGTTAATCCTGAAATTGCATTAAATAATAGTAGTGACAAGTTCAATGAAAGAGCAAAGATATTTTTAAGATTAAAGTCTGAAGGCGCCAAAGATGAAGACGCATGGGATAAAGCTAAATTAATTCTTAAGGAAAGAAGCAAGTAGCTTATGACCATCATCATGGATTAAGCTTGATTCGTTTGCTGATCTTTCGCTGAATGTGTTTTGGTTGTGCTTGTTTTTGTTTAATCTAGAATCAAAGATTAAGTATGGTACATATTCGTAACTATGAGTTCTTATATCTACCGGTGTAGGATGATCAGATACAATACAGATTTTATATTCATCATGCCCTGCTTTGAGTCCTTCTATTATAGGACCTACTACTTTTTCATCAAGGTCACTTATTGCCCGAATTTTCTTTTCATAGTCTCCTTCATGTCCCGTTTCATCCGGAGCTTCTATATGAATCATGCAGAAGTCATCTTTTTTTAAACTCTCAAGTGCAGCACTAACCTTGCCCTTATAATTTGTATCTAAATACCCTGTTGCACCTTCTACATTAAGCACATTTAGCCCGCATAATTTGCCAATTCCTTTGATTAGATCAACCGCAGAAATTACAGAACCATTTATTTTATGAATAGAGTTAAAATGGGGTAATGTAGGTTTTTTCCCTTGTCCCCAAAGCCAGATGTCGCTACAATCTGAATTTTTCAACTCAGGCATAAGATTTTTTACCTTTTTTATTTTAATTCTAGCTTGCCTCATTAAATCTCTTAATCTAACAGAGCCAGGGCCTGTTGGCAGATACTGAATAATATCTTTTTCAAGTATGTCATGAGGGGGGGTAGTTTCCAGATTATTACAGCCACCTTTCCAAACTAAAATATGTCTATAACTAACCCCTTGATATAATTTGAACTCATCGTCTTCAATCTCTTCCCTTAAAGCACTTATAATTTTCTTGGATACCTCTGTGTCAATATGTCCGGCTGAATGATCATTCATGAACTCTTTTCCATTTTTATTTACAATATTAACTAAATTGCACCTGTAGCATATATCGGCTGGCTCTAAATCAATACCTATACTTTCTGCTTCAATAGGTGACCTACCTGTAAAATATTTCTCCGGGTTGTATCCTAAGACACTTAGATTACCTACGTCACTGCCAGACTTCATTCCTTTAGGTATATGATTGATTGTACCCATTTCGGATAATTGTACTAATTGGTCCATAAAAGGAGTTTTTGCAGCTTCTAAGGGTGTCTTTCCTTGAAGCTCCTCTAATGGTCTGTCAGGTATTCCATCAGCTTGAATTAAAACAAACTTCAATTGATGACACCTTCTTCTAGATTTGATTTTGCATTTTTTAATTGCGATTCAGCATGATAAGAACTTCTAACCATTGGACCACATTCAGCAGTGATAATATTATTCTTTTGTTCAGAATACTTCTTTATTTCCTCAAATTCTTTTGGTGTATAGAACTTCGAAACATTAATGAAATCTTTAGAGGGCTGAAGGTATTGACCTACTGTAATAATTTGACACCCTACAGAGTTTAAATCATTAATGCATTCAAATATCTCATCCTTGGTTTCCCCAAGTCCAATCATTATCCCAGATTTAGTAACTATATTTTTTGCTTCACTAAAGAATTTTAAAAGTGATAGCGATCTTTCGTATATTGCTTGAGGTCTAACAGCTCTTTTGATATCTGTACCGGTACTTTGCTTAAATCTATAAAGTCTATTAACTGTTTCGATGTTATGATTAACCACGTCCGGTTTAGCTCCAAGTATCAACTTATAGCATTCTTCATCACCTAGAAAGTCTGGGATTAAAACTTCGACTTTAATATCCAAATCAAGATTTTTAATTTCTTTAATCGAATTTGCAAATATTCTTGCGCTTTCATTATTTTTATCGTCCCTATTTACTGAAGTTAAAACAATATGATTTATCAATGCGTTATTGTTTTTTAAGTCNAGAATTCCTCTAGCCAATCTTTTAGGTTCTAGATAATCAATGTTTAANCCTCTGCCAGTTTTTACAGCACAAAAACCACAACTTCGACTGCANGTATCACCTAAAATCATAAAAGTTAGNGTTCCTAANCTCCAGCATTCTCCAATATTTGGACACTTAGCCTCTACACAAACTGTATTAAGCTTATTTTTTGAAACTATTGATTTAAGGTCGTTAAAGTTNCTCCCAGTTGGGATCTCTGATTTTATCCAACTTGGTTTTCTCATAACCTTCTATCATCCCTCGAAACACTACCACTCTCTAGANCTGCTATTTGTTTCTTCAACTCATTGTTTTTTAAGCTTTTTCTATATAGGCTAGATCCAATCAGGATTAATGATATGAGAGACCCTAGAATAAAGGCAGAAATCATTAGAATAGAATTATTCATTTGAATATCAGTTATTTGAAAGATTTTCATATCATAGTNAATTGAAAAAGCATGAATAAATATAAGTTGATTTTGAAAGATAAAAGTGATTGAAGCAATGAATAANAGTATTATGAGCAAGGTTTTTAGCATAGAATACAGTTTAACATATTTAAAATTTAGGTGAATAAAGGTAGTAAAGCTTTTTATTTANCATATTCGTTATTGCTGAGTTATCTATAGAAGGAATTATTCCATCAAGAAGCTTCTCTTCTTTCTTAGGGTAGTATTCTANNCTTAGATTCTCAATNCCTACTTCGTTCTCGATATATATTATNGCCGCTTCAAGTCCACCAATNTTATCGATTAATTTAAGTTCAAGCGCTTGATTNCCAGAAAAAACTCTACCATCAGACACCAAATTAGATTCNTCTTCTGTTAAACCTCTTCTATCTGCAACACTTTTTTTAAACTGCTGATGAATATCGCTAACCAGTAAATTAAGTAACTTTTTTTCTTTATTATTTAAACTCCTNGTCGGACTACTAAGGTCTTTCATTTCACCAGACTTGATGACTTCAATATCAAACTTTAGAAACTTGATAAGTTTAGAAAAATTATAATATTGACTAATTACACCAATACTCCCAGTTATTGATCCAGCNTTAGCAAAAATATAGGAAGTTCCACAGGCTATTAAATATCCACCAGAGGCCCCTATATCAACAATACTTGCAATTGTAGGTATTTTCTTTGAAAGCTTAATTAATGAATCATGTATCTCCTGCGATGAACCAACAGTCCCNCCAGGAGAGTCTATTCTNACTATCACGCCNTTAACTGAAGAGTCCTCNGAAATTTCTTTGATGCTATNCAAGTATTCCTTTGGATTTTTTATAACCCCATCAATTTCTATTACTGCTATTCTTTCACCAGGCGAAAGAGAAAGCATTGCACTAATAATAAATAAGGTGAGTATAAGAAGAATTGCTACTTTCTTTAAACTTAATTTTTTTTTAGCTTCATCCGCCATGAAGAACTCCATCAATAGTTTGCTTAATTAGCCAAGGTGGAGTTGAAGCACCTGCNGTAATCCCTATAACTTTATTTTCTAAACACATATTTANATCNTTAATCTCTTTNAATGTTTCAATTTGATAAGTATTTTTATTAACATGTTTACATATATCAGCAATCTCTTTTGTGTTTGAACTATTCTTACCCCCAATCACAAACATAATNTCTACATCTTTAGCGATTTCTTTTGATTCAATTTGTTTGTTGTTTATATCGTCACANAAAGTATCAATTGCTTTTATATTAATCTTACNAATTGANTTAAATATATCTACTACATCCCAGAAAAGCTCTTTAGGGATAGTNGTTTGTGCTACGACACCAATTTTATTTCCTGGTATTTGATCTAANATAAGCTCATTTTTATCTTTGATTACCATAACACTTTCATCTTTAGCGTAACTTTTTGCACCTATAACCTCAGGATGCTTATTATTTCCAACTATAATAACAAAATANCCATTGTCAGATAAATATTTCACAGCAAATTGTAATTTTTTAACTATTGGACAAGTCATNTCAATNACGTTNATTTCTGATTCTTCTAAGTTTTTTTCTTGATAATTGGGTATCCCGTGGGCTCTTATAATTATTGTTCCTTTCTCATTTTTCTTTATCTCATCAACTACAGATAAACCTTTTTTTTGTAAAATATCTACAACTTGNGGGTTGTGAATTAATGGGCCAAATGATTTTACATTTTTATTTGAATTTTCATTTAAAACTTCTTCGGCAGTNGTNACTGCTTTCTCAACTCCAAAACAAACTCCAGCGCTATCTGAAATTATTAGCTTCTTAGGCATTNTTTATCACCGATTCGATTTTTAAAACTACCTCATTAACAGNCATNCTACTNGTGTCTATTATAACAGCATCATCGGCAGGATGGAGTGGACAAGATTCTCTAGTCATATCTAACCGATCTCTATCTTTTATTTCTTTTNAAACCCTTTCTTCGTTCATATTAATTCCTAATATTTCTTTTAATTGATTAGCTCTTCTTTTTGCNCTTATTTCNAAGTCAGCATCTAAATAAAACTTATGNTTAGCNTCAGGAAAAACATAAGTTCCCATATCTCTCCCTTCAGCAATNTAGTCTTTATTCTTAACTAACCTTCTTTGCATCTCTCTGAGTATTTTTCTAACAAAATCATTAGCAGCAAACTTAGAAGCTAAAGTTGATATTTCATTAGTTCTTATTTCTTCTGTAACATCATCAGTATTTAGTAAAACTCTTTCNCNACCTTCTTCATCGNTAAATTGAATATGAAGATCTATTAGTATTTTTTTTAANTTANTTAAGTCTTTTTCTGTTACACCATTTAAGTCGGCAAAAAGGGCTAGGGCTCTATACATNGCNCCNGAGTCCAAATATCTAAAGCCAAANGATTTTGATATCGCCTTTGCTATCGTTCCTTTTCCTACACCTGCGGGACCATCAATTGTTATAATCATAAAGCTACTATTTCCTAAAATTNTTAAGTGTCTCAAANAAATTTGGGAATGATATTGAAACACATCCTGGTTCTTTTATTGAGGTAAGACCCTTAGCTATTGTTCCTGCAACCGCAAGCGTCATTGCTATCCTATGGTCCATATGGCTTTCGCAATCTGCCCCCTTAAGGCTATCTTTTCCATTTATTAAAATACCATTATCAGTTTCCTCTATATCGCTACCAAGTTTTTTTAACTCACTCACGGTAGTCTTTATTCGATCAGATTCCTTAAATCTTAGTTCACCTGCATCTAAAATTTCTGAGGTTCCCTCAGCTACAGAACAGGCAAGAGATAGAATGGGTATTTCGTCTATTACCAATGGAATAGAATCCTTCTCAATCTTTATAGATTTTAAATTACTGCTTTTCACCAAAACATCGCCGATTAATTCGCCGCTTATTTCATGAGCATTTGTAGTCTCAATTTCTGCACCCATTTTTTTCAAAATTTCGATGAAATGAACCCTAGTGCTGTTCAAGCAAACATTCTTTATGTTAAGTTCCGAATTTTTATTCAATAGAGCAGCGACAATAAAGAAAGCTGCGGACGAAGGATCGCCAGGTATATCAAAAGATTCAATTTCTATCTTAGGCTCAGGTTGAATAATGATTTCATCATTTTCGATAGTTAAGTTGTTTGTACATGATTTAAGCATTATTTCAGTATGATTTCTGGATTTTTTAATTTCTTTAAGTCTTGTCTCACCCTCAGCGCATAAGGCAGCAAAAATAAGTGCAGTTTTGACTTGAGCAGAACCTAATTCTAAATTGAACTTTAACCCCTTCAGCTGAGAAGGCGAAATTGCCAGTGGCAAATTACCTTCGGTAGACAATATTAATGCACCCATTTTCTGAAGTGGCTCGATCACTCTGCCCATTGGACGTTTTCTTAAAGAATCATCACCATCTAATCTGGATTCAAAGCTTTGACCGCTTAAAAGACCCATCATAAGTCTTGCTGTTGTTCCAGAGTTACCACAATCTAATATCCCTTCTGATGCAACAAATTCCTTAGCACCTCGTCCACGAACAAAAATATTTCCTTTAACTTCCGCAAACTGTACACCTATATCAGCAAGACATTTTATAGTTGTCTGCAGATCACTAGCTATGGTTCTCACATCCTCAGACATAGCAAGATTAGATATCTTTGTCATGTCTTTATTGAGAGAAGCTATAAACAGCGCCCTGTGAGCAATAGATTTATCTGCAGGAACTTCCATGTTCCCTTTGAAAAAATAGTCAGAACTTTTAATTTCAATTTTATCCATTTTTATCTCGTTACGTTATAATACCTAATAAATCCTATGCTGAAATCTTTTTCAAAATATAAGAAAGCTCTGCTTGTTGGAATAGGCGGGGGAGCTGATGTTATTGGAACAATTCCAACCAAGCTCCACCTAGAGTCTTTTGGAATTAAATGTGTTCTGGGTGGCATACCATGGGAAAGATATTCAATCGATCCATTTCCTGGTCCCCGACCTTTTGACCAAATAGTTAATGTTGTTAATATTAATGATAGCTTGTGTTGGGCAACGGAAAAAACTAAAACTCAAGATGGACTGTTCTTTAGTGAATCAAAAGCCTCAAAAGTATTAAAAGAAAAAATTTTATTAGTTAACATTTTTAACAGTTCTACTAAAATTGCTAANGATCTTAAAGAATTTTGTAAAAAAAATAAAATNGATTTGATTGTTGGTATTGATGTTGGAGGNGACGTNATAGCTAAAGGAGACGAGCCAGGTCTATCAAGTCCNTTAGCNGACTCTATAATGTTGTCAGCTTTAAAGAAAGTCGAAACATCAGTGGATACAAAAATTGCTGTTCTAGGNTATGGAAGCGATGGGGAATTGTTACCTTCCGAGCTANATAGCTCTCTATCCATAATTTCAAAAAAGAAAGGCCTTATTGGAATGATTGGAATCAACACTGATTCCCAAAAAATCATGAAAAAACTTATTGCAAAAATTGAAACTGATGCAAGTCGTATACCCACTTTGGCCTTNAGTGGAACTTATGGCCCATCAAAGATTAGACGNGGAAGGATAGAGATTGATGTTCATCCTTTCTCTCAAATTACAGTTTATCTTAAGACTAAGNTTATCTTTAAAGATATATCGTTATCTGCCAGGCTGGTCCANAAGTCCNTTAATATATGGGAATCTAATAAAATTCTTCTTAAGAATGGATTTAAAACTGAGTTAGATTTTGAGATAAAAAAACATCTTACTTCATTAAAAGATATAAAATAATTGGAATAAATAAAATAGACAAAACGGTAGAAACAAAAACTAAAGAAGCTACTTTCTCTGGTGATTTATTGTATCTGTCAGATAGTATAAAATTAAAAACTGCTGAAGGCATAGAAAATTGAAGAATCATAACTTTTGCTATNAGACCTTGAACCCCTAAGATTTTGCAGATTCCAAACCCAAGTATTGAACCTAAAAATAATCGAAGGAATCCCAGAAGTAGGTTCTCGTTAAGGTTGACTATTGTAGTCTCAGAAAGCTTATGCCCAAGGCTAAACATCATCAATGGAATACTGGTGGTNCCTANCANATTTATAGCATTATTAAGACCAACGTTAACNTTTATATCTAAATTATTAAGAAGCAGAGCTAAAGTAACTGCNTAGATNAAGGGAGTCTTAAATACTTCAATAATTTTTTTTGGCCCATTTAATATAAATATCCCAATAGAACAGTGATAAAAGAATACAATTGTTGTAAAGATTATCGCGTATTCAAACGCTTGGNTTCCAAAAGCATATAGAGCTATTGGAAGAGCCATATTNGCTGTATTTGGAAAGACNAAAGGGTTTAAAAAGGTTACTATATCTTTTTTTAAAACTTTCAATATTATTGANAAAATTCCCATTCCAATAAATATCATCAATGAGCCCGCTATNAGTATTTGGTAAGCAGCTTCNATTGTAATTTTTCCATCAATTAGAGAGGAAAATATTAGGCATGGAGTTGATATATATAATAGCAAAAGATTTATGGGCTTTAGGTTTACATTTGTCANCTTACCAAAAGCAAAGCCAGTAAGAATAACAATAATTACTGGAAGTATAACTTCAAAGACTTTTATCCACAGCTCCATGACACTAGTCTACACAATGTAAATTGATAAATGACACTTGTTGGTTATAATTTTTCTAATGTGGATTTTGAGTACTTCTTCATCTTGGGCATCTTTGTTACCAAGGCTTATTCTTGCTTTGACTTTCATCCCTGCTGGATGGTATAAGATTTCAGATTTCGAGCAAAAAGCTCTTTCNTGGAGTGTAAATTTTGGGTTTCCAATGTGGGCAACAGCAGTGGCNGTGTTTGTAGAATTTTTTGGAGGAATNGCCATAGCTCTAGGNTTATTAACTAGATTGGCAGCATTAGGAATTATAATTGTTATGTGTGTNGGAATATGGGTTGCACATCTTGACGATGGATATTTTCCTACTTATGACACCTATGGATACCAATTGTGTCTTGTAGGACTAGCATATTCACTGTTATTTGTTGGGGGCGGAAGATACTCTCTAGATAAGAAGTTCTTTTAAAAAGTTAGATTTTTTTTAATTAGCTCTACTGCAGGTTGGTTAAATGGATTAACCTTCATTTTTTTAGCAAGAATTATAGTTGTTAGCTGAAAAACAATCAATAATGAGCCAAGACTTTCTTCGCTTAGCCTATTAATCTCTACTTCGACACAAGGAATCTTTTTTATATTTAATGCTTTAACAGTTGCGTTCTTTTCCTTTAGTGCCGACCTGTTGAGTTCAGAATTTCCTTTCTTATTATTTTTAATCGATAAAACTGTTAGAGTCTTGTCTTTAGGCCCATCAAGTATAAGCTGCATTTGAGAATGCTGATCTTTAGGACCTAAATATCTTATTGGTGTTAGTCCAGTCGATACTCCATCTTCAGAAATTTTACCTAAGCTTTCACCCCATAACTGCATAAACCATTCACCAAAATATTCCATATTATTTTTGTATGACATAATGCCAGTATTAGTCTTACCTTTATTAAGGTTCTTATAATAGAAATTAGCTAAGGAGTTAATTGGAATAAATTTACTTTTTAGAATTATCTCATAAGAGCTTAGAGCCCCCATGATAATCTTTTTCCAATTAATATCCATCATTTGGCAAGGAATAAGTGAGCATTTACTTAAGACAGAAAATCTACCACCAATATANGGATTTATATAGAAAGTAGGAATATTTTCTTTCTTACCAAACTTATTTAAATAACCATTGTTATTCTCTGTAATAAAATATATAGATGAACTAATTTTGATACTTTTGGAAGCAAGCTTTTTAATGGTCTCTTTTAATAATTTCTTTATTTCAAAAGTACTTCCAGACTTGCTGATAAAAACAAAGTTGGTTGATTTAATATTTATCTTATCAAAAATTCTTTCAAATTCCTCACCATCAAGATTATCTAATAAAAAGACATTCTTCTTGAAATCGTCTTCTTTTGATAAGGTTTGAATTATAGTTTTTATCCCAAGGCTTGATCCTCCCATGCCAAAAAAAACCAGATCTTTATTATGAAAATTTCTTTTACTAAAGAATTTTTTAGTTTTACTAATTTCTTTAATTTCTTTGATAAGCTCAAGTTCATTGATTTCTTCGATAGTTTTAGCTGAAGAGGGATTATCTTTATTCTTTGAATATTTGGGCACTGTCAGTTTGATTTCATTAATATTAAATTTATTATTTGTTACCATTTTATAACTGCTGAACCCCAGGCAAAACCAGCCCCAAAAACAGAGAATAAGACGTTATCCCCTTTCTTAATCTTTGATTCATTAAGTGCTTCGTGTAGCGCCAATAGTACTGAGGCAGACGAAGTATTTCCGTACTTTGCAATATTCACAAAACATTTTTCTATTGGGAGGTCTAGCCTTTCTCTAGCTGCTTCAATAATACGCATATTAGCTTGATGAGGTATAAATAAGTCTATTTCGTTGGGTGTTATTCCCGCAGCATCAATAGCTTCTAGCGAGTTTGATTGAATTACTTTGACCGCTTCTTTAAAGACTTCTTTTCCGTGCATTACAAGAAAACGTGAGCCATTGGGGTCTTTTGATCCACCACCGGGTGTATATAATAGCTCTGCTTCTTTACCACTAGCGCCTAAACAGACAGACATAATTCCTGGCGTCTCACTCGCCTCAATTACAACTGCACCCGCACCATCCCCGAAAAGTATGCAAGTTCCTCTGTCAGTGTAATCAACAATCTTAGATAAGTTTTCTGATCCTGCTACAAGGAGTTTTTTTACCTGTCCATTTTCAATCATTGCCTTTGCAATATTAAGACAGTAAATGAATCCTGAGCATCCTGCTGAGACATCAAATGCAAAAACTTTTCTGGTCTTTAGTTTATCTTGAAGCAGACATGCAACTGATGGGGTCATGTAGTCAGGTGTGACTGTTCCAACTATAATTCCATCAATTTCATTAGGATCTGTAGAAGAGTTTTCTAATGCTTGAAGGCAAGCCTCATAGCACATATCTGAAGTAGCTTTATCTTTTTCAAGAATCCTTCTTTCTGAAATACCTGTTCTTGCTTTTATCCATTCATCTGAAGTATCAACTAGAGATTCTAAATCCTTATTTGAAAGTATTTTTTCTGGAATATAAACGCCGGTCCCAGTGATTTTCGCAAAGCTCAAATTATCCACCTAATCCTTTAATTGTTAGTATTTTTTATTATATCTTTAATGTCAATTTTGAAATGGTTAAGATTCTCTGCTAATTCATTAATGAATTGATTTTTTAGTTCGAAAATCTTTAAAGAATTATTCTTTTTGCTGAAAACTATTAAAGGTAAGCTATTAGAAGAGAAATAATTACAGATATTCTCAACTTCATTAATATTGTCGATAGACAAAAGATTAGATATTGACTCGACTTTTACCTTGTTTTTATAAAATTCAATTTTTAACTCTAAAGTAGGAAAATCTCCTTGCATTATAGGGTTGAAGACCAATTTAAAGTCCATGCTATCATCAAAGTTTATAACAGATTGCATCTCCATGCACGATGCAAGTAGATAATGATTATCATGAAAAAAAATTATCGACCCTTCCTCAATAAAGTTAAATTTCTTAAGGATAATATCTATAGATATATTCTTAGTTGATTTCTTAATCATAATTATAGTACAATTCTAAAGCTTACACTTTAAGTTATCAAGGAGGAGTGTTCATGACAGGTATAATGCTAGCTTTAAGCTTTATTGCACTTTATTGGATTGCGGCTACAAATTTTGGAGAAAACGAAGGTGCTGCAGATAGCGCTTCAGGTGAAACTCAGAGACCTNCTTCAGATTCTTTGACAGATGGTACGCCACCTAGTAGTAACGAAGGCATTACTGANGGATCAGAATTTGCTACACCTAAANGTTAATTTTANATTAACTTTTAGCCAGCAAAAGATTCGAAATGCATATAATTNTGAAGATTTAGTATTGCGTCTGGTTCAGGCTCATAATTAAAANTTTTCTGATTTATNGTTCGAGTAATAATTTTAACTCCTTCAACTAANCTATAGGTGGGTTTCGAGAAGTATGCGTTCGCATTTACTATATAAACTTGCCCGCTGTTAAAGGCTGGTATTTTATTCAGTTGCGGATTTTCGAGTAAAACATTAATTTCATTTAGAGTTCGTTCTATCTCGAACCCGCAAGGCATTATGAATATAAAATGTGGTGCGAATTCTAGTAGCTCCTCGAATGTAATCCTTTTTGAATCTTGATTCCCNNCTANTTTAATATTTGTTCCACCTGCAATATTNACTATTTCCGGAACCCAGTGACCTGCAGAATAGATAGGATTCATCCAATCCATACAAAAAACTCTNGGCTTATCNATTATATTTTTTGTAAGAGATGAAATAGTTTTTATTTCTCCATTTATTTTATTAACGAGCTCGATGCCTTTAGCTTCGACATTAAACTTCTTTGCTATCAATAGTATAGATTTNTTTATTTCTTCGATTGATTTGGGACTAGTTGTTATAATCTCTGGTTTTTTCGAGAGTTTTGATAATATTTCTTCTATCTGAATAGTAGAAACAGCACATGCCTCGCATAGATCTTGAGTAATAATAAAATCAGGCTTTATTTTGTTTATTGTTTCNATATCAAGTANATAAATAGGCTTATTTGAACNTACGCTTTCATTTATAGCTTCATCTATTTGCAAACTATTTAACTTTTTAAAGTCCACAGTTGTATTTAAAANCACTTTTTTGTTTTTTATTGATTCAGGGAAATCACATTCATGGCTAACACCATAGATACTGTCTTCTAAACCAAGTGCACAGAGAATCTCTGTTGCACTTGGTATGAGGGANATTATCTTCATCANTATATAGTAATGTTTTTTACTNGTTCATCAAAATAAAATATTTTTTTATTATATTTCACCCNTAATTCCAACCATAGTTNTTCTTCCAGGNGATTCAAAATTTAATATCTCTTGCCTTTCATCATCAAAGATATTTTTAATTTTGATAAAAGGTTTTAAATTGTAATGATTGCTAAATGCATCAAGACTATGTTCAGCGTAAACATCNAAGTTCCAGAAGGGCTTGTTCCAAAGTCTTATATTTGATGATTGGTAATCCCATCTTCCGCCCGTGTAAGATCCATCCAAAGATATATTGTAAGCCTCACTNGATTTACTAACTGTGAAACCACCACTTTTTCTNGGTCTTCTTAATAGATCTTTTCCATCTGGCCAATTTGCATCACCGCCATAATTTCCATTCTTTTCTACATTCGTTTTAAGATGCGTATACCATAATTTGGTTTTTAAATTATTTGGAAAACTTATTAAAGTCGATAACTCTAATCCGTTACTGGATGCTTCTTGAATATTATCATATTTTGCACCGGATTGAGTACCAGTTGTCCAGCCTGTATAAGTTATTAAGTCATAAATTTTTGTATCAAAATATGTAGCACTTAAGCTAATATTTTTTCTTATATTTTGATCTATACCTATTTCATATGACTTTTGTCTTTCAGGTCTTAACATGTAACTTTGACTATAGGATTCGTAGGTGTTTGGATATTTAACCCCCTTACTGAATCCTCCCCTAACTCTTGTTAAAGTTTGCGAAAAATTCTTAGATAAGAAGACTGAGGGTAAGCTGTAACCTCCGTGGGTTTCATGGTGAATTTTTCTTATGCCAGGATTAATTGATATTTCATGAGGTAGTTGGAAGTTTATATTCCCATAATACTGGGTTATTCTATCATCATGCCCGTAGTAAGTCCCGCCGTATGCGTTATAGTCGCTACTCTCCACTGAAGAATCGTATCCTATCAAAGTATCAACGGATATGGTGTTAAAATTTTTCGAATGCTTTGCATAATAATCAAAGCCTTCCCTTTTTTCCCAGAAATTTGTATCACTATTAGTTTCCACGCCATTCCATGCTTGGTAACCCGATTCGATCCATTTATGCATGTACCAGTACTTGTAAGTAGTTCCAAGTGTTAGTGGTTCTGCAACTTTATATTCTAGATTTATTGCTCTCGATGTGATATGCCTTCTATCTTTTTGAGTATTTAGAAAAGGTGTCCCTTCAGTATTGCCAGAACTATCAGTTGGATAATGATATTTTACTTTTTTCTTGCCAAAACTAGCCTGAACTTTTAATTTATTATCAGCAGTAAATAAACTTAAGCCAGCATTTAAATCAGCCTTATCATGGCTGTTATTTTTTAGCATGTGCCCATTATCATCAATTCTTTTAAAACCAACTGAATATCCAAACTTAAGATAGTCATTATTTTTATTGATTGAAATAGGTCCAGAAATATTAATAGACTCTTCGTTTGTAAAATATGTTCCACCATTACTTTGAAGTCCTCTAGATGGTGATTCACCTAACCCCAAAGCTGCGCTAAAAGAAACTGTATTCTTCTCATTGTATTTCTTAGTTTTTATACTTATTACAGAGCCCATAGCTCCTGGTCCGTAAAGAGCAGCCTGTGGCCCTCTTAATACCTCTATTTGTTCTATATTATTAACGCTAAGCCTTGAAAAGTCGTAGTAACCACCGATTTCGTTGACTTTTACACCATCAATAATTACTAGATTATGGTCGCTTTCACTTCCACGGGAAAATATACTAACAATCCCACCTCTACCGCCTGATTGCTTAACAGATAGACCTGGTATCTTCCTTAGTAATTCCTGAACATCACTAGCGCCAGACTTTTTAATGTCGTATTCCGTAATTACTGTAGCTGATCCTCCAAATTGAGAGAATAAAATATCAGAATTAGAAATTTTAGGATTTGAAAAGGTTAAATCTGATGTTGATTCATAGACTTTAGAATTTGAATCTTTACTATCAGTCTTGGCCTCAACGATAAAACTGAAAATTAAAAATAGTAATAGAAAAGGGAATTTCATATTGATTATACTCCTTTCCTTCAAGTTTGATTTAAAAAAAATTAGGTTTTAGCCTATCTTTCCTTTGACCTCGAAGAAAAATAAAAAATTTAATTGGCAGGTCTTCTGACTTAAAGTTCTTTTAGTTGCCTTCCCATTTTTAAAACAGTGGCTAATTAACTAAAAGTGTTAACTTATTACAGCAGCGGGTCTGTGTTGGACTTACACCAACTTCCCTTTTAAGCTTTCGCAAACACCAATTGGGATAAGATATAAAATTAAGTATTAAAAGTCAAATTTCTTTGTATTATTTAATATATGATAACTACTTTTGGTGGAGGTGTAGGAGCGGGTAAATTTCTAGAAGGATTATATTCTCAAAATTATTTAAAAGAATTAAATATTATTGTTAATACTGCGGATGACATAGATATATATGACGTTCGGGTGAGCCCTGATGTTGATTCAATTCTTTATTGGCTCTCTGGCAAGGTTGATAGGAAAAAAGGATGGGGGATTAAAGGGGATACTTTTAATCATTTAAATAAAAGGAACAGTAATGACTCGTGGTTTAATCTTGGTGATTTAGACTTAGCTGAGAACTTAAAAAAGAAGCTGTTGATTAGCAAGGGCCTTAATTTACAACAAGTAGTAGATAAGCAAAGAAAAAGACTTAAAATTAAAAATGCAAATATATTTCCTATGTGTAATGAAGAAGTAGAGACTTTTATAACCACAAGAAGAAATAAGATACATTTTCAAGAATATTTAATAAAATATAAAATGAAGCCAAGAATAGAGAAGGTAACTTTTAAAAATATTAAAAAATCTAATCCATCAAAGGGAATTCTTGAAAAAATAAAGAGGTCAAAGCTTATAATTTTTTGTCCAAGTAACCCAATTATAAGTATCGGACCAATTTTATCTGTACCTGGTATTAGAAAAGCTGTTAAAGAATCCAGGGCAATAAAAGTAGCAATCAGTCCAATTGTTGGTGACAAAGCCTTCAAAGGACCGGTATTAAATTTCATGAAAGCCAAGAGCCTGTCNCCGTCAGTCCTTGGAGTGGCATCTTTTTATAAAGATTTAGTTGATTATTTGATGATTGATAATGAAGATAAGAAATATGAGAATAAAATTAGGTCGCTTGGGCTTGTTCCAATTTTTAAAGATATTCGAATGATTAAAAAAACTGTTTCCATAAATATGGCCAAATCAATATTGGAGTTAGATGGTAAATGAAAAAAGTTGAATTGATTCCCTTAAAAGGAATTCCAAAGATTAAACCTGGAGATAATATCCCTTCATTGATAATAAGTGCACTCAGAAGAAAGAAGATTACTCTTAGTGGAAATGACTTAATTGTCATAGCGCATAAAATTATTTCTATTTCAGAGAATAGGTTTGTNAGTTTAAGCTCNCAAAAGNTAAGCAAGAAAGCTGNATTGTTAAGTCAGAAAACTGGGAAATCAAAAGAAATATGNCAATTAATTTTGGATAATTCCANAAGAGTAATCAAAAGTAAGAAAGGTGTTATTATTACTGAAAATAAACTAGGTGTTATAACAGCCAACGCAGGAATAGATCAGTCAAATATTGACGAAAAAGATGCTGCGGTCCTTTTACCATTAAATCCAAACGCTTCTGCTAAAAGGATCTCCAAGGCAATTTATAAGGAAACTAAAAAAGATATTGCAATTATAATTTCAGACTCGATTGGTAGACCTTGGAGATATGGTTTAACCCAAATATCTATTGGAAGCTATGGAATTTTACCAATTAAGAGATATAAGAAAGATATCTTTAAAAATCCCTTGTATGACACAGATATACCAATAGTTGACGAAATAGCTTCTGCAGCTGGTATTTTGATGGAAAAAGATATAGGTATTCCTGTTGTTTTGATAAAAGGGTATAATTATTCTAATTCAAATAAGAATTCAAGTGTTCTTTTGAGAAGCGACAAAAATGATATCTTTAAATGAAGCTCATAAAATTTTCTTAAATTCTCACAGTTCAGCTGAGATTTTAAAAGCCCACGATATTCCTGTAAGTGATGTTGAGAAATTAACTCCNGATATACGGANTTCCCTAGAGAAAGCTTTAAATGAAGTAGATATGACTAGAAATGACATTTTATCCTTAACAGATATAAATATGGAAAACGTTTCTATTCTNATGTCTGTNTCTAATTTCTTAAGAGATAAATATAAAGGCAACCTGATTAGTTTCTCTAAGAATTTTTTCATCCCNCTTACTCAATTATGCAGAGATAATTGTTCCTACTGTACTTTTAANTATGAGCCTGGTGANGGTGAATTGCTTTATTCACCTGAAAAAGTTTTAGAGGCAGCNAGAAAATCAACCGAGCTTGGATGTACTGAAATGCTTTTTGTTTCAGGAGACAAACCAGAACTTGTTTATGATGTTTATAGAAAAGAGCTAAACAANATGGGCTATGATTCAACATCCGATTATATGATTGCGATGTCAGAACTTTGTCTTGAAGAAGGTATCTTCCCTCATTCNAACTTAGGAATAGCAAAACCTGAAGAGCTGAAAAGATTTAAGAATTCTAATCCTAGTATGGGCTTAATGTTGGAGAGTATAAGTGAGAGGTTAATGGAACCTGGCGAAGCNCATTACAGATGTCCTGATAAATATCCTAGGGCAAGAATCAAAACAATATCTGATGCTGGAAAGCTAAATATACCTTGGACTTCAGGAATATTAATTGGNATAGGTGAGACATGGGAAGAGCGTGTTGATTCTATTTTTGAATTAAAAAGAATTAGTGATGAGTTTGGACATATACAAGAAATAATAATACANAACTTTAGTCCTAAGCCTGGAATTAAAATGGAAGGAAGNCCGGTACCAACAGATTTAGATATGATTAAGACGGTTGCTATAGCTAAAATTTTAATGGGTAANGATGTTAATATTCAAGTTCCTCCAAACTTAAACNNTAAAACATATACTCTGCACATATTCTCTGGAGTNAATGATTTAGGGGGTGTTTCGCCTCTTACNATAGATTANGTAAATCCCGAAAGCCCTTGGCCACAACTAGATATAATGAAAAAAAATATATCAGAATTCGGATTTNCNCTTAGAGAGAGACTGCCAGTCTATCCAGAGTATTTGGATAAAAGATTTTTGACTGATAATATTTACAATAAAGCATTAAAGTTTGTCGATGAAACAGGATATATTAAAGAGAGTTAGAGATTAGATATGGATGANGGATTAAAAAAAATTATAGATGATATTGAAAACAATAGACAAAAAGGTTTAGACTACCTTTTGTCTAATGGCTCTAAAAAAATTGTTTCTATTTTAAATAAATCTATTAATAAAAAAGAAATTTCTGAGAAAGAAGCAGAAGAACTTTTCTTAATTGAAGATGTCAATGATTTATCCTTACTAGTTGTGTTAGCCGATAAAATTAGAAAAGAAGATGTAGGTGACGATGTTACTTATGTCGTGAATAGAAATATTAANTTCACCAATATATGCAACACCTATTGTGGGTTCTGTAATTTNATGGCTGCCGAAGGTGACGAAAGGGCCTATTTCCTTACCATGGATGAGATTAAAGATAAAGTTCGTGAAGCTAGAGATAATGGAGCTACAGAAGTTTGTATGCAAGGTGGTATGCACCCAGANATTGATGGAAACTTTTACCTTGAAATAATAAAGTCTGTTAAAGATGCCGTTCCCGANATGCATACTCATTGCTTTTCTCCNTTCGAAGTCCACTATGGNGCNGAAACNCTNAATATCCCAATAGGTGATTTTGTTTCTNAGCTAAAAGACATNGGCCATGGAACTTTNCCTGGAACAGCTGCCGAGATACTAAGTGAGGATGTAAGGCAAATAATTGCACCAGGAAAAATTACAACGGATCAGTGGGTTCATACAATTAAAGAAATTCATAAGGCTGGAATGAATACTACTTCCACAATTATGTACGGACATGTAGATAAACCTTTTCATTGGGCNAAGCATTTTAATATTCTTAGAGAAATACANAAGGAAACTGGTGGTATAACAGAGTTTGTCCCTTTAAGATTTATACCATGGGATACAAGACTTTATAAAAAGGGTTTATCAAGAGAAGGTCCTACAGATTTAGATCAATTAAAAATGTATGCAATTTCTAGGCTATTCTTTAGAGGATGGATTAACAATATTCAGGTTTCCTGGGTTAAACAAGGTCCCGAGTTTGCTCAATATTGTCTCAATGCGGGAGCCAATGATTTTGGTGGAACTTTAATGGAAGAAAAGATAACCACAGCAGCTGGTGGTAAGTTTGGGCAGTATTTCCCTCCTGATGAGTTTAGAAGACTTACATTCGAAATTAATCGTAGGCCAGTTGAGAGATCTACAAAGTATGACTATTTAAAAGTTTATGAGAATGATCTTAGAGTTGTAGAGAATAGTTAATCAAAGACATGAGCTTTTTTACAAGTATTAAATTAGATATAGCCGCTGTTAACGAAAGAGACCCTGCAGCAAGGAATCTTCTAGAGATTCTAGTTAATTACCCAGGCTTTCATGCAATCTTTTGGCATAGAATAGCAAGTCTTTTGTGGAACTTGGGGCTTAAACTTATAGCTAGAATGATATCAAATATTTTGAGGACTTTAACAGGAATAGAAATTCATCCTGCAGCTAATATAGGTCANGGTTTTTTTATAGATCATGGAATGGGTGTAGTAATTGGAGAAACATCTGACATTGGAAAGAATGTCACGATTTATCAAGGCGTCACTTTAGGTGGTGTAAGTGCTAATCCTGGTAAAAGACATCCAACTATAGGAGACAATGTCATTATTGGTGCGGGAAGTAAGATTTTAGGGCCGTTAAATATTGGTGAGAATACAAAGATTGGTGCTAATTCTGTTGTAATTGATGATATTCCAGAGAATTCTACAGTTGTTGGTGTCCCAGGTAAAGTTGTTGGAAAGTCTTTTTCATCTATAGCACCTGACTTATATCATAATAAGTTACCTGATCCGAGTGGGGAAGATATTTTAAGAATTAATAAAGAAATTGAAGAATTAAAAGAGCAAATGAAAAACTTAAAGTCCTAAATCTTCCTCTAAGTTAAATAATAAATTCATATTTTGAACAGCTTGGCCTGAAGCACCTTTTGTTAAATTATCAATAACTGAGGATATGAGTAATGTTTTATCCTGTGGCAGTACTTTAATACCAATTTGACAAATATTAGTATTTTGCACGGCACTAATTTTAGGAAGACCTGTTTGTAGAACTTTTACAAAATCAGAACCTGAGTAGTAGTCGTTATATGATTTAAGAATTTGTTGCTGATTAAATGGCTTTTTACTTGAAATATAGATATTAGACATTATGCCTCTTTTTATAGGTAAAAGGTGAGGCACCATTATTAAGTTAATCTTCTTACCTGATTCTTTGAATATTAGTTGCTCTATTTCTGGAGAATGTCTGTGGTCTCCAACATTATAGGTTGATAGATTGTCGTAACTCTCTGAAAAGCTATGTTCTAGCTTGCCACTTTTACCTGCACCNGATATTCCCGATTTTGTATCTACAATAANATCTTCTAAATTCTTTAGTTTCCCTGCAATTGGCATTAACCCCAGCAGTATAGATGTGGCATAACACCCAGGATTAGAAATATTCATTTTTCTATTAATTTTAGCTCTATTAATTTCTGGNAGAATATATTGAAAATCTTTCAGTGTAGAAGCATTTCTCTTCGATCCATACCATTTTTCGTGGCTTTTTTTGTTTAGTCTAAAATCACCACTTAAATCTATAATTCTTGCATTTGTCCTTTTTATTTTATCGTATATTGAGATTAAGCCTCCCCCTGGAAGGCATGANAAAATTAAATCAATATTTTTCANTTTTAAAANTTCCAAGTTTTTTCTAATTTTCAATCTTTTTGATAAATTCAAACTTGGAATTTCATCATTAATATAAGGTCCAAAGTTTGAATTTGCACCAACAAAGATAATGTCAGCCATTGGATGATTACTTAGTATTTCAAGCAACTCAATTCCTGTATATCCTGTGACCCCAATTATCCCAATTTTTATCTTCTTCATAATTGTCACAGTATCATGCAATTTTTATAAATTCAATTGTTTGAAATCTATCATGTAGAGTGTAAAATTAAAAAACTCTCTGAATAAAAAGGATAAAAATATGTCAATTAAAATAGGTATTAACGGATTTGGAAGAATAGGCAGAAATCTTTTAAGAATTTCTTTGCTTTCTGATAAGATTGATGTTGTAGCAATTAACGATATTGCAGACCTCAAAACTTGTGCTCATTTATTAAAGTACGACTCAGTTTTTGGTGTTTTAGAGAATAATGTTTCCCATGATTCAGATGGAATTACTATTGATGGAAAGAGNACAAAGATNTTTTCNGAAAGAAANCCCTCAGATATAAATTGGTCAGATGAAGGNTGTCAGATNGTAGTTGAGTCCACAGGTATATTCACATCTAAAGAACTAGCTTCACAACATTTNGGTGGCAATGTNAAGAAAGTTATAATATCGGCTCCTGGAAAAGGTGATATAGATTTTACNACTGTAATGGGNGCNAATGATGATTTATATGATAACAATGAGCATCATATTGTTTCTAATGCATCATGNACAACNAACTGTTTNGCTATGATTGTTAAAGTCTTAAGAGATAATTTTGGTCTGCAAAGTGGCCATATGACNACTATTCACTCCTATACAAATGATCAAAGAATAATTGACTCTCCTCATTCTGACCTCAGAAGAGCAAGAGCTGGTGGTNTATCTATGATTCCTACTAGTACTGGGGCAACTAAAGCTATTGAGGAAATCTTTCCAGACTTAAAAGGAAACTTGTCAGCTATATCTGTTAGGGTTCCGACACCAAATGTTTCTATGGTTGATTTTGTTGCTAGAATNAAAGATAAGGCCTCTTCAGAGGNAATTAATTCTGCTTTTATAGAAGCTTCAAAGTCAACACTTCATGGCTATCTTGATATAGCTCATGAAGGAGCGGTTTCTGTTGATTTGTTAAAGAATAAACATTCAGCAGTTTTTGATCCTTTTGGCACAAGTGTGATTGGAGATAATTTTATAAAAGTAATTGCTTGGTATGATAATGAATATGGTTACTCCTCAAGAGTGCTAGATTTAGCAATAAAGATTGGAAGTTCGNTTGGATAAAAAGAAGGTCATTTCAGATTTTCCAAAGNCTTTTTATAAAGGTAAGAAAGTTTTCGTTAGAGTTGATTTTAATGTTCCTATAGATGTTGAANCGGATTCAATAAGAGAAGACTATCGTATTAGAAGAGCTCTNCCTACTATTGATTTTCTNATAGANGCAGGNGCNAAAATTATATTAGGATCTCATCTTGGAAGACCAAAGGGGAAGGTGGTAAAAGANNTATCTCTGCAAATAGTATCAAACAGGTTATCNGAGCTAATAGATAAAAAAGTTNTGTTCGTTAAAGATTTTATTNCAAGTGGTTTATCTGAGAAGCTAGACGACCTACCTGATGGCTCAGTTGTAATGCTCGAAAATCTTAGGTTTCATAAAGCAGAAACAGAGAATGATCCTGCCTTTTCAGGTGAACTAGCTAAGCTTGCTGAGGTATATATAAATGAAGCTTTTGGAACTTCACATAGAGCTCATTGCTCTACATATGGAATGACAAAAGACTTTGTAGATAAAATAAGTGGCTTCTTGGTTGATAAAGAATTAAGTTTTGTCTCACAAATGATGGAAACACCGGAGCATCCGTTTTTAGTTATAATCGGTGGTTCTAAAATAAAGGATAAGATTTCTGCTTTAGGGAACTTGCTTGATGGAGCTGATAAGATAATAGTCGGTGGCGGTGCTGCATATACTTTTTTAAAAGCACAGAAAATTAATATAGGTAACTCTATTTATGAAGAAGAAATGTTAAGTTGGGTGAAAGATGTACACGATAAATATAAGGATAAGATTGTTCTCCCAATTGACCATATTGTTTCAAAAGATTTTAATAGAACGAGCCAGTGCTTGATATCAGACATTGAGATTCCTGATGGTCATATGGCGCTGGACATTGGTCCCAAGACCATAGAGTTGTTTAACTCGATTATAAAGGGCCCAGGCTATATTTTTTGGAATGGCCCAATGGGTGTTTTTGAATTTGAGCAATACTCATCTGGGACAATTCACGTTGCACGAGCAGTTGCTTTAGCAACTTGGAGAGGAGCAACTTCAGTTGTAGGTGGAGGTGAAACAATTGCAGCAATTCGAAAGGCTGAAGTTTTAGAATCTGAGATTTCACATATGTCTACTGGTGGGGGTGCATTGTTAGAATATTTGGGTGGAAGTAGTTTGCCAGGTATAGAAATTCTTGATTAATAATTTATAATAAAAAAATAGAATGAGTAAAAGCTCCAAGAATGATTTAAGTTGGGTTGAAAACCTATTAGGTGATGAAGCTAGTTATCTTCTCGACCACCAATGCAAGACAGTAGACTCAAAAAATATAATAAAACCCGGGCCAGACTTTGTAGATAGAGTTTTAAAAGATTCAGATAGGTCTAATATTGTCATGAGAAATCTTCAGACATTATTTAACCATGGAAGACTTGGAGGAACTGGTTATCTTTCAATACTTCCCGTTGATCAAGGTGTCGAGCATTCAGCTGGGGCTTCCTTTGCGCCAAACCCACTATATTTTGATCCAGATAATATTGTTAAACTTGCAATTGAAGGCGGCTGTGGTGCTATAACCTCAACCTTGGGGGTTTTAGGGTCTGTTTCAAGGAAGTATGCACATAAGATCCCTTTTATATTAAAGCTAAATCATAATGAATTTCTAACTTACCCAAATCAATATGATCAAATTCGCTTTGCGTCAGTTGACCAGGCGTTTAATATGGGGGCAATAGGTGTTGGAGCAACTATTTATTTTGGTTCAGAGGAGAGTACTAGGCAAATTCAGGAGGTTTCGGAGCTTTTTGAATATGCTCACTCTTTAGGTCTGGTAACAATACTTTGGGCTTATCTCAGAAATTCATCTTTTAAAACAAAGAAAAATGATTATCACTTAAGCTCAGACTTGACAGGCCAAGCTGACCACTTGTCTGCAACAATTCAAGCAGATATCGTAAAACAAAAGCTAGCCGAAAATAACGGAGGTTTTAACGAACTTAATTTTGGAAAGACTCATGAGAAGGTTTATTCAGAGTTAACATCAAACCACCCTATAGATTTAAATAGGTATCAAGTTTTAAACTGCTTGTCGGGCAGATCTGGTTTGATTAACTCAGGTGGTGCCTCTGGGGATAATGATATCGCTCAGGTAGTTAAGACAGCTATTATCAATAAACGTGCCGGTGGCATGGGCTTGATAACTGGAAGAAAGGCTTTTCAAAAACCTATGGACGAAGGTATTAAAATTCTAAATGCTGTTCAAGATGTTTATTTAAATAAAAAAATAACTATTGCTTAAGAAAAAAGCCTACTCCTCAGATACTTGCTAACCATCTTAACCATAGCGCTGGAACCAATAAATATAGGGGATTTTTGGTGAATTGATTTTGGTTTAACAGATAAAATATTTTTTTTCCCATCAGAAGCTAGCCCACCAGCTTGCTCAACAATAAATGCCATTGGATTACATTCATACATTAACCTAAGTTTTCCTTCGGGGGCATCCTTAGCTTGCGAGTATATGAAGAGACCACCTTTAAAAAGACTCCTATGTAAATCTGCAACCATTGATCCTACATAACGTAAAGAATAGGGTCTTCCAGTTTTAACATCTTTTTGCTCACACCATCTAATATATTCTTGAAGTGCAAGTGGAAATTCAAAAAAATTTCCTTGATTTACTGAATACATCCTAGCATTTTCAGGTATTTGTATATTTGTTTGAGATACATAAAATTCATTTACATAAGGATCAAGAGTAAAAGCGTCTACTCCTTTACCAACAGTTAAGACATAAATTGTTGACGAACCATAAATTATGTAACCAGCAGCTACTTGCTTTTTACCTTCTTGTAAAAAATCTTTGGTTGTTAGCTTTTTTGAACTTTTGGGTTTCTTAAGTATAGAGAAAATTGTACCAACAGGAACATTCACATCGATATTAGAGGAACCATCTAAGGGATCTATTAAAACGATATATTTGGAATTTTTAGAATTCTCATTATTAAATATTACTATTTTTTCATTTTCTTCCGAGACGATTCCAGCACAATTCCCACCATTTTCCAACGACTTTATAAATAGATTATTGGCTATTAAGTCTAGCTTTTTTACCTTTTCACCGTGAGAGTTTTTGGAGCCAGTATAATCTCCAAGTGAACCCGCAAGAGCTCCTGTATTTAGCTCTTTACTTACCTGTCTACCAGCAAGTTTAAGGTCTTTGAGTAGAGCTATAAGCTCTCTATTTTTGTCACCTGAAAGCTTGTCTTTTAATAGATATTGGTATGCTGTTAACTTCTCGTCCACTTTAGAATCATACACTTATATAGTTAAAAAAAAAGATAAATATCCTATAATTTTTTTATAAATAAGGGTTTCTATATTTAAGATTTCCATAACGCCTAGTAGAAGTAAAAATCCAATCACAGAACCTAGAGCTATCCCAGTTATCAAACCTATTAACCTATTTATCAAAGATAGATTTAAATAAGATAAGATCATGTCGACTAAAAAAAAGAATAATTTAGAAATTCCGTATAATGTGAGATAAATACAAATACTTGAAACAAGATATGACCCAGGACCACTGTAAAAATTATAATCAGAAATTAATCTTGAATTGATCTCATTAGATCCTACAAAAGAGGCAAAAAGTGGAATTAACAAACAGAAAAGCTTCGAGAAGGATTTAATGATCCCCAAGTAAAAACCTGCTAAACCAAAAATTAAAACTAATATGACAAAAATGTAATCATAAATAAGCATCACCCATATTTTATATTATTTTTTTAGCTTTTTGACTTATTTATTTTTTCTGATAACTTACAAAAATGGATTCATCACCAATAAAAGAGCCTATCTTAAAATATCTTGATAAAGTTGAATTATTACTCAATGATGAAATTCCCAGTGATATTAAGATTTCTTTTGAAGTGATTAAGCATCTTATTAAGAAACCAGGAAAAAGACTTAGACCCTCAATAGTCTTACTTTCTGCACTTTCTTTGGGGAAAACTATAGATAAGAAGATATTGTCGGCTGCAGCATCTGTTGAATTGCTTCATAACGCTTCTNTANTTCACGATGATATAGTCGACCAGGCTGAGANNAGAAGAGGATTAAAGTCGGCTAATAGGATTTGGGGAGATCACGCAACAGTCTTAGTAGGAGATTTCTTGCTTGCAAGGTCTCTTTTCTTAATTAACAAGTGNAAGAGTAGCGAGGTCATGGGATCTGTGACTAATGCCGCATCTGAATTAGCGAATGGTCAAATACTGGATATTATGATTTCTAAAAGGTTAGTCACTTTTAATCAGGATATTTATTTTAAAATGATAAAGTTAAAAACAGCCTCACTTATTTCATCATCAGCTGAAGTTGGTGCTCTCCTTTCAACAACAGACATGATTAAAGTAAGAAAATTAAAATTATACGGAACAAACCTTGGAATTTCTTACCAGCTAATTGACGATGCATTAGATTTGCTTGGAGATTCAAGCAAGATGGGAAAGNATACNATGNAAGATATTAAAGAAGGNAAGGTTACATTGCCAATGTTAATAGCATTAGATAAGGCANNTTATAAAGATAAAAAAGCTATNTTAAAAATCTTACAAAAGAAAAATTTTGATAGAAAGAATTTAGATATTCTGTATAATTTTGTATTAGAAAACAATGCAGTAGAAGAAACTTTACAGTCTGCAAGTAACTATAGTTCNAAGGCAATCTTGGCAATTGAGTCTTTAAATGAAAGTAAATATAAAGATTCATTAATAGCTTTGGCTAAAGAGAATATAGTTAGGGTGTCTTAATTATGAAAAAGAATGATTGGGAAGAAAAATACAAAGAAAAGTTAAAGGAAAGNAAGAAGGACTTTCAAACTACATCTAATATAAAAATAAAAAGATTTTATACTCAAGAAGACATTTCGGGGAACTTAGATGAAAAAAACTCTATGCCTGGCGAATTCCCTTTTACTAGAGGTGTTCAACCAACTATGTATCGAGGAAGATTCTGGACCATGCGACAATATGCCGGTTTTGGNTCTGCAAGGGAAACAAATGAAAGGTTTAAATATCTTTTAGACAAAGGTCAAACAGGTTTAAGCGTAGCCTTCGATCTTCCTACACAAATGGGCTATGACTCAGATGCTCCTGTTAGTAAGGGAGAAGTCGGAAAGGTTGGAGTTGCNATTGACTCATTGAGAGATATTGAGATTTTATTTGATGGTATTCCACTGGATAAAGTATCAACNTCGATGACTATTAACGCCACAGCATCAATGCTTTTAGCNATGTATATTGTTGCAGCNGAGAAACAAGGAGTTGCAGCAGATAAGATAATGGGCACAACNCAGAATGATTTATTGAAAGAGTTTATAGCCAGAGGCACTTATGCTTTTCCACCAAACCCTTCTGTNCAAATAAGCGTTGANTTAATGGAATACTGTAAAGATTTTGTACCNAAATGGAATCCAATTAGTGTTAGTGGNTATCATATTAGAGAAGCTGGTTCAACAGCAGTCCAAGAAGTGGCATTCATGCTAGCAGATGCTATAGAGTATCTTGAAATTGCAAAAGAAAGGAATTTAGATATCGAGGGAATATGTAAAAGAGTTTCATTCTTTTTTGCCGTACATGGTAAT
The DNA here is from genome assembly GCA_002701865.2 of bacterium. Classification (GTDB taxonomy): domain Bacteria; phylum Desulfobacterota_D; class UBA1144; order UBA1144; family UBA1144; genus TMED58. Next base: position 51,287 of record NZWH02000019.1, on the reverse strand, counting down.
TTCTTCGANGAAATTTCNAAATATAGAGCTGCAAGGAGAATTTGGGCAAATATACTTAGAAAAGAATTTGATGTAAAAGATGATAATGCTTGCAAATTTAGGACTCATTCNCAGACTGGTGGAGTNACTCTTACTGCTCAGCAGCCTTTNAATAATATCGTTAGAACTGCTATGCAGGCGATGGCNGCAGTGCTAGGTGGNACTCAATCATTACATACAAATTCATTTGACGAAGCTTTAGGATTGCCTACNGAAGAGTCAGCAACGATAGCTTTAAGAACTCAACAAATCATTGCCCANGAGTGTGATGTTGCNAACACTATTGATCCTTTTGCAGGTTCATACTTTGTAGAAAATTTGACCGATCAGATTGAAGAAAAAGTTTATGAATATCTTAAAATCATCAAAAAGAAAGGCGGAATGGTTAAGTGTATCGAAGATAATTACATTCAGAGTGAAATTGAGAATTCTGCGTATGATTTTCAGATTGAACTTGAAAGTAAAGAAAGAGTTATTGTAGGTGTAAACGACTTTAAAGCTGAGGATGAGGAAGTACCTCCTATTCAAGGAATAGATAAAAACTTAGAAAAAAATCAGAATGAAAGCTTGGAAATTTTAAGAAAGANTAGAGATAATNAAAAAGTTAATAAATGTTTATCNTTACTTACNAAAGCTGCAGAAAATAGTGAGAATATAATGCCTTATATCNTAGAAGCTGTCAGAGAATACTCTACTATTGGTGAGATGACATCNGCATTAGAGTCAGTTCATGGAAGATATAAAGGATCAATCTAGTATTTTACTCATCAANATAGCATTTTCTTTNTCTTGATAATAATCTTTTCTTATTGAGTCTTTATTGAAACCNAGCTTCTTGTATAAACTGATAGCCGAATGATTATCTTCTCTAACTTCTAATGTAATCTTTTTTATACCTTCAAGTGNAACTATTACCTCAAGCTTTTTTATAAGCTTTTCTCCAACATAGTTTCTTCTTTTGTTGCTAAGAACACCAATTCTTTCAATTTCAACAAAGTCTATATATTTACGAGTAAAGAGATACCCCAGAATTTGCATCTCTTTNGCTAGTAAAAGATTTATTGATTCAGGATGTTTGATTTGGCTTTTGATTATCTCCAAAGACCAAAAATTCGAAAAGATAGACTTCTCTAACTTATTTATCTCATCTAAATCGTTAAAATTTATTTTTCTAATTGTGCCCATGAATATATAATATTATTTATCAATTTTATGAAACATGCATTAGTTATTTTAAGTGGGGGCCAAGATTCCATAACATGCTTATTCTGGGCAATTAGCCAGGGNTATANATGTTCAGCTCTAACTTTCGATTATGGTCAATTGCATAGTATAGAGATTGAGTCTGCAAAGAAAGCCGCAGAATTGGCTGAAATTGATAAACACGAAATATTATCTATAGGCCCGCTTTTTTCTGGAAAATCACCTTTGACAAACAAAAACATAAAACTTGATCAGTTCTCCAGTCTNGAAGATTTTACCCCTGGGCTTCAAAANACGTTTGTNCCCGGTAGGAATCTATTATTTCTTTCTTTAGCTGCTAACAANGCATACTCTATGGATATAGATACTATGATTACAGGAATCTGCCAAGAGGATTTTGGAGGATACCCAGATTGTAGAATAGATTTTGTAAAAAGTCTGGAAGAAACNATTTCACTGGCTATGGAGAGAAAGATAAANATATTNACACCTCTTATGGATTTAAAAAAATCAGATATAGTCTNAATGGCTAAGGGACTTGATAAGAAATGTTGGGAGGCTTTATCCTTTTCTCATACAAGTTATGATGGGAAGTATCCACCAACGTCAAATGANCATGCAAATTTATTAAGGGCCAGGGGTTTTGAGGAAGCGGGATATCCAGACCCCCTAGTAGAAAGAGCAGTTCAAGAAAATTTAATGNAATTACCAAAGACAAAAAATTATGAAAATAAAGATTAATGAAATTTTTTATTCACTTCAAGGGGAAGGTTTANAAGTAGGTGTTCCTACAGTNTTTGTTCGATTATTTGGATGTAGCCTAAGATGTAAATGGTGTGATTCCATGTANGCGGTTGAAGGAAATGACTATACAGAGNTCACAATTGATGAGTTAATTANCAAAATTGAGNAGNTGAGATGTGAGCATATTTGNATAACAGGTGGAGAGCCTCTTCACCAAAAGGTAGGCTTGGNAAATTTAACTGAAAGATTGCTAGAAAATGATTATAAGATTCTCCTAGAGACGGCCGGGCATATTGAACCNATGCCTATATTCAAAAATCCTAATGTGCTTATTAGTATGGATTGCAAGTGCCCAGGATCAGGAATGGAAAAGAAAACCAATTTAAATTTATTAAAAGNCCTAGAAATTAAAGANCAAATTAAATTTGTTATCAAAGATTTAGTAGACTATNAATATGCAAAAAATATTCTTANAAAGAATAANTTTAGTGCCGCAATAGTTTTTCAGCCAGTTTATGGGTCTAATTTAAAAGAGCTAGTAGATTTGGTNCTTCAAGATAATCTNAATGTTAGAGTTNTTCCGCAAATACATAAAATAATTTGGGGTGATATTAGGGGTGTATAATTAAAAATATTACAATATTATTGGAAAAAAATTTTTATAAAGATGGACAATTGGAGACGCTTTTAAGTTATGAATTACGTCCTGAAATCAAAAAATTTAGATCTGATGAGAATGTAAGAAATTCTTTTTTAAAGGATTTCATTAAAGTTTTTGAGCAAATCGGATTATTAGAATTGTCATCCAATTATAAAAAGGTATTACAAATTGAAAAAGCTAAAGAAATATTGGGAGTAATTAATTTAAATATAGATGGTTTATTGAAACTTAATGGTGCCCAAAAGCTTATAGAGCTTGAAGGAAATATTAGTTGGTTTTATTGTTCTCAATGTGGGATGGACAAGGATAGTCAATTAATTGTTCAAAATAAAGATGAGTTTGTATGTAATTCATGTAGAAAGAATATACTTAAACCTAGCATTCCTTTTATTGGGCAAGAATTCTCTCAGTGGGATATGAAGGATTCATGGATGATGTTGAATTCATGTGATAATTTGATAATTTTTGCTGACAATTTTCTCTCACCTGTTACCATTTCTTTTATACATATTGTCGAGAAAAGAATGAAAAATATTAAAATTATTTGCTCAGAATCTCTAAATTATGATACTTTTGATTTTTCTTCGAATAATGTTGACTTCATTTATGAATCCAACGAATTCTTTTTAGATTCACTTATTGAGACTTATGGAGATAGTATAATTTGAAAATAAGATTAGTAAGCTTTTCAAAACCTACAGATGAATTTCTTGGTGAAGGTGTATCTAATGTTCAGGAGTTAATAGCTTTTTGCGCCAGAGTCTCTAATCCATCCAATCAAATTAATAATGAAACTAGTGAAAAACTTATTAATTATTTGATAAAAAATAAGCATTGGTCTCCCTTGGAAATGGTTAGTGCATGCATAGAGATTGAAACTACTAGAGATATTGCAAGACAGATATTGCGTCATCGATCTTTTAGTTTTCAAGAATTTAGCCAAAGATATGCGGATCCAACCCAGGACTTATCATTTGTTGTTAGGGATGCCAGGCTACAAGATACAAAGAATAGGCAAAACTCTTTGGAAACAAGCGATGAGGAATTAGCGAAGAAGTGGGAACAAAAGCAAAGGAAGTTGATAGATTTAGCCAAAGAAACTTATATATGGGCTATAGATCAAGGTATAGCAAAGGAGCAGGCAAGGTCCGTATTACCTGAGGGTAATACAGTGAGCAGAATGTATATGAATGGAACTCTTAGGAGCTGGGTTCATTATATAGAACTCCGAAGTTCTAATGGTACTCAGAAGGAACACATGGATATAGCAATAGCTATAGCAAGTGTTATAAGTGGTATATTCCCAATGGCGAAAAGTATTTCTGGTAATTCTTAGTCAAAAAGATCAATAATTATGATTTTTTCTTTTTTAATTAGTTCAATATTTTGATCTAAAGGAAGTCTATAAGTAATAATTTTCTTTATTTTTGATCCTGTTAAATCAGAGAAATTAACCTTATTTATATAGCAGAGGTTTGTTATGTTTTTCAAACTCTCACTATCTATTATAAGGTTAACTGGCATTACCTCGTTTATATTAGCAACCAAGGAATCTAAAGAAACATTATTAGTAAATTTACACCTAAATTTAAGAAAAAATAAATTTAATACTTTTGAAAAGATATCTTTTTTTAGATATAGTGACGTACAAAATTCCTTCTCTCCTAANGCTTTAAAGTGAAATTCGTTCTTTGCAAAAAANTTTTCTAGATCTTTTAGACTATGAGATTTAACTTTATTCGCTTCAATAAAAGAGATTTTGGAGANGGGAATAGNTTTTATTTTTTCTTCAATATNATTAGAATTTCTTTTTGATAGCAAACCAATTTTGTAAATATTCTGCAATGAAATAGATTTANCTATAGATTCTTTNGAACTTTTAAAGTTCTTTATTGAGATGATTTGTTTATCTTTTACTATATTCTCTAGTATGTGATTANTTTTAATATCNTTGAGATCATCAACAATAATAATATCAAANTNTAAATTAAATTGAACATCTAACAGGCTTGNCTTANTTGTAAAATGAAGGGAAGACCCTAGATTAATTAATGAACTTTCTAATATATAAGATTCTAGGCAATTACCCGTTAAACTTAAAATTCTCTTATTAACGATGTTATTTTTTACCAGATATGAATTTATATAATCTAGATTTGACCCTATATCGTTNGAAGTTAACTGTTTCCAGTTCATTCCATCGAGTGNTTGGTACGCAAGTCTTGGACCATTGTTCTTAAGTAATCGCTTTATATCTTCTATATTCATTTTATGGTTTATTTAAACTAAATTTTGACTATAGTATACTTTAGAAGTAATTAATACAATATAGCGTGATGAAACTTAACAANANATTAACCAGTAATAATTTAAAATTTGANGGAGCNAAATTTATTATTAATGAGCTTATTCTTAATGGACACNAAGCCTTTATTGTAGGTGGAGCTGTAAGAGATTTGTGNATGGAAATAGAGCCAAATGAGTTCGATATTTCNACATGTGCAACACCAGATCAGATAAAGAAAATTTTTAAGAGAACAAAGCCTGTTGGCCAGTCTTTTGGTGTAATGCTTGTTATAGTAGATGAANTATTCTATGAGGTTGCCACTTTCAGGGAGGATATGGAGTATCAAGATGGAAGACATCCAGTTGATGTGAAATATACCAAAAGTGCTCAGGTTGATGTTCAAAGAAGAGATTTTACNATTAACGGCTTATTGCTCAATCCTATGAATTTTGAAGTGACAGATTTCTGTGATGGTNTTAAAGATATANANAACAAGCTACTTAGAACAATTGGTGATCCTAAAAAAAGGTTTGANGAAGATAATTTGCGAATTCTTAGAGCTGTAAGATTTTCCAATAAATACAATTTAAAGATTGAAGTGGAGACAGAACAAGAAATNATTAATATGTCAGANAGNATTGTCAATGTCAGNGTAGAGAGAGTCAGAGAGGAGTTTGTAAAAATTATTACAAATAAAAATCCTGGCAATGGNATTAGATTATTAAGTAAATATGGACTAATGGAACATATAATACCGGAGATTGAATTACTTAAGGGTGTCGANCAACCCCCTGAATTTCACCCTGANGGAGATGTTTTTATTCATACATGTTTAGTTTTAGAAAAGCTTGAGCAAGATAATGTTCTTGATNTTGTNCTAGCATTNGGGGCACTNTTACATGATATTGGCAAACCTAAAACATACTCTAAAACTGATAGAGTTAGGTTTAACCGCCATGAGTATGTTGGTGCTTCAATGGCAGAGAAGATTTGTAAAAGATTAAAATTTTCNAACAAGCAAGTTNGNGAGATAAAAGCCCTTGTTAGTGAACATATGAAATTTGGAAATATTAAAGATATGAAAAAGAGTACCTTTAAAAGATTTATTTCAATAGATAATTTCGACTTACATTTAAAGCTGCATAGGGCTGATTGTTTAGCGAGCCATGGGGACCTAAGTCTTTTGAATTTTACTAACAATAAAATTGAAGAATTAAGCAATGAGCCAATNAAGCCNAAACCTATAATTACTGGAGATGATTTGATTNATTTGGGTCTCAGCCCTGGTCCGGATTTTAAAGTAATCTTATCTAAAGTGTTTGATGAGCAATTGGAAGGTAATATTCTCAATCATAAAGGAGGAATTAGCCTAGTTAAAAAGCTAATTGCAGAGCTATGAAAATAAAATCAGTTAACCAGCAAGATTTTGGCTCCCTAGAGAATCTGAATTTTTCTATTAATGATATTGATGATATCCAAGATGACGAATTACTTATAAATGTCTATTGTTGTGGAATAAGTTTCGCTGATATTCTTGCAGCTGAAGGTAAATATCAAGATACTCCACCTCTNCCCTTTACGCCAGGNNTAGAAGTTTCTGGNGTTGTAGAAAGTGTTGGAAGTGCTGTGAAGGAGTTTNNCATAGGAGATGAAGTAATTGCACTAGTAAAATGGGGNGGCTTTTCAGAAAAAGTAAAAGCTAAAGAAAATTTTGTAATTAANAAATCAAAAGGAATGTCGTTTGATACTGCCGCTTGTATGANAATCAACTANGGNACCTCATATTATGCACTAGTTGAAAGAGCAAAAATTAAGCAAAATGATAAGGTTTTGATATTAGGCGCTTCGGGTGGTATAGGTTTGTCTGCAATCGAAATATCAAAAGCNATTGGTTGTCATGTTACTGCAATGGCTTCCTCTGAGGATAAACTATCTGCTTGTAAAGACTGTNGAGCNGACCAATTGATATTAACAAAAAAAGANAACCTAAAAGAGTCTNTANCAAAACTGAAAGGTGTAAAATTTGATATCATCTATGATACGATTGGTGGCTCTTATACTAATGATTCTTTAAGTTTTATTNNTTGGGAAGGAAAACTTTTGATAATGGGTTTTGCTTCTGGCGATATCTCCTCTATTCCAACAAATAAAATATTNTTAAAAGGATGTGACATAATNGGGATTTTTTGGGGCCCNTTTGCTCGTGGAAATAAAAATTTTACTCTTGNATGTTTAACTGAAGTTAGCAGNTTGTTTAACCAAGGGNTNATAAAACTTTCTAAACCAACNATGTTTCATATCTCAGATTTCTTAAAAGCNATGAAAGNAATAAAAGATAGGAAATCCGTTGGGAAACTTTGTCTCTATACAGACTCTTTTAAAAGAAGGTAAGTTTTATCCTACCTTCTTTTAAGTCTATAAACTTATTTATATTTTACTTTGCAATAAGAATGTTATAGCAAGAGCATAAATAACTAATGATTCGATCAAAGCTAAACCAATAATCATTGGTGTTTGAATCTGACCAGCAGCTCCAGGATTTCTACCTATGGCATTTAAAGCAGCATCCATAGTTTTTCCTTGGCCAATAGCCCCACCTGCAGCAGCAAGGCCAATACCTAGTCCAGCTCCAAGTGCAAGTCCAGAAATTGCCTCACCATCTGATGATGCAGCATAAACTTCTGGTGTAAAAAGAAAAAGTACAGCTAACATGCTAAATGCAAAAATTGTAAATTTCTTCATTGTTTTCCTCCTTGTATTTAATGATCATGACTTGTTGAAAGTGATATATATATACTTGATAAAATAGTAAAAATAAAAGCTTGAAGAAAAGAAACAAATACTCCAAGTCCTATAAAAATTGCAGGTACGATGTATGGCGTTAAGTTAGAGAAAATTTGTAGTACTAAATGGTCACCAAACATATTCCAAAAGAGCCTCAAAGAAAGAGATGCTGGCCTAACAAGATGACTTACAACTTCAATAAATATCATTAAAGGGGCTAAATATAAAACTGGTCCCATAAAATGTTTTAAATAACCTGCACCATGTTCTTTAAATCCTAGATAATTGTATGTAAAAAATATAACAAGAGACATTGCTAAAGTAGAATTAAGATTTTGAGTTGCAGGATAAAAACCTGGAAAAACACCTAAAAGGTTTGAAAAAAATATAAAAAGAAAAGAACCACCCAATAATGGAAGAAACTTTCTTGCCTTNTTCTCGCTACCAAATATATTCGTAAGTAAATCGAGCAAGAAATCCAATGTNAGAAATTCAAAGAAGTTTGTAAGGTTAAATNTTTCCGAAGGAATTAATGCATTATTATTTGAGCAATGTTTTTTAATTCTTAATGATACAGCGATTAATATTACAACTACAATNCCAGATCCAACAATATGNTCATAGTTACTTACACCTAAAAGTTCAGTCCATTGAGCATGTTCTAAAGCTGCACTCATATATTATTTTCCTTGATTTAGTAGAATAAACACAAATAAAATTACACTAAAACCGGTCAAAAATCCAATTAAATCTATTGATAAGTTTCTTANCAGAAAAATTGCTATTCCAGCTANNAAAACTATCTTTAAAATCGTCAATATAAACATAAAAGCCTTAGTTTTTTGGGTATTTGTGAGTAATTTTGCTATTATTTCGGTACTTTTTATATTTAAATAGCTTAATCCCATGCCAAATAAAACTCCTTGNATAAACATTTCTTTAGAATATAAAAAGATTAAATAAGTAACAATTGTCAAATTTATCGAAATAAGGTTGAATANGTTATTCTTTTTTATCATTTTCTGTATTTAACCTCTTAAGTAGTTTGAACATTAGAGTAAATCCACCAATNGAACCTACNATTACTCCTAATATTGTAAATATAGGCAGTGAGTTAAAATGTATATCAAGTTTATTNCCTATAAATANCCCAGCTAAAATTAGTATNGCTAATTCCGAGCCAATTACTATAAATTTAATCCATAAAGTATTTTNTCNCAATTTTATTTTAACCCTAAGGATTTTATTCCTTTTTTAAATGATTTTATAGTATGAATTATATCATTTTTGGAGTGGGAGTCAGAAATAAACATTGCTTCAAATTGTGATGGGGGAACCATGATTCCAGACAATAATAGTTTTTTGAATAAGGCGCCATACATTTTGGTATCACATTTTAAAACATCTCTATAGTTCTTAACAGATTTATTTTTAGTAATAAAAAAAGTTAGTAGTGAACCTATCTGATTAATTGTAATTGATTTAAGATTTAATTTATCTATTTCTGTCTTTATATTTAAGGCTTTTTTCTCTAACTTCAAATATAAAGCAGCATCATTTTTTTCTAATAATTCAATAGTTTTAATCCCTGCAGCAACAGCTACTGGATTACCGGATAGTGTTCCAGCCTGATAAACTGGACCGGATGGAGATAAGATAGACATTATTTGTTTTTTCCCACCAAAGGCACCAATTGGGAAGCCACCTCCAATTATCTTTCCTATACAAGTAATATCTGGTTTGAGGTTATAATATGCTTGAGCGCCGCCAATCGATAGTCTAAGTCCCGAAATTACTTCATCAAATATCACTAATGAATTATTGCTATGTGCCAGGTCAATTATTTTCTGAAGAAAACCGCTTTCTGGTAAGACTACACCCATATTCGCTGGTACTGGTTCCAAAATGACTGCAGCAACTTTATTCTTATTTTTTCTAAAAAGTTTTTCTACTTGATCTAAATTATTAAATTCTGCAATCAAGGTATGTTTAGTGAAATCTTTAGGTACGCCGGGTGACGATGGAGAACCAAAAGTGGTAAGACCCGAGCCTGCTTTTACAAGTAAGTGATCGACATGTCCATGATAACAACCTTCAAACTTTATTATCTTATCCTTATTTGTGAAGGCTCTAGCAAGTCTAATTGCACTCATAGTTGCTTCTGTACCCGAACTAGTTAATCTGGTCATTTCCATTGAAGGTATTTTTTCTCTTATTAGTTCGGCTAATCTAATTTCATTCTTATGACATGCTCCAAAAGTAGTTCCTTTATCAATTGCCTTTATTGCAGCATCGCCTATTTCCTTTTTTGAATGTCCAAATATCAATGGACCAAAGGAGTTTATATAGTCTATATATTTGTTTTTATCTTCATCATATAAATAAGCCCCCTTAGCTCGTTTGATATATATAGGAGATGAGTCAACTGCATTAAANGATCTAACCGGGCTATTTACACCTCCCGGTATCACATCAAGGGCATTCTTAAACATTAATTTAGAATTTATTGTTTTTTTGTTCACAAGTTAAACAAAACCTAAAAATATAATATGTCAAGAAAAGATACTAAGATTTTTCTTTAATTAGCATTTATGGTGTATAAAATTAATAATAATGAAAAAAATTAAAATTCTATCACCTGCTAAGATTAATCTGAATTTAATTATAAAAAATAAAAGAAAAGATAATTTTCACAACATCAGTTCGTTAATGCAACCGATAAATCTTTATGATGATATATTAATAGAGCTTTCGGAGGGTGATAATGCTTTTGAGCTGTGTTTTCCGGATGATATAGTAAACTTTAATGAAAATTTGATTACAAAAGCAGCACTTAATTTTTTTGAATACTTNAAAATTAATACTCATGTGAAAATTTCAGTGAAGAAGAGGATNCCTNCAGGTGCAGGANTAGGAGGTGGAAGNAGCAATGCNGCATCNACCTTAATTGGTCTTTCAAAGCTTTTCTCTATTGATGATTTTAGTGCCTTGGAAGCNATAGCATTAAAAATTGGTTCAGATGTTCCATTTTTTTTATATTCTAGAACCTCTTTAGTTTCAGGCCGTGGAGAAGTTGTAGAACCTTACAANATAGATAAAAAGTTTAATTACCTTCTTATCTTCCCAGGTCTTCATTCTGATACAAGAANACTCTATGAAATGTGGGACACTAANGATAGTTTGATTGATAGTGCTTTTCAAAATGAAATTAGTTCACATCTAAATAATCAAGTATCTATTAACAAAGAAAAGTTTTTANTACAAAATGATTTTACTCCTTTATTAATCTCNAGAGACAAAACATATCTTAATATATTTAAGTCTCTAAAAGATCTCGGTNTTAACACATATTCAATATCAGGAAGNGGNTCAACAATATTTTGNGCATTAGATGATGAGTNTGACTNTTCAGAGTCTTTAAAATATATTGAATCAAATGGTAGCTTCACAACTATGAAAGCTGAGGCATTCGAAGGCTGGCACTTTACGTTCGATTGAAATTATAAATTTTTTCTGTATTCTCTTAGGGATTGGCCCGTCGTCTAATGGCAGGACTCTTGTTTTTGGTACAAGCAATGGAGGTTCGACCCCTTCCGGGCCAGTTTTATATATACTTATGAATTTAAAAATTGTATAATTAGGTCGATTTAATTTTACTTAAAAAAAGGTTTAAAATATGAGTTCAAATGAACATGATACATATAAGTCTGAAAAAGACGATTCAACCAATAATGATTTAGATGATAAAGCTTTACTAGAAGAATATCAAAAAACCACTTTAAAAGGAGCTGGTAAGGCAAAGAAAAAAGATTGGGTTCCGGATGAGCAATACAGATTGCTTTATGTTTATTTTAAGGATATGTCATTGGAGCCTCTCTTGAAATCAAAACAGGAAGTCGAGGTTTCAGCTAAAATAAAAAAGTCCGAGCTTCATGCCTTAAATTACACTGAACTTTTGGAGCAAGTGCATTCTTCAAAAATAACAGCATCACAGAAAAAGAAGCTATTGTCTTTAAAGGGCGGTCAAAAAAGAAGAGTTGCTGAGGTCGAAGGTTACATTAGGGCTTATACAAATTTGGCAAATGCTTTAAAAGAGAGATTTGTAAAAGCTAATCTAAGGCTTGTCGTTAGTATTGCAAAAAGGTACATAGGTAGAGGTCTAGCTCTTCAAGATTTAATTCAGGAAGGTAACGTTGGATTAATGAGAGCTGTTGAAAGATTCGACCATACTAAAGGCTTTAAGTTTTCAACTTATGCTTCATGGTGGATACATCAAGCAATTTCAAGAGCTCTGCTGGATCAAACCAGAACAATTAGAGTTCCCGTTTATGTTTTAGAACAAGCTAGTAAAGTCTTTAAGGCTAGTACGGCTTTACAAAAAGACTTAGGAAGAAAACCTACCCCATCTGAAATAGCTGATAAAGTGGGAATATCCATTGATGGTGTAAAGAGAATACTTGAGTCAACTAATGAAGTTATACAACTAGATACACCTGTCTTCGACGGAGAAAAGGCTACACTGCTTGATTTCATTCCCGACGAAGGTTCCCCTGTTCCCGATAAGATTGTGGCTGAGAGTTCTTTAACAGAAAGAATTAAAGGTGCACTTAAAGCACTAACTCCCAGAGAGGAAGAAATTATTAAAATGAGATTTGGAATTGATATGGAAAGCACTTATACGTTAGATGAAATAGGTAAGAAGTTCGATTTAACTAGAGAAAGAATTAGACAAATAGAGAAGAAGGCTTTAGAAAAGTTGGCGAAGTCCGATGTTGGAGAAGTGTTAAAAAGCTTTTTAGAGTAGGTATATTAAATGAATAAAATCAAATTCGGACTAGTTCCTCCAATGCCAGGTGCCGATTCTAAAGGACTTATTGATTTTTGTATTAAGGCCGATAAGCTCGGATTTGATAGTCTATGGTTTCCCGACCATCTTGCTTTTATTGCACCCAGCCCAGCCTATGAAGCTTGGACAATTGCCGCATCTATAGCACAGTTGACAGAGAACATCACGATAGGTGCAACATCTGATCCACATAGGAACCATCCCGCAGTTTTTGCTCAAAGACTAGCAACGGTAGACCATTTATCAAAAGGTAGAGTTGCTTTGGGGTTAGGGGTAGGAGAGTCTATGAATACTGATGCATATGGTATTCCATGGGATAAACCTTTTCAGCGAATGGTAGAGTCAGTTGATGTAATGAAGCTCTTATGGTCTACAAAAGAAACAGTTAACTATAAAGGAGAGTTTTTCAATTTAGAAAAGGCATCCTTATTGTTAAATCTATATAACGATAGAAAAAGTATTCCCTTTTATTACGCAACCCATACAGATAAGGGATTAGATTTAATAGGAAGAGCAGGTGACGGCTGGATGCCTTTAGATTTAACGCCAGATTTATATAGAAAATCATTAGATAAAATTGAGAAATCAGCTTCTAAAGCAGGGAGAACTTTGGATGATATAGATTCAACTTTATGGATTTTCACTTCATTAGGAGAAAATGAAGACGAGGCCTATAAAACTCTTGAGCCTTTTAGGTATGTTTGTATTATGCAAGATCAATTAAAAAAGGCAGGTTATGATATTGATATTCCTGATGAATATAAAGGTTTAAATTACTTCAATATAACTCCTACAGATGAAGAAAAAAAACAAAAATTTAGAGATATGGGTAAATTTTTTCCAAGAGAAGCAGTAATTGATTTCACTATTACAGGTTCAAAAAAAGCTTGTATTGAAAAGATTGAAAAGTATATAGAAAAAGGCGTTAAACATTTTGTCCTTTTTCATTACTTTAGCCCAGATCCAGAACTTGCTTTGAAAACATATGCNGAAGATATAATCCCTTATTTTAATTCTTAGGGATTGCTCTCAACTTTGCTGAAGTCAATAATTCCCATTTTAGAGAAGCTAACTTTTCTTATTCTTTTATTTTTTAGATAGATTTGATTAGAAATAAATAATGGAATAATAGTGTTTTGATTATATATAAGCTCTTCTTGAGCATCAATATACATTTCTCTTCTTTTTTCTTCTGATGTTTCATAAGAAGCTTTGTTAATTTTTTCATCATAGCTACTGTTGCACCATCCCGTTTCATTGTTCCCACCATTACACGTAAAAATATTCATAAAGTTATGTGGATCTGGATAGTCAGCTGCCCATCCAGCACGAAACATATGAGGTCTATCAATATCTAGCGTAATCAGATAAATTTTCCATTCTAGTCCGCGAATTTCAACTTGAACTCCTAGGTTCTCCATCCACATTGTTTGGAGTATCTCAGCTATGATTCTGTTGTTACCACTTTCAGGGAATAGAAACATAACTTTTGGGAATTTACCTCTATCTTCAAAACCATTTTGATTTAATATTTCATTTGCTATTTCTTTGTTGTATCTTGGTTTATTACTATGGATGCTACCAATTAGGCCAGGTGGAATCCATGATTCAGTTTTAATTACAGTATTATATAAAACTTTTTCAAATATAGATTTGTCTATTGCCAGAGAAAAAGCCTTACGCACCTCCTTATTGTTGAATGGAAATTTCTTAACATTAAAACCAATATAATTATTTCTAAATTGTGATTCAAAATTTAATAGTTTCTTTGATTTAAGATACGGAATTTCAAGTAGGGGGATTCCGCCTCCGTCTATAATGTCAAGCTTGCCATTCTCAAACATTGCAAGTGAAGACGATGGATTATCGTTCATTAAAAGCAACACTGATTTAAGTTCATTATTTCTTGGCTCCAACAGAATATATTCATGACTTTCCCATTTGCTAAGCCCATATTTCCCTAAAGTTAATATATTTTCTGGTTGAATCCATTTTTCATTGTGAGCTTGGACCTGCTCAATTCTTATTGGAAATGTAGACATAAAACTTAAAAGGCTCATAAAATAGGACTTATTTTCATTTAAATTAATTAAAATTGTTTTACTATCAAGCGACTTTACCCCTACTAATTTAAATTCCTTTATTATTCCAAGATTATATTCTTTAGCATTCTTAATATCATAAAGAAAGTATGCATAGTCAGCAGCTGTATTGGGATTCAATAGTCTCTCCCATGAGTCTATGAAGTGTTTTGATATTAATTCTGTACCGTCAGACCATTTAATATTTTCTTTTATTTTAATTGTTATAGTCTTATCTTTCTTNTTAATAATCCATGATTCTGCTAAATTTGGTACTAGCTTAAGCTCACTATTGAANCTTGTTAAGCCAGCCATTATNTTGTTAATTATTTGAAACGAAGAACTATCTGTTGCTAGATTCCAATCTAAGGTTCCAGGTTCACTACCAATATTAATTCTTATGGGAGATGGATGAGAATNATTTATAGATGATAGAATTAAAAAGATTATTAAAAGAAAATTTTTCAATATAAAGTAATAATATTATTTTTTATCTTTTGATTCAACTGTTAATATGTGGGCACCTAAGTCAAGAGTNTCTCCTTCCTTGACGCTAATATCAGTTATTTTTCCATCTATTGTTGTCTTAAGTTCGCTTTCCATCTTCATTGCTTCTACAACAACAACNCCCTCACCTTCCGAGACCATGTCACCCGTTTTTTTAAGNAGTTTTACTACTCTTCCTGGCATTGGAGCTGAAATTTTATCGATTCCTGATGTATTCTCAGTCCCGCCCTTATCTCTTTGTGATGGGATNTCATAGCTAAATAAATCTCCCNTAAAGAATAAGTCAATTCTTTTTCCNTCTTTTTGNATTGCAATAGTGTAGGTAGAACCATCNCATATTAAAGAGTATAGATTTGAATCAATTTTTACNAATTCTGCAGAGTATTTTTTTTCATCTAGCAGTATCTTGTAGTTATTATCTTTTTCTATTAGTTCAAAAGAAACCATTTTTTTATTNATTTTTAAATCATATTTCATNATAACTATACTGCTTTCTAGAACATAGAGTTTCTAGAAACGCTTGATCTCCTTGCTATATATTTCCANGGAGTAAATCTAGGATCCCTCTCTAGATTTTTAACTCCTATTCCCGCATGGAGCATTATTGCAGATGCAACAGTAGCTATATTGGAATTTTCTTTTGGAATCTTTAAAAGCTTCTTATGTTTTTCTATAAAACCTGTATCTAATTTACCAGAAATAAAATCCTTATCATCCATTAATCTTACAAGAAATCCAAGATTTGTTTTAACTCCCAAAACAATATATTCAGAGAGTGCTCTGGACATTCTTTTTATTGCACTATCTCTATCTTCTGACCAAACTATAAGTTTGGAAAGCATTGGGTCATAAAAAGTAGTNACTTTATATCCATTAAAAAGTGAAGAATCATCTCTTACACCAGGACCTTGAGGTGATTTAACATAAAAGATTGTTCCAGGTGTTGGAAGGAAATTATTGTCAGGGTCCTCAGCACACACTCTACATTCTATAGCATGACCTTTTCTTGCTATATCTTTNTGTTTAAANCTCAATTCATGTCCATAGGAAACCTTAATCATTTCTTTAACTATATCTATCCCAGTAATCATTTCTGTTATAGGGTGTTCAACCTGAACTCTAGTGTTCATTTCTAGAAAATAAAAGTTTTCTTTTTGATCCATTATAAATTCAACCGTACCTGCCCCGGAATATGAAACTTTTTTAGCAAGCTGTACNGCAATCTCACCCATTTTCTTTCTAGTNTTCTCACTNACACCAGGAGAAGGNGCCTCTTCGACAACCTTTTGATGTCTTCTTTGTATTGAGCACTCTCTTTCAAAAAGATGNACAACATTACCTTTTTTATCTCCAAGAATTTGTATCTCAATATGTCTTGGTTCTTGAACAAACCTTTCAATAAAAACAGCATCATTGTTAAAAGCATTCNTAGCTTCACTCTTTGCCATCTTGAGAGAGTTTTCGAATTCAGACTCTTTGTGAACCAACCTCATTCCCTTTCCACCACCACCCGCAGATGCTTTTATCATCAATGGAAAGCCAATTTTTTTCGCAATTCCTAAAGCTTCATCATCATTAACCTCACCATCAGTTCCAGGAACTAACGGTACTTTTGCAGTTTTGGCAATTTCTCTTGATGTTATCTTGTCACCCATTANCCTAATAGCTTCTGCGCTTGGTCCAATGAAATCAATTTTATTCTTAATACATTCTTCAGCAAATTCTGCATTTTCAGATAAGAAACCGTATCCGGGATGAATACCATCACACTGTGCTTTTTTAGCTACTGAAATTATTTTTTTAGCCACGAGGTAGCTCTCACTTGGAAGAGGCTTGCCTATATTGTATGCCTGATCTGCTAAGTTTACATGGAGTGAATTCTTGTCAGCATCGGAATAAACAGCGACTGTTTTTATTCCAAGTTCTTTTGCTGCTCTTATTATTCTTACAGCAATTTCTCCACGATTAGCAATTAAAATCTTTTTATACATAAAATTAATCTCCAGAGAAAACCTATAAAGGAATTAGCCCATGTTTTTTTGGTGGATTATTTTGTCTTTTACCTTCTAACATTTCAAAAGATCTAATAACTCTTATTCTAGTATCCTCAGGCTTTAATACTTCATCTATATAACCCAAGTTTGCTGCTCTGTATGGATTTGCAAAAAGCTCTTTATATTCTTCAACAAGTTTTGCTTTTTCTGCCACAGGGTCATCTGCATTCTGTATTTCTTTTCTGTTTACAATATTTACAGCCCCATCAGGTCCCATAACTGCAATCTCCGCGGTTGGAAACGCTAAGTTAATATCTCCTCTTAAATGTTTGGATGACATAACATCGTATGCTCCCCCATATGCTTTCCTGGTAATCACAGTGACTCTTGGAACAGTGGCTTCACAGTAAGCGTAAAGCAGCTTGGCACCATGAAGAATAATCCCATTTAATTCTTGATCTACACCAGGAAGGAATCCAGGGACGTCTACCAGTGTTAACAAAGGAATGTTGAAGCAATCGCAGAATCTCACGAATCTTGCGCCTTTTATAGAAGATTTAATATCCAAAACTCCTGCTAAGACATTAGGTTGATTTCCAACTACACCAACAGTCTTTCCATTTAATCTAGCAAACCCCACTACGATATTTTGTGCATAATTTTCGGCAACTTCAAAGAAATACTCATTATCAACAATTGTGCTAATGACTTCTTTCATATCATAAGGTTTGTTAGGGTTGGTCGGTACAATATCTCTTAATTTATCTGTTTTTCTGTTTACAGGGTCATCACTTTTCAGCACAGGAGGATCTTCCATATTGTTGAGGGGTAAGAAGGTGAACAATTCTCTTAATAAGGTAAGGCAATCTTCATCATTTTCGGCAGCAAACTGAGCTACTCCACTCTGACTTGAGTGCATTTCTGCACCACCAAGCTCTTCTTGTGTTACTTCTTCGTTTGTAACTGATTTCACTACATCGGGGCCAGTTATAAACATATAGCTTGTATTTTTTACCATTGCTATAAAATCAGTCATAGCTGGTGAGTAAACTGCACCACCCGCACTAGGTCCCATTATTGCTGAAAGTTGAGGAATAACACCAGATGCCTGCACATTTCTTAGAAATATCTCGGCATATCCCGCAAGCCCACGGACACCTTCTTGAATCCTTGCTCCACCGGAGTCACTTAGTCCGATCACTGGACACCCAACCTGAACAGCCATATCCATTATCTTTGTTATTTTTCTTGCATGAGCTAGTCCAAGTGCTCCACCAAAGATTGTAAAATCTTGTGCATAAACAAAAACTTGTCTGCCGTCTATCTTTCCATATCCTGTAATAACACCGTCACCTAAAAACTTTGTTTTTTCCATACCAAAATTGTAATTTTGGTGTTCAACAAACTTATCAAGTTCCACGAAAGAGTCATTATCTAACATGAAGTCTATTCTTTCTCTGGCGGTTAACTTTCCTCTATTATGTTGCTTGTCGACCCGATCTTTACCACCTGCTTCCTCAGCTGAAGCAATCTTGTCTTCAAGAAATTTGATTTTTTGGTCCATTGTTTGATCAATGCTCATTTAAAACCTCACGAAAATAGTATTGCCTAATTAATTAATATAAATATTCCAAATCTTATTAATAAAAAATTTAGTAATTAAGTAATAAAATATAATCTAATAGGCCAATTTATCCAGTACCAAATTTAATTGGTAATTAAATTCTTTTACACTAGAGTTGTTTCTTATNATAAAATCNGCATATTTACGATTTTTTTCTATTATTTTTTGCATTAATAATAGCTTTTCTGCCTCTTTTGCTTCAATACCATCCCTTTTTAGAATTCTTAGGTTCAATACCNTTTTTGGGGCATCAATATATATAATATAATTTAGCGAGGATCCAATCTTACTTTGTTTAGTAATTAANGCACCTTCAAGGAATATTATTTTCTCACCTCTTTTTTCTAGNTTATTANAAAGTGTAGAGATTTGATTTCCTAATTCTGGGTGNACTATGGAGTTTAATATNNCCCTCTGCTTTTTGTTGTTAAATACAATTCTTCTAAGTCTTTTTCTNTTAATTGTTTGATTGGCATTTAATATTTCATTTCCAAAAATTTTAATAATTTGCTGATAACATCTCGTATCTTTTTTTAGTAGCTTTTTTGCTTCAATATCTAAGTCGTAGGTTTNGATTCCTTTTCCTTTATAAAAATTAAGCGCAGTTGATTTCCCAGATCCCATAAGTCCAGTAATTCCAACAGTAGTTAAAGTTTGCCTCTTCATGATTNTAGATAATGCTTAATTCTTTTTGAAAAAATTTCCTTACCTAATATGCAAATTACTTCAAAAATACNCGGTGAAACTTTAGATCCCGTAAGAATAATTCNTAGCGGTAAAGCAACCTGCTTCATTTTTAGATTTCTTTTTTCAAGAAAATTATCCATGCATTTCCTTATTTCNTTTATCTCAAAAGAATTTAAATTTAAAGCATCGGTATGAAATGCTTCGATTAGTTCTCTAGTGCCTTCTGNCTTAAGGTCTTCTTTNTACTCATCACCTATATTTANTAGTTCTGATTCNCAAAATTTTAATGATTGATTNAGNGTTATAGTGTCTTTTNCCTTTTCTTTAGCAGCACTCAANGCTAGTTCTACATTGATTCCTTTNTAGAAATCTATTTCNATAATTTTTAGTACATCGTCGTTACTTAGTNTTTTTAAGTGCTGAGCATTTACCCATTTCAACTTATTCTCATCAAATATGGCGGGAGATTTAGTGAGATTACTTATGTCAAACAAATTAATCATCTCATCTAAGGTAAAGATTTCCTGNTCGCCATGTGACCACCCTAAACGTGCTAAATAATTTAAGATTGCTATTGGCAATATNCCTTCATCTTTAAAATTCTCAATAGACTTTGACCCATTCCTCTTGCTAAGTTTNGTTTTATCTTTTCCTAATATCATTGAAACATGAGTAAACAGTGGAGGCTTCTTGTCTANNGACTTAAAAATCAATNTTTGTTTTGATGTATTAGANAGGTGGTCTTCACCTCTAATAACATNAGTTATGCCCATTTCTGCATCATCTATTACAGTTGAAAAATTATATGTAGGATATCCATCACTTCTNAATATTATAAAATCATCAAGATTATTGGAATTAATACTAATTATCCCTCTTAATGTATCGCTAAATTTGATATNCTGATTATCNGGAGTTTTAAATCTTATTACATATTCATCATTATCAGGATGATCANTTCTATCTCTCCATGTTCTAGGATATCTATATATCTTTTTTTCTTTTGCAGCTTGGNTCTTTAACTCTTCAATCTCTTNATTCTTCATATAGCACTTATATGCAAGATTTTTATCAACTAGGTCTTGTGCAATTTCTTTATATANAGCCAATCTNTCAGACTGAACATAAGGTCCATCATCATAATCCACCCCCAGCCAATTAAGAGATTTGAGAATTTCGTCTAACGAATCATTAGTTGATCTTTCTTGGTCAGTGTCTTCAATTCTTAGNACGAATTTCCCTTTATTTTTTTTTTGTAAAAAGAAAATTAAAAATGGCAGTTCTAACTGCCCCCAGATGAAGAGAACCTGTAGGACTTGGTGCGAATCTTGTAATTATATCCATAACTTTAATATATAGTATATTAGGTTCGTTACTTTAGAAATCTTTTCGTATAAAGCGAAAGAAAATGCTTCCAATTAGAGTATATGAAGCAATCAATATTAATGAAATATAAATATCATNCCAACGATGAATNAAGCCAATTCCTTTGAAGTAAATTATAAAAATCCAGCCCAAGCAACAAATCAATAAANGCAGAGTAAATTTNCNACTTATTGTGGNCAGATTTTTTTTAATCGATATTCCTAGAGATGTAAATACAGCTAAAATACTTAATATTGATATTGTATTAGAGGANATGGGAATTTTTAATTTAACGAGTAANAAATAGTCTAAATATGAAAAGTTAATACTTGGGCTTCCTATTAAACCCAAAGCTAAAGAATGAACCTCGGTCAAAAAGCAAAAGCCTATACCAAAGAATAATCCCAAGATAGACCAGCTTGAAATAGTTAAAAGTAAAAACCACAGGTTCAATTTAAGNGTTTTGCTGAAAGCCCAGCCAAAACAATTGATTAATATTGCAAGAATATGAAGAATATTAAANATATTGTCAGNAAGGGTATAAAAAAAGATATTAGTCATATTCTTAATACTATATGATAGATTATAAAAATGGGCGTTTTAGCAATTGATTTTGGATTAAAGAGAATTGGCGTTGCAGGTAGTGATGATTTAGGAATTGCCAGCCATCCAATNAAGCTTGTCTTTAATGATAGCAAAGAAGAATACCTTAAAGAAATTGTTTCAATAATAAATGAAAGAACTCCTGAGCTAGTTTTNGTTGGTTTNCCAATTAAAGACGATGGTAGGCTNAAGATTCAAACAGACATAGAAAATTTTACCAAAAAATTAAAGAATTTGATTAATATTGANGTTAAATATTGGAATGAAAATTTTACCTCTAAAGAAGCAGATGAGATATTNATTAAAATGAATGTTTCAAGGAAAAAAAGAAAAAGCTTTCAGGATATGTTGGCGGCTTGTCTTATTATTGATAGCTATTTGAGGAGTGTAAGATAAATATTCTCAATACAAAATTAGGTAAAATTAATTATGTTGTNAAACATAAACCCAGAAAGCCTTATATTTTTTTTATTGGNGGTCTTGGTAGTACTATATCAAGCTGGGACGATCAGNTTGAATACTTTAAAAATTCTTTCTCAATGATTGCTTTTGACAATCTGGGGTCTGGTAAAAGCAGNAATGTTGGCNAACCTTTAACTATGGAAATATATGCNGATAATTGCTTTGAAATCCTTGAGCANCTAAAAATAGAAANNGCACATGTTGTTGGGAAGTCTATGGGTGGGATGATAGCCCAAGTCTTTGCTGCAAAATATAGTAAGAAAGTTAAGAAGCTTGTTTTAGCATGTACATGCTCCTCTAGAGATAGAATAAACCAAGAGATAATTGATATATCTCAAAAAATAGTTTCNAAAGTAGGAATGAAAGAGATTTGGTTNAATGCTATGCTTCTGGGATATTCTAGAGATTACATTAAAGCAAATTTCTCGAAATATAAGAAAACAAAGTTTAGTGACTCAAAAAAAGNAATAGAAGGATACTTGAACCAGTGTAAGGCAATAAGTAAATTGGACAACAATGATTATCTTTTAAAAATTAAGTCAGACACTNTGATAATATACGGCAAGGATGATTTAATTGTACCCCCAGAAAAGTCCTGTGAAATGTCTANATATCTAACTAATAATCAAGTTATTTCTTTTCCAGGTGGGCATGGGTTCTGGAAAGAAAATAAAGCATTAGTTAATCCCGAAGTATATGAATTTCTAATTGATAAGAGTTGAATTACTGTCTGGAGTTTCTATTTTCCCAGATAGGATTTCTATTCTCGATTCTAAAACCTCAATAATCTTTTCAGCTCTTATTTTTTCATCAAATTCCTCGAGAAGTAGTTGTCTATCTGAGGCTTTCGCAACCATAGAAGAAGAAAGAGAGTCTGTAATTTTTGANAGTGTAGAGCTATTCTCAATCTTAATTTTATAGTCNTCTGTATATCCATCCAANAACAAGTTCCACTTNTTNGTTAGATCNANNATCCTCTTCTTNAATGCCTCAGAGTTATCTGAGTTAGAGGTTTCTATTATTTTAATCTCGACTTCTCTGTAGGGCTTATCATANAAAACTTTTTTGATTTCTATTCTTTTTAATCCATAAAGTATTATATTCTTCTTCCCATCATCAGATTCTTCATTNTTTATTATCCTNCCAATACAGCCAGTGTTCGCAAGTGATTCGGAATCTTCNNGACCCATTTCGGAATTAAGTAANGTCATNCAAATTAGGTTGTGACTATCAGATGAATCTTGAANCATTTGCTTATATCTCTCCTCAAAAATATGNAGAGGCAATATGGTNCTTGGAAAAAAGACTACGTTATCAAGTGGGAACAAAGGAAGTCTCTCGGGNAGTGAAGNAATAATCTTNTCTTCATCAAAATCTAAAAAAAGAGTTTTCATATTATTATTATACCAACAGTTATAAAAATTTATTATAATTCTATTATGAAAAATAATATAAAAACAATTGATGGCAAACTTTTAATGGGCCCTGGCCCTACAAATATCGACAGAAGAATAAAATCGGCTTTATCCAAGGAGCCTTTGAGTCACTTAGATCCAGACTTTTTTTCAATTCTAGATAATATATCCTCTTCTTTGAGAAGCGTTTTCCAAACAAACAATAAGGTCACTTTTGCTGTATCCGGGACAGGTAGTTCAGGTATGGAGATGGCAATGACAAATTTAATTGAGGAAGATGACGAAGTTCTGATTTTAAAGAATGGGGAATTTGGAAGTAGAATGGAGAATCTTGCACATAGGCTTAAAGCAAGGGTCTCAACAATGTCTGCTAAATGGGGAGAATCTTTTGAACAATCATTAGTTATAGAAAAAATTAAATCTATGCCCAATTTAAAACTAGTCGCCGTTGTTCAAGCTGAAACATCTACTGGAGTGCTTCAAGAAATTGACTTAATAGGGAAGCATCTAAAGAACACAGATGCAATTTTTTTAGTTGATGCTGTAACTTCGTTAACCGGGGTAAGTTTAAAAGTAGATGAATGGGGAATCGATTCTTGTTTTTCTGGGAGTCAAAAATGTCTGAGTGTTCCCCCCGGACTAGCTCCAATAACATTTAACGAGAAAGCACTACTAAAGATTAAAAATAGGAAAAGTCCAAATAGCTCCTGGTATTTTGATTTAAAAATGCTGATTAACTATTGGGGGGAAGAGAGAGTTTACCACCATACAGCTCCTGTAAATATGCTTTTTGCTTTAAATGAAGGACTTTCAATTTGCTTACAGGAAGGATTGGAAAAAAGATTTGAAAGACATAAGTCCAATAGTAAATATTTTTTGGCCTTACTGGACCAAGCTGGACTTAAACCTTTTGTGAATCAAAAGAAATTTAAAGATCTTCCTATGCTGAAATCCGTTATTATTCCAGAAGGAATTAAAGATATAGAGTTAAGGTCAAAAATGTTAATTAATCATGATATTGAGATAGGTGGTGGCTTGGGTCCAACTAAGGGTTACATATGGAGATTTGGTATAATGGGATTTAATTCTAAGAAAGAATTTATAGACGAGCTTTTTAAAAAGTTAACATTATATATAAATTAATTATTTGAATAACTTTAAAATTGATTTATCATTTTCTAACACTTAAAAATGCTTGATGAATTTTATATTGAAGAACTAGTTAAAAAAAAGTTTCCTTTAAAGTCTGCTTCCTTTCCAACCGGAATAGGCGATGATGCTGCTGTATTTAAGATTAAATCTGATAAAATTGTTTTCTCTTGTGATTCCCAAGTAGAAGGTGTTCACTTTGATCTCCGATTTTTGACTCCAGAACAGCTAGCATTTAGGGCTTTATCCGTAGCTTTAAGTGATTTATGTGCAATGGGTGCAAAACCTAGGTTTTTCTCTAACTCGCTTTTTTTACCTAGAAAAACTTCGAAAGTTTTTATAGATAGATTGTTTAAGGGTTTTAGAAATGGATGTAAATATTATGATGTGGATCTTATAGGTGGGAATGTTTCAAAGTCCGAATCTCTTGCATTAGATGTAAGTGTTGTTGGTGAAGTATTAAATGATAGATTTAAGGAAAGGAATGGTAGTAGAGTTGGTGATTTGATTTATGTAACAGGAAATATTGGTGATGCATCTTTGGGCTTGGACTTACTAAAGGAAAAGAAGAGGTTTACTCTTAAAGAAAAATTAATAATATCTAAGTACAAATCTCCACGGGCTAAAGTTGAGATAGGATTATTCTTGGGCCAGCTAGAATTTCTAACCTCAATGATTGATATTACAGATGGACTATCTTTAGATTTAAGAAGACTTTTAGGCCCAATTTCTTCAAGAAGGGGTGCTACACTAACTTGGGAAGACATACCTAAAACAGATTGTACATTACCCCCGGTTAGCCAGAATAAATTAATCACTAGCGTTATGAATGGCGGTGATGATTATGAATTATTATTTACTATTAAAAAGAAAAGAGCTAAGCACTTTGAATATTTATGTAAGAGAAATAATTTTAAAGTTTTTAGAATAGGTTCTGTTAATTCGTCTGCAACCCTTTCGTTGATTAAAGGAGGCAGGGTTCGTAATTTAAAGCCCCAGGGATTTGTCCATAAATTCTAATGAGTGATCAATATTTATTTTTTTTAATAATCTTTCTACTAGTAATTCTTTCAGCTTTTTTTTCTATCACAGAAAGCTCTATTTTTTCACTTCAGAGATACCAAGTTAACTTAATAAAAAAGAAATCTTCCTCAGGAAAACTCCTAGAGACTTTTATAAACAATCCAGCAACAATTATTGCCACGATTTTGCTTTTAGATGAAATAATCAATGTTTCTATAACTAGTTTAATTTCTTCNAAATTACANAACTCTTTAGACGGAAGACTGTCTGATGAGCTTATATCTATAATTGCTATCTTTGTGACTTCNATATTAATTTTAGTCTTTTGTGAAATTATACCCAAGACTATTGGTGTAAAATTCTCTAGGAGACTTTCTATCGCTATTGCNCCTATTATTTACTATATCAANAAAGTTATGTTTCCTGTNACTTTTATTTTNAACTCTCTTTCCAGGTATTTAATAAATCTTACAAGCCCCTTGGTCGTTGAATCNGGAAGTANTCAGGATNGTGATTCTAAGGTTACAAGTCTTATTGACATNGGGGANGATGAGGGTTCTGTAAAAAAAAGCGAAAGTAAAATTATAGATAANCTATTAAATCTTCAAAAAATTAATTTAATTAAAATNTTAACACCTGAGCCTGATCTNTTAANTTTTCCACACGATATTAGTAAAAGTTCNGCATTGGTAGAGATACAGAAGAGGAGATTATCAAGNATNCCAATATATAAGGNNGATACAGATAATGTAATCGGAATTCTTCANTCTAAAGATTTACTNAACCACAANACAGANGACATTGCTTCAATANTACATGAGCCTTANTTTGTTCCAGATAAAAAAAATGTTCTTGAATTACTACAAGAATTTCAGGTTAAGAAAATTCATATAGCTATAGTTCTTGATGAATACGGAAGATTAGAGGGCATTGTTACTTTAGAGGATATATTAGAAGAAATNTTTGGCCAAATTGAATATGAAAGAGGACNAGACAGTAGCAATATGAGCTACATGAATAATNTCCTTGAAGTCAGCGGNGGGCTAAGGATTAATGATTTTAATTCATCTTGTTTATATGCAGCCTTGAGACCAGGTGGGCTTGAATCTTTAGGTTCTGAGATTGAGCATTCATCTCTTCCTGAGGATTTAGATATTGAGACAGTGGGTGGATTTATTTTTACTAATATCGGAAGGCTACCTTTAAAAGGTGAAAGTATAATAAGGGGTAATATTAGGTTAACAGTACTCAAAATAGTGAATAATAGGGTAACTAAAATTAAGGTTGAGAGGGTCGAAAATTAATATATACACTCTTCCATTAATTACTTTAATTTTATTATGCATACAGGCGATTTTTGCGGGTTCAGAAATTTCTTTATTATCATGTGATAAAGGAACAATTAAATCAAAGGCTGATGCAGGTGATAGCTCTGCGAAGCTTGTAATGGGATCCATAAATAAAATTGAAGAATATGTTGCAACAAGCCTAGTAGGTGAGAATCTTTGCATTGTAATCAATACTGTTTTGGTTTCATCCTTTATAGAGAGCACTTATCCTCAATTTGATCCTCATCTAGCATCAGTCTTGATATTGACCCCACTCATCGTAATTTTTGGACAAGTTGTACCTAAGTCGATATTTCAAAGACAAAGCAATTTTTTTGTATTAAAGACGATTTATTTCTCTAAATTCTTTAGGGTTTTATTTAAACCTTTTTTATTTCTGATAGAATTTTTAACAGATTTTATTGTAAATATAATTGGAACAAAGAATAAGTTGATTACTAGAGAAGAGTTGATGCATGAGCTAGAAACTCAGTCAGCTCTAGAAAGTTCCTCTCAGCAATTTAGAGATAAAATCCTAAATAAAATTCTTTTGTTTGATAAGGTAACAGTAAAAGATATTATGATTCCAATTGATCAAACTGTCCTAGTTTCCTTTAGCAAGAAAGTTCAAGATATTAAAGAGCTAGTTAGGAAAACAGGCCATTCAAGATTCCCTGTATTTGATTTAAATAAATCCCAAATTAAAGGAACTGTGCACGCATGTTACTTGTTGGATGAAGATGATGATAAAAATATTGACTCATTTTTAGATAAATGTTTTTTTGTAGATGAAGATCTTCTTGTTTCATCATTATTAGATGAGATGAAAAATGCAAGATCACATATGGCAATAGTTGGTTCTGCCCATAAGGCTTTAGGTTTGGTGACTTTAGAAGATATATTCGAAGAAATTTTAGGTGAAATTGAAGATGAGCATGATTATTAAGACTAAATTGAATAATAATATTTTTTGGTTTAACATCAAATAATGAATAGAATAGCAAAAGTTAAAAGAGAAACTAGTGAAGTTAAGGTTTCTGTTGAGCTGAATCTTGATGGAACTGGGAATTATTCGATTAATACTGGCATTGCTTTCTTTGACCACATGCTAGAGCAATTATCAAAGCATGGGTACTTTGATTTAAAAATTGAGGCTGATGGTGATACCGAAATAGACTTTCATCATACTGTTGAAGATGTTGGAATCACTCTAGGTCAAGCTTTTGATCAGGCCTTAGGAGACAAGAAGTCAATTCAAAGATATGGATTTAGTACCATACCTTTTGATGAGACTCTTTCTTCGTCAGTAGTTGATTTGTGCAATAGACCTTTCTTTGTGTTCAATGTCGAGCTACCAGCTTCTAAAGTTGGTGAATTTGATGTTGAGCTTACAAAGGAGTTTTTTCAATCGTTTACAAATAATATTAAAGCCAATATGCATATCGAACTGAAATATGGTGCAAACAATCATCATATTATTGAATCGATATTCAAGTCAGTAGCGAGGTCTCTTGATTCTGCTACTTCGATTGATTCAAGGTCTGATTCAATACCTTCAACTAAAGGCAACCTCTAATGATTGCTATAGTTGATTACGGTTTTGGAAACTTAAAATCAGTTTCAAAAGCTTTAAGCCTACTATCAATAGACTCTAAAATTACTGATCAAAAAAAAGAGATAGAAGATGCCAGCTCTATTATTTTCCCTGGTGTTGGATCTTTTGGAGATTGCATTAAAAATTTGGAGGACAAAAAGATTTTTGAACCTATTAAAGATTCGATTAAAAAAGGTAAACCTTTTCTTGGAATATGCCTTGGTCTTCAGATTTTGTTTGAAAATAGTGAGGAAAGTCCTGGTTCTATGGGATTTTCTTTTTTTAAAGGGTCCGTAGATAAAATTGAGTTTGAATCAAAAAAACTTAAGGTTCCACACATGGGTTGGAATCAGGTTNAATTTAAAGGTAACTCTAGACTTTTCAAAGGGATTCCCAATAGGAGTTGGTTCTATTTTGTACATTCTTTTAAGTCTAATGTTGACNCTAAAATAACAGATTCTATTTCTAACTATGGAGATGACTTTGCTTCTTCAATTAGTTCTGACAATATCTATGCAACACAATTTCATCCTGAAAAAAGCAGCAANGTAGGATTAGAGGTTTTGAGAAACTTTTCAAAAATCTCTTAGTAGTTATTTTTATAATAGTGATAGCTTCTTAATATTCTCTTTACGTACCCATGTGTCTCTTTAAATGGAATATTTTCAACAAATTCATCATCATCAACTCCTGCAAATCTCTCTCTCCATAACTCTACATTATGAGGGCCCCCATTATATGCTGCAAGAACACTAGGAATATTATTATCGAAACGTTTCATTAGTTTCATTAAATAGAAAGTTCCCAGATTAATATTATCTTCAGGGTTGAATAGGTTTGATTTTATATTTAACTCTCTATCTAATGAATTAGCAGTTTTATTCATAAGTTGCATTAATCCTTTGGCTCCAACCCATGATTTAGCTAATGGATTAAATAAACTTTCTTCTCTTATAAGTGCGAAAATTAGATAAGGATCAATACCATATTTTTTTGAATATTTGCTCACTATAGACTTATATCCTCTAGGATATTTGTAGTAGTTATCAGAATTATAACTATAAGAAATCTTTATACATAGATTAAACTCACCTGCATCGTCTAAAGCAGAAAGATATGAATTATAATTTGATTTATTAATCTTGTTTCTTACATAGTTTTCCACTTCTTTTCTTAGTGGACCATATTCATTGGCATATTTTAAAAGAGTAATATCTCCAATATAACTATTTGACTTAACTTTTTTGTAAGTTTTTTTAATTTTTTTACTGTTAATTTTCGTTGACGCGATATATGAGTAATAACCAATATCATATTTATCNGAAAGATTTTTAAATTCTTTTAATGCCAAAGTTTTATCCTCTAATTTTAATAATGATTTACCTGTCCAAAAGCTTCCCAATTGTCTATAGTATGATTCGTCGGACTCTTTTAGAGATCTAAAATATCCCATTGCTTCCTTGTAGTTCCCTAGCATATATTCTGAGAAACCAAGGCCATAAAAAGATTTGTCAACATACCCCTTAGACTTTGTTTTAATAAGCCAGTTATAGACTTTTATTGCTTGTTTATATTCTTTATCAATTGTAAACAGCCTTGCTGATAAATAACCTACCGCACTATTTTTACTGAAATTAGGATAGTTTGTTAGGATTGACTGCAGTTCTTTTGCCAGCAATGAATTATTATTCGTACTTTTTAGTTTGAATAATATTAGTCTATATTTAGATTCAGCAATTGCTTCGAGATTGATTGACTGTGATCCAGAATCAGTAAATTGTCCAGCAGCTATTTTTTCTAAGATTTCTAACCCTTTTTTACTATTTTTTGATTTAATCATTATTAGACTTTTCTTTATTCTAAGTAGAACAGATAACTTATCATCATATTCTTTCATGAAAGTTGAATACATATTTCTTCTATGAAGGTTATGGAGCCTAGTAGTTTTTTCATCTTTACTAAGTTCAAATGAATGATTACTTTTAAGTTTATAAAGAGCCTCATTTACTTGCTTTGATTTAAATTGAGGGTCATTAATTGCTAACTGTTTAATTAATTTAAAGGATTCATTGTATTTCTGTGTTTTATAGAAGCTCAGACCTTTTAAGTATTTAATCATTAGTTTATCTTTCACTGACAGCTTATATTGTTTTTCTATTTGACTAAGTACCTCCACTAAATTTTCATTTAACCCTTCATTTAGTAAAGCCTCTGTTTTTATAAGCTCAATTTTTTTAGTCAGATTTGATTCAGGATAATTAAGCTTAAACTTTTCCAGGCTTAAGCTAATATCTTTTGATTTTATTAAAAATTGAATCTTCTTAAAATCTAAAAAATCTTGAATCGTTTCAAGTTCTATTAAAGATCCCTGAAGTTTGTTTATACTATTTAAAGCTTCTTTATTTTTGTTACTAGACTTAAAACATTCAGACTTCGCAAGATTATTATTTAATTCACTACAACTCTGATAAGAGAATGATGAGATTGGAAGAATAAAAAATAGAAGAACAATTATAATTGTTTTCATTCAGCCTTCTCCTTCATAAACTCTCCTATTTTTATAAATGTAATTGTAGAAATAAAAATAGCCAGACATGGGAAAACTATTAGGTGTGGGAAACTCCTGATACCTTGCCAACCATTATTTGCCATCAACCCCCAACTTACTTCTGGTGGTGAAATCCCTAAACCTAAAAAACTTAAAGTTGACTCAGCAAGTATAGAGGAAGGAATAGTGAAGCTAAAAGTAACAATTATAGGAGCTAATATGTTTGGAAGAATCTCTTTGAATACAATCCTAGTATCACTAAATCCCATTACTTTTGCACTTAAGACAAATGGTCTATCTTTAAGCTCAATTACATTTGCTCTAGTTATTCTAGCAATTCTCATCCAGCTTAATAACGAAAGAGCTAATATAATTCCAGTTGTACCTCGACCAAATAGTAAGATGAAGATGGAAATTAATAGCAGGTCTGGAATAGAATAAAAGATATCAACAATTTTCATTAAAATCTCATCTATTATTCCCCCTTTTATTCCTGAAAATAATCCATAAATTGTTCCAAAAACTAGCGATATGATTGAAGTGAATACAGCAACAGAAAGTGAAACTCTTGTCCCATATATGATACGACTTAGAATATCTCTTCCAAGCTCATCTGTACCGAATAAGTTTAATTTTGAGGGTTCCTTAAGTAGTTGATCATAGTTTGACTCCGAGGGAGAAAAAGGCGCCAAAGAATCAGGAAAAATAGATAAAACTATTAAAACTAAGAAAATTAAACCAAAGATAAAATAGCTAGCTTTTTTTCTTTCGCGATCCCTTTTTATACTCTGCCTCAACAATTGTCTTNATTCCCCCCCTTATATTAAAATCTCCAATTACTTTTGCATATTTAGGTTTACAAGCGAGGATAATATCATCTAGTATTTTATTNGTTACATGCTCATGGAACTCTCCTACNTTNCTATAAGAATTAATATATTGTTTTAGAGATTTAAGCTCNATACACTTTTCATTGGGTACGTATAATATTTTAATTTCTGCAAAATCTGGTTGACCTGTTGCTGGACATAGGGATGTAAATTCAGGACATGAAATATTAATTTCGTAGTCACGCTTTGNAGCTTTNTTCTTAAAACTTTTCAAAATACTCATAAAATTATTGTAAACAAAAAAAATTTAAGCTCAAGTTAATGCTAATCTNGGAGCTTCTTTACTANGATTTTAATAAAATCTTTTTATATTTAGCTATCATTTTTTTTACATTCTCTTTCGAAGTTCCACCATATGATTTTTTGGAGNCAACAGAATTTTCAATTGATATGAAATTAAAAACATCCTTTTTGATAACCTTNGAGAATTTCTGGAATTCAAGNAGGCTTAAANAACTAAGATTTTTATTATTTTTCTCACAATAAGCTACAATNTTCCCTGTAATATGATGCGCTTTTCTAAAAGGTACATCGTTCCTTGCNAGATAGTCAGCAAGGTCTGTTGCTGTAAGAAAACCTAAGTCCATTCCTGACTTAATATGTTCTGTATTAAATTCTATTGAATCAAAATTTCTTGAGAAAATTTTAACACAATCNATCGAAGTTTCTAAAGCTGAAAAAAGTGGAATCTTATCTTCTTGTANNTCTCTATTATAGCTCAAAGGTAAACCCTTTAAATTCGTCAGAATGGNTATTAAATCACCATAAACAAGACTACATTTTCCTCTAATTAGCTCTAGAATATCNGGATTTTTCTTTTGNGGCATTATGCTTGAACCTGTTGTAAATTCATCCCCTATTTGAATAAAGTTAAANTCAGAGCTATTCCAAACAATAAGATCCTCACAAAATCTAGAAAGATGCATCATTATAATTGAACATGAATAAATCGTATCAATTACATAGTCTCTATCACTTACAGAGTCAATACTATTTCTTGTGGGTTCTCTAAAGCCTAATTTTTTAGATGTGTAAAATCTATCTATTTNGAATGATGTGCCACTTCCAGCACAAGAACCAAGAGGATTTTGATCAAGCCTTTGAATAGTTTGGTTAATTCTTTCTGTATCTCTCAGAAACATTTCAAAGAAAGCTAACAAGTAATGAGATGCTAATATTGGTTGAGCCCTTTGGAGGTGNGTNTAAAAAGGTATTATGACATCTATATTTTTTTCGGATTTTTTAATAATACTTTTTTGAAGTTTTACAACATCTGACCTCAGTGATTCAGCCATACTTTTGATATAAAGTTTAATATCAGTCGCCACTTGATCGTTTCTACTTCTAGCAGTATGTACTTTCTTGCCAGCTGTGCCCACTTTCTTAGTAAGAGATTCTTCAATGTTCATATGTATGTCTTCTAGTTCATGTGAAAAATTAAACTTACCAAGCTCTATCTCATTTTTTATTTTTTTTAAACCCTTTATGACTTTGCTCTTCTCGCTTTTGGAAATAATTTTTTGCTGTGAAAGCATTTCGACATGAGCAATAGAGCCCAAAATATCAAAATTATATAAATCTTTGTCTACATCAATAGAAGAGGTGAAGCTCTCTGCATCAGCATTAGTAGCTTTTTGAAATCTTCCACCCCATAGTTTTTTAACCATAAAAAATAATAGAATATATATACTTTTAAAACAAATTATATTTTTGCATGTTAAGAAAAGATGATTGGGTCTTTTTAGCTTTCTTTAGTCAGATGGACAGTGCGCGTTGGGTATGCAAACTTAAGACCTTCTTTTTCAAAAGTTTCAAAAATCTTAAGTCTAATTTCATGATTTATTTCAGTTAAAGTTTCATAGTCTGGACTTAGAACATTATANGTAAGCTCAAAATCAAGAGANAAGTCNCCAAAGTTTGTGAAGATNGCNCTTATATATTCTGTTTTTGGATTTGATTTAACTATCTCTCTTAATATTTCTTGAATCCTTTTTAANTCATTANAATTGGTTTCATANACAATACCTATTTTCATACTGCTTCTTCTNTTTTTCATCCTNGACTGGTGATAATTTCTTAACCTTGAATTTAATAAATCTGAATTCGATATAATAATTTCTTCACCAGTCAGACTTTCCAGNTTCGTGCTTTTGATTCCAATGGCTTTTACATTCCCCATAAAATTGTCAACTACAACATAGTCNCCTATCGCAATTGGNTTATCTATCATGATTGTAAGAGAAGCAAATAGGTCACCAAGTATACTTTGTGCTGCTAATGCAATTGCAAGACCACCTATACCAAGACCAGCAACTANGGCAGTTATNTCTACNCCTAAGTTGTCCATGGCTAGCATNAGAAAAATAAGCCAGATTATAAATTTAGATATAGCTGTTAGGCCATTTATTGCAGTTACCCCATGCATATCGTTATTTGTTTCTTTTATCTTTTTATATCTGGTNAAGATTATATTTGTAACCAAGACAATCCATCTAGTTATTTGCCAGAAAAGTATTAAAAGAAAGGCATGACNTAAAACACTATTTACATTTTCATTTAATGTGACTATATTGCTACCAATATTTATNGCACTTAAGAAAATAAAAATTTTTGAAANTGAGGANAGCATTTNAAGCAGATAGTCATCTAAATTGGTAGATGTTTTCTGCGCAAATGTCTTCAATCTTTTTTCTGCAANTTTCTTTATGAAAACTAAAAAAGCATATATTGTAAGAGTTATTACAATTGCTAAGATCCATTCCCAGACATAGTTATCCAAAAACATGTAATTGGTAAATGAATTATTGAGAAGATTCATGTTAAGTTTAATTATATTCTAAAATTAGCTATTTCAAATAATTAGTTAATATATACATATATGAATGAGTTTCATAATCCAATAAAGCTAACAACTAAAAATGCCAGAATTCTTGTAACTGGNGCTACAGGCTATATAGGAGGCAGACTTATTCCTAGGCTCTTAAGTAATAATCTNACGGTCAGAGTCTTAGTTAGAGATAAAGAAAAAATTAAAAATAAATCATGGTATTCTCAGGTTGAAGTCTTTGAAGGTGATTTGACTAAAATTGAAACNTTAAATGGATTACCTGATGGTGTAGATCAAGCATATTATCTAATTCATTCTATGTCCGACTCGCAAGATTANATAGCCTTAGACAGACTCGTAGCTGAGAATTTTGTTACTTTATTTAAGGATATCAAGCATGTTATTTACTTGGGAGGAATATCGCCAGATGGCCCNCAAATCTCAGATCATCTAAATAGTAGAATTGAGGTAGGAAAGATTCTGTCNGACAATCTTCCAACGACAGAGTTCTGTGCTGGTCCAATCATTGGATCAGGATCNGCTTCCTACGAAATGCTAAGGCATCTTTGTGAAAAGCTTCCGATTATGGTTGCGCCAAAATGGATTAATCATCTTGTTAGACCNATTAGTATTAGAGATGTTCTAAAGTACCTAATATTAGCAATAGATAAAATACCCCTAAGAAGATTAGATATTGGAACNCAACCTATAACTTTCAAGAATATGATGCTTTCTTATTGTAAGTTTAGAGGTCTAAAAAGATTAATTGTCCCTGTNCCAGTATTGGCACCGGGACTTGCTGCTAGGTGGATTGGTTTAATGACACCAATAACAAACTTACTAGCGGTGCCTATTGTAAAAGGAATTGTGAATAATATAGTTGGTGATACATCTAAAGCTTCAGAGTTCTTCCCTGAAATTAAACTTNTATGTTTTGATGATTCGATTAAGTCAGCTTTTGAGAAGACTAAGAGTGAGTATGTTGAGACTTCTTGGAATAAACAAGATATTTATTCCAAATATGAAATGTTTCAAAGAAGAGGACGTTTTGAAGAGGTAAGAATTACCGAGACTGTATCATCTCCTGAGAAATTATTTAATGTGCTAACATCCTTAGGTGGAAAGGATGGATGGCTTGCATGGAATTTTTTATGGACTCTACGCAAATTCATTGACCGTCTTGTTGGTGGAAAGAAAATTGAAGATAGTGATAGAAGTAATCTTAAAGTAGGCGACTCTATGGACTGTTGGAGAATAGAAAAGTTTGAANAAAACCGNAAAATATTACTTAAAATGACACTAAAATCGCCTGGAGAAGCATGGCTTAAGCTTGAATCTATTCCTCATAATTCAAAAACCTTCCTTGTAATATCAGCTATATTTGAGCCTAAAGGTATTTGGGGGTATTTNTATTGGTATTCAATCTTTCCTTTTCATAAGTACATATTNCGTGATTTGGGCACAGCAATAATTTCTAAAGCTAAATAACTANCACNTNTTTTCTACCTAAACTCCCCANATTGTTGATTTTTTAATTAAATAAAAAAATGATTTAAGATTTGCTTGACTCATACCACATATAGTGGTTTAATGAATTTATAATCACAATATATAGTTAATTGTGTACTAAAAGGTTAGATAGGTTTTAGAGTGATTATGGACTAACCGGGGCAAGGATTAAGTTTAAATTCCCCTTTTGCACCCCGTTAAGCTTTTCCTTGCCTCTAAAAATTCACTTAACGAAGGAGACTATGAATGAATCAAATTGAACAGTTATTAGTTGTGAAAAGGTCAGGAGAATTAGTTAAATTTGATTCAGCCAGAATTTTAAATGCAATAAATGCCGCTATCAACGCGGGTAGTGAGAGTGAAAGCTCTAATGTGAACTCAAATGAGATAGTAGANAATATTGAAGAAGAAATTCAATCAAGATTCCTAGAGTTCTACCCTAATGTNGAAAATATTCAGGATATAGTTGAAAAACATCTNATTAGAGCTGATTTATTTACCGTAGCTCGAAGATATATTATATACAGGNCAGAAAGATCCAAGGANAGAGAAAAGCAAAAAGAAAAAATATCTCAAAAAGCTGAGTTAGGTAAGCTCAAGATCAGAAAAAAGGATGGGGTAAATGTCCTTTTTAACCCCCAAAAGATTAGAAAAACAGTTTCAAGGATTTGTGAAAAATATCCAGATACAACTTCTGTAGACTCAATAGTCAAAGAATTGACCAGGAATATATTCGATGGAGCCACAACTGAAGATTTAGAGAGAGCTTTGATTNTNGCATCAACCGCATTTATCGAGAGAGACCCAGATTATAGTAAGGTTTCAGCGGGCCTATTCTTGCAAAGACTTTATAAAGAAGGGATGGAAATNTCCGTAACAGANGACACCTTGGNGCCTCAATATAGAGAATCATTTATCGATGGAATAAGACTCGGTGTAAAGAAGGGGTACCTTAGCGATAAGCTTTTAGAGTTTGATCTAGAGAAGTTATCTAACTCTATTGAAATAGAGAGGGATGGNCTTTTTGAATTTATTGGGATTCAGACATTGTATGAAAGGTATCTTNTGAACCATGAAGGTAGAAAGTTTGAGCTTCCNCAGTCATTTTGGATGAGAGTTGCTATGGGNATCTCAATTAATGAAAAAAACAAAGATTCCAGGGCGCTTGAATTCTACAATAAGCTATCTTCAATGGAGTTTGTTTCATCTACTCCGACACTCTTTCATTCAGGAACACCACATCCTCAACTTAGNTCTTGTTACTTAACTACTGTTTCTGATGACNTATCTCATATTTTTAAGTGCGTAGGTGATAATGCACAGTTGTCTAAATGGTCAGGAGGATTGGGAAATGATTGGACTAATATTAGAGCAACAGGATCTCAAATAAAAAGTACTAATGTTGAAAGCCAAGGAGTTGTTCCATTCTTAAAAATTGCAAATGATGTGACGGTCGCAATCAATAGAAGCGGGAAAAGAAGAGGTGCTACATGTGCTTATCTTGAGACATGGCATCTAGATATCGAAGACTTCTTAGATTTGAGAAGAAATACCGGTGATGATAGAAGAAGAACTCATGATATGAATACATCAAATTGGATTCCTGATTTATTTATGAAAAGAGTCGTAGAGAAGAAAGATTGGACCTTGTTCTCTCCGGAAGAGGTACCTGACTTACACGATTTATATGGGAGTAAATTTGAAGAGGCATATCTAGGATATGAAGATGGGGTCTTAAGAGGGAAGATTAAAAAGCATAAGAAGATACATGCCCCCGATTTGTGGAAGAAGATGCTCACTAGAATCTTTGAGACAGGACATCCTTGGATAACCTTTAAGGACGCTTGTAATGTTAGATCCCCACAAGACCACGTTGGAGTGGTTCATAGTTCTAATTTATGTACCGAAATTACGCTGAACACCTCTGCAGATGAAACAGCAGTATGCAATCTGGGCTCTATTAACCTTTCTAAACATATAGTTAATGGTAAGTTGGATAAAGACTTACTAAAAGACTCCGTTCAGACTGGAATTAGAATGCTTGATAATGTTATTGACTTAAATTTCTACCCTACAGTTGAAGCAGAAAATTCCAACTTTAAGCATAGGCCAATAGGTATGGGAATCATGGGCCTTCAGGATGCGCTTTTTAAATGTAATTTATCCTTTGAGTCTCCCAAAGCACTAAATTTTTCAGATCAATTGATGGAATTTATTTCCTATAATGCAATTGAATCCTCTTCTGAATTAGCAAAAGAGAGAGGTTCGTATGAAACATTTAAGGGCTCAAAGTGGGATAGGGGAATTTTCCCTCTTGATACTCTGACAATGTTAGAAGAGGAAAGAGGCGACCATATAGATGTTAACAAGATAACCTCAATGGACTGGGAAGAGTTAAAAGAAAAGGTCAAAAAGCATGGAATGAGAAATTCTAATACAATGGCTATTGCTCCTACCGCAACAATCTCTAATATTGCAGGATGCTTTCCATGTATCGAGCCAATATATAAAAATATTTATGTTAAATCAAACATAAGTGGTGAGTTTACTGTTGTTAACTCATATTTAGTTAACGATTTAAAAGACTTAAATCTTTGGTCCAAAGATATGTTAGAAAAAATAAAATATTTTGATGGAAATTTAGACCAGATTTCTGAAATTCCCGAGGACTTAAAGGAAAAGCATAAAGAGGCATTTGGAATTAGCCCACTTACTCTACTTAAGCATACTTCAGTTAGAGGTAAATGGATTGATCAAAGCCAATCTCATAACATATTTATGCAAGGCGTGTCAGGCAAGCTGTTAAGTGAGATTTATACTGCAGCCTGGAAGCTTGGACTTAAGACAACTTATTATCTAAGAACATTAGCAGCAACACAGATTGAAAAATCTACACTTGATGCTAATAAATTTGGTTATACTCAAAAAAGAGAGTACAAAGAAATTCCTGAAGATAATCAGGAGAAAGAAGCACAGTCAGAAAGGCCAGGGTCAGAAGTCGCAAGTGCATGTAGCATAATGGATCCAGACTGTGAAGCTTGTCAGTAATATAATTTAAGGAGTGCATAATGACTATTTTAAGTAATGATTCGAAGACAGATCCTAATAAGATTCTCCCAATGACATATATGTGGGCTAGGGAGCACTATAAAGATGGAGTTGCTAACAACTGGACTCCCGAAGAGATTTCAATGCAAAAAGATGTCGAGCAGTGGAAATCCCCTGATGTTTTATCTGACATTGAAAAGAGAATGATTCTTTGGAATTTAGGTTTTTTCTCAACGGCAGAGTCCTTAACGGCAAACAATATTGTTTTAACAGTTTATAAACACGTTACTAATCCTGAGGCAAGACAGTATCTTCTAAGACAAGCATACGAAGAAGCAGTACATACAGATACTTTTATTTACTGTTGTGATACTTTGGGTCTGGATCCCGAATATATATATAATATGTATGAAACTATTCCTTCTATAAAAGAAAAAGATGATTATGTAGTTGGTCTGACAAAATCAATTATGGATCCTAATTTTGAACTAAAAACAGATGAGGATATTAAGATTTTTCTCCAAGACGTAGTCGGATATTACGTGATAATGGAAGGAATTTTCTTTTATGCGGGATTTGCAATGATGCTTGCTCTTAAAAGGCAAAATAAAATGGTGGGAATTGGGGAGCAGTTTGAGTATATAATGAGAGACGAAAGTATCCATCTCGCATTCGGATGTGATTTGATTAATACAATAAAAGAAGAGAATAAGGGTATATGGACTGATGATGTTCAAAAGAAAATAACAGATTTAATTGTCCAGGCTGTAGACCATGAAAAGAAATACGCATTAGATGCAATACCTAATGGGCTACTTGGAATTAATCCTGAGCAGTTTTGTGAATATGTGGAGTATATCGCAGATAGAAGACTCGAAAGGATAGGGCTTTCTAAAGTTTACGAAACTGACAATCCCTTTCCATGGATGTCTCAATCTGTTGATTTATCAAAAGAGAAGAACTTCTTTGAAACAAGAGTCACAGAGTATCAAACTGCAGGTTCTTTAGACTGGGATTAGGTAATTTAACATAGTGAACCAAGAATATAGTAGCTATTATTACTGNTGATTATGCTGTCTTTTTTACCTTACGGATGTCTTTTAAATTTTATTGTGCTCATAGTGATTCCTGTTTTTATACTAACAATCTAGTTTAGTTATTTTTTAAAAGGATCATCTATCTCAGGATGCCAAAGTGCAAAGTGATTTTTGTGCGCCTCAGTATAAGCACCTTCTGGATAAAACTTATCATAAAAATCTAAATCGATATGGTGGTTCTGGACCATCATACGGCAATACATTGGATCTGAAAAGCCTGGAAATTTTCCGTAAGTATCAAATATATAATTACATATATCTTTTACAATCTGAACCTCTTCTTTGCTTGGTTTAGGGGTAGCATTTAAGACGCCAGTTGGGTCTTTGTAAGGCATATATTTTGAATCCCAATTACCCCATTTCATTTCATTAAATGCATCGACAGCTTCAGACATGTTCTTGTAGTATGGTGGACAAAAGGACTCAAAGTGTCCATCTAGTCCAACTGGAGCTTTGGAAACTGCAGCTCCCCAGTCTTCACCCTGATCTTTGGCTTCAAGACAAGTAAAACCTAAACCTTTAAAGGTGTTATCTGCACCTAATATATGACGACTTTGAAAACCACTAAACATCCAACCACCTAACCCTAAAATTTGTTGAGTTAAAACAACGTTTTGACAAAATAAAGGTTGTTCGGCAATGTATCCATTTGCAAATCTCAGCTCAGCTTCAATTAANGGTATGGGNTTTGTTTTTTTAATGTAACCGTTATCAATCCATTTTTGNGTTCCAGCAGGTTTCATTTTATTTAATTCGTCAACNAAATTGAATCTATGACCTTCTCTCATATAAAAGAACAAGATATTAATTAAACCAGCTGATAAGTCTGTTACAGGCATGAATAAAGTTGTTCCAGGCTTATTTACGCTCCATGTATTATGAATTGCAAGGCCAGGAGGCACGTCAGGTATCTTAGCTCNCCCATCATGAATCTTAATTCTTGATTCCCTNAAAAGCTCTAATATTTTTTCAATCTTGTCTTCTTTTTTTAGCCCCTCTATTCCTTTTAAGTCGGGCGCATCTTTATCATTTAATTTTAAAAAATATAGACCNTCATCGTTTGTATAAAATAATTCTGTTCTATGAATATCTCCTAGTGAGGGGATAGTCTTACTCATAAATTTAACTTCTAAATCTAGACCTTTNTGTGGGGGAAAGTCAGATAGATTTATATTTTTAATCCCAAGCCCGTTCCAAGCAAGGATTGCCTCTTCTAATTCACTAAGAGGAATAGGCGAATGTTTTGATTTGTATTGAAGCGGACCTTCGTCAATCTCACCGCCTAAAGGAAATCTTCTTGACCTTCGCTCATAAAGTGCATTTAAGTAAGAATGATTTATTGCTTTATCTAACCCTGGTGGAAACTTTGACATATCTTTATTTTAACTCAAAATAATAAGAACTGTTAAAAATGAAAAACTTTTTATTAGAATATTTAAAAAAGAATTCTATTNTAAAGGGAAATTTTACTCTTTCATCTGGAGAAAAAAGTTCTTATTATATAGATGCAAGAATTAGTACACTTTCTTCTGAATCACTTGGAAGCATTGCAGATATTTTTTATAAAAAGATTATTGCTAGCAATTTGATTTATGTTGGTGGNCCAACGATAGGTGCTGATCCAATAGTGGGAGCTATTCTTAATAAGTCATACAGCGAGAAGAAGGCCTTAAAAGGATTTCTTGTTAGGTCAGGAGAGAAGAAGCATGGTACCAAGAAAGTGATAGAAGGACCAACTTTAGANAACTCNAAGGTAGTNATAGTCGAAGATGTTGTTTCAACAGGTGGTTCCATAATTTCTGCNATTANTGAAATAGAAAAACAAGGATCAACGGTAGGGCTTATNCTTTCNATNGTTGATAGNGAAATGGGAGCAAGAGAGAAGTTCTCAAAGCTTAATATCGAGTATGATCCAATATTNAATATTTCTGAATTAATTTGATTAAATAGCTCTAGATANATATCTCTTTAAATCAACAAAAGACAAATAGAGGCATGGAATAAGAAAAAGTGTTATAAAAGTGGCAAATACTAATCCTAGTCCCAAAGANATTGCCATTGGAGCTAGNAACGCTGCCTCCCCTCTTGTTTCAAACATTAGTGTAAAAAGTCCTGCAAAGGTTGTGAGAGTGGTCAAGATTATCGCTCTAAATCGATTCTTTGCTGAATAGAAGATAGAAAATATAAAATTATTATTTCTTATTCCTTTATTGATAAAATTCATAAGAATCAGGCTGTCATTTATTACAACACCTAACAGTGCAACTATTCCTATTAATCCAGTAATCGATATAGGGTCACCNCTTAAAAGGACTCCAACAGTAATACCTACTATCGTGAAAGGTAGAATCGACATTATCAAGAGGGGCTGAGCATAAGACCTAAGAATCGTTGCAAGTATTAAATAAATAATTAGTATTGANATTATAGATGCTCTTTTAACACTCTCTAAAGACTCTCTTGTATCCTGNTCTTCACCATCTANCGCTAATTTATATCCCGGATAATCTTTCTTGATACCATTAAAAAAGCTGACTACACTTGAAATTGTTTGCCTCGGTGTTGTNATGTCCGAGTCGATTTCTGCTGTAATACTNGCAGCTCTTTCTCTATTATATCTTGAGATGCTTACCAATGATGAATCAACAGTGGTATTGGTNAAATTTGATATGGGAACATATGATCCATTCGCAGTTCTAATTAAGTGCCCAGATATATCTAAGGGACCTTTTTTATTTATNGAGTTTGTAATTCTTATCTTTATGTAAGCTTTTTCATCATTGATTCTAGTTTCATCTATAGTTAGACCATCAACTATAGCTCTNAGCTCTCTTCCCAAATCTAAAGTACTAAGTCCNTATAATGATGCTTTTTGTTCATCGACATTAATATTTAATTTAGTTTTACCGTAGGATAAATCATCATTAACACCATAAACTCCTTTCTTAGTCTTTAGAAANTTTTTAATTTTTGTNCTTATTTCTGTTAAAACAACTACATCGTCCCCTATGATTCTAACGTCTAAATCCTTACCCTTAGGAGGGCCGGCAGTCTGAACAAAGCTAATGCTTTCAGGTCCTACAATTTTCTCATCAACAATAGCCTGTATTCTTTTCATTGAGTCGAGTCCATTTTCCTTTCTTTTTTCAAAGTCTTCAAATTGAATAAGTATATTTGAAACATGATCTCCAAAAACAGGTGGTTTTTTTGAGAAATCAATACCCAACGTTGTCAAAGAGTTCTTAAGTAGATTCTTTGGAGTATTATCCAAGATTATTCTTTCGATTTCTTGGGATTTTTGACTAGTTAAATCTAAACTATAATTGGTTGGATTTTGAACTTTAATAAGGTATTGATTTACATCAGAAACATAAAGTAAAACGAATGGGATTTTAAAAAGTATAATAAAGCTAATAACCAGAAGAGTAGATGACATACCTATAACAAAATATCGGTATCTTAATGATGTAATTAATGCACCTAAATATTTTTTTCTAAATTTACCAAAAAGTCTGGCAATTAATCCAGTTTCTTTACTTATTTTAACAAAATCTGCACAATGAGATGGTAGTATTGTAAGTGCTTCAACTAAAGAAAATATTAATGCAAAGATTGCAACTTGAGGGATGATAGATAGAAAAATACCTAAAGTTCCTTCTGCAAGTAGGATTGGAAATAAAGAGGCTATATTAGTCAAAATTGTTGCAATAACAGGCCAAGCTACCTCTTTGGTACCTACAATAGCGGCTTCTTTGGGTTGCAGACCTTTCTGTATATACCTTTTTACATTTTCAACAACAATTATGGCATCATCAACCACTATTCCCAACACCATAATTAATCCAAACATAGTAATGACATTCAGACTTGCTCCGGTGTATTGCATAACTATAAAAGCGCCAAAGAATGCAACTGGAAGCCCCAGTGCAGCAAGAAATGCAGATCTGAAATCTAAAAATAAAGCTAAAATAATAAGGACAGCCAATATGCCGAACACACCAGTTTTGACCATAGACTGAAATCTTCCTTTTACCCAATATGATGAATCATTTGATATAAATATTTTTACGTCATTTGGTAAAGTTTCTTCAAAAGAAGCAACAGT
Source organism: bacterium (assembly GCA_002701865.2). Lineage (GTDB taxonomy): Bacteria > Desulfobacterota_D > UBA1144 > UBA1144 > UBA1144 > TMED58. The sequence goes on along the minus strand of NZWH02000019.1, from coordinate 6,867 downwards.
CTCCTTGATTTTTTTTACAGATTTGATGGCATCTTTATTTTTTTGCTTATCTATCCAAAAAGAAACAGATTTAAATCCATTTATTCTAGAAAGCGATAAATCTTTTTCTTGACCTAGCTCGATTGTAGCAATATCACCAAGAATTAATGGAATTTTATTAAACCTCTTATTTAATGGAACATTTGCTAGCTCATAAACACTTTCTATCTTACCCTTAGTTCTTATTGTGTACTCTTGCTCACCTGTTTCAATTGCTCCTGCAGGAAGATCAATATTTTTCGATTTAATAGTTGATATAATTTCATTTAAACTAAGCTCATATTGCAGTAATTTTTTTTGGTCAATGTTGATCCAGAAAACTAAATCCCCATATCCGGATTCGATAAGCCCATCAATTTCTTCTAGCTTTTCTAGCCTATCTTTCAGCCTTGTAGCATAAAATCTTAATTCATTTTCATCACCCTTACTTCCAATTGATACGTTGATTAATGGTGCGCTAGCCTCTACTTCTTGTGTTATAGGATCCTCTATATCTACGGGTAAATCATTTCTTATTTGAGAAACTTCGGATCTAATTTCTTGTGCTATTTCTTTAATATCTTCATTTGGAAGTAGTTCTGCAACAATAAACGATCTAGACTCAGATGAAGTTGAGGTAATTTTTTTGATACCGGAGATCCCCGAGATTTGATCTTCTATAGGTATTGTAATTAATTTTTCAACATCTTCTGCGGTAGAGTTTTCATATATTGTTACAATTGTTACCCTCTCAAACCCAATAGAAGGAAATAATTCTTTTGGTAAATTCATTCCTACGTAAAGACCAAAGATTATAATTGTAGCCATTAAGAGGTTTGAAAAGACAGGATTATTAACAGAAAATTCGATTAATTTCATTTATTATTTATTGATCCTTACTTTGTCATTACTCTCTAGTCTAGCCTGACCATTTATAACAATTTTATGAAGAATTGGAATCTGGACCTGCGGAACAATAAAAAGCTTGTTGTCCAGCTGAGTAGGAGATATTTTTATTTTTTTTACTACACCATCCTTGGTTATAAAAATAAAGTATTGGTTTTCTTCCATTACAATTGCACTAGAAGGAAAAGAAATAAAGTCATTATATTCCGCCGTAACAACTTCAACTTCGACAACTTCACCAGGAATAAAAGTACTTTCTTTGTTATTAATTTTAAACTCTAATTTGTAGGATGGTGCATCATTACTCATCTGTCTTCCAATTCCTAGAACTTCTGCTTCAAAGTACAAGTTTTTGTTTTTTAATAACAACTTATTCTTTGATTTTCTAATTGTTTCTGCGTTTACAGAACTAAGATTAGCTTTTCCTATAAGGGTATTGTTATCTAAAAATTCTAACATAGCCGTACCTCTCGAAATCTTTTGGCCAACATCAAAATAAAATTTATTCACATATCCATCAAATGGAGCCCTTATACTTAAATTATCAAACTCCCAAAGTACTCTTTTATAACGCATTTTTTGGGCATCATATTCAAATTTATTAGATCTATACAAGTTCAATTGTGTTTCTTTTTCTTTATCAGAAATAATATTTTTTTCATGAAGCTTTATGCTATTCCTATAGTTTGATGAAGATTCATCTAGCCTAGCTTTAGATGCTTTGAGCAAATCTTCTATTTCCTTAAGCTCCAGAACCTTTCTGGTATCTGTCATCTGTATTATTATTTGGCCCTTTTTTACATACTTACCTATCTGATAGGCCCTGCTTTCGATAGTTCCGTCAGTTTCAGACATAATATCAATGCTTTTGTTACTATGGAGTTTTGCTAAGAAATAGACTTTTTTTGTAAAATTCTCTACATTTCGCTCTATTACTTCCACTTTTGGTAGAAGAATTTTTTCATCTAGATCAGATTTTTTTCCAAATTTTAAGTAATAGATTGTTATTAAGACTAAAGAGAATATTAAAAAGAACAAAAAGAGACTTCTTTTCTTTGGTATCATTATGCAGATTAATATACATGATTTTAGAAGATAAAATTTGCATTTTTACTATTAAAAAACTATTATAAGGAAAAAAGGTACTTTGATTAATATATTAATTAATAGTTAGTACTTAGGAGGCTTAACACTATGGCATTAACAAAATCACAAATTTCTAGTGCATTAGCAGAAAAATTAGGTATTTCAAAAGCTGATGCAACACGTTTTATGGAGTCTTTTGCAGAACTCGCATGTGGGGAAGCTAAGGCAAGTGGAACATTTACTGTGCCTGGATTAGGAAAACTCGTTTTGGTTGATAGAAAAGCAAGACAGGGTAGAAATCCTCAGACTGGCGAAGTAATTCAAATACCAGCCAAAAAGGTTGTTAAATTCAGAATTGCTAAAGCATGTAAAGATTCAATCTTATAGATAAGGTTTTTTGAATGGGATTATCATTGGGATAATTCCATTCTCGTACTCTTGATGTAATCACCTATCTTGATCGCCAAGTTCTGTTTAGAAATCAATCCTAGTTCCTCAACTTTGTTTATTGCNACCATATAAGTGAAATTATTATCTTTACCAAATCCAGAATTAGGAACTGATATATCATTAGCAATTATCAAATCAAGATTCTTATTAACAACTTTCTTCTTTGCGTTTTTAATCGTATTCTCAGTTTCAGCACTGAAGCCAATTAGAATTTGATTATGCTTCTTTTCTTTTCCAATTCTTGCCAAAATATCATTAGTCTTTTCCATTTGGAGATTAAGAGATTTTATATCTTTTTTTATTTTATTTTTTTCTAAGCTTTTGAACTTATAATCACCCACTGCTGCTGCTTTAACTATTACCGTAAACTTTTCAAAGTCCTTAAATACTTCTTTTTCCATTTCTTCTACAGATTCACACTGTACTGTATTTTTATGATTTGAAATATCTTCATCAATGTGACCATATATAATTTTTGTCTTTGCTCCTCTGGCCTCAAGTACTTTAGCTAGAGACAGTCCCATTTTGCCAGATGAGGGATTTGAGATAAATCTTATAGGGTCAAGGAATTCTCTTGTTGCACCGCAGGTTATAAGAATATTTTCTCCCATCAAATCCTGATTAGTATCTTTTTTTTTAATTAATTCTAATATCTTATCTAGATTCGCTAATCTTCCTTTACCTTCCCAGCCGCAAGCAAGTTCACCACTGTCAGGTTCGACAAATTCTACACCTGTAGAAATAAGCTTTTTGATATTCTCTTGGATTAGTGGNTTTTCATACATATTAACGTTCATAGCNGGGCAGATTGTTACNCTGGCTTTAGTCGCAAGAAGTATATTAAGTAAAAGATTATCAGCAATACCGTTGGCATATTTTGAAATAAAGTTTGCTGTAGCAGGGCATACTAGAATTAAGTCTGATGTATCAGCTAAGCTTATATGAGAGATTTCTGATTCTGTCTCATCATACATATTTGATAGCACTTTGTTGCCAGATAAATACTGAAAAGTCATCTTGCTTACAAATTTCTCAGCATTTTTAGTCATTACTACTCTTACATTAGCCCCTTCTTTCATTAGTAGTCTAACCATCTCGCAGGCTTTATAGACAGAAATTCCTCCTGTTACACCAACCAGTATTTCTTTATTTTCTAAGTCGAGGACTTTATTAATTTTTACCATCTGTTATTGCACCTTCAGAAGCAGAGCTGACTAAAGCGGAATATTTATATATGGCACCTGTTAGATGTTTTTGCGATGGTTTTTTCCATTTCTTTTGTCTTGCCGCAATTTCTTTCTTTGAGATTTTAACTTCAAGGACTCTCTTAGAGGAGTCGATTCTGATTAAATCATTATTCTTGATAATAGATATTAAGCCACCGTCAAAAGCCTCTGGTGTTATATGGCCTACTACGAAACCATGAGTACCACCAGAAAACCTCCCATCTGTTATAAATGCAACATCTGAACCAAGTCCTTGCCCCATAATGGCTGATGTAGGAGCCAGCATTTCTCTCATTCCAGGTCCCCCTCTCGGACCTTCATATCTTATAACAATTACGTGACCTTTTTTTATCTTTTTCTTTAATATGGCTTCCATACACTCTTCTTCTGAATTGAAAACAATTGCATTACCCTCAAAAACAAGACCTTCTTTGCCAGAAATTTTAGCTACCGAACCTTCAGGTGAGATGTTTCCCTTAAGTATCACTAGATGACTATCCTTTTTAATAGGATTCGATATGTCCCGTATAATTTTAGTTCCTAAATTATCTTTAACATTTTTTAAATTTTCTTTCATTGTTTTTCCGGTGACTGTTAGACAGTCTCCATGAATCAGATTATTGTCCAACAATCTTTTGAGTAAAGGAGGTAATCCACCAATTTGACAGAATTTAGCCATCACATGTGAGCCACTGGGTTTTAAATCAGCAAGAACAGGTACTTTTTTCCCAATCCTTGTGAAGTCGTCAATGGTTAGTTTAATTTGTGCTGCTTTTGCCATTGCAATTAGGTGTAAAACAGAATTTGTTGAGCCACCTAAGGCAATAGTGACTGTTATAGCATTCTCAAAAGCTTTTTTAGTCATTATATCTTTAGGTCTTATATTTTTCTTAATTAAAGTCATTAGTGCCTTTCCTGAGTCCAGACAATCTTTTTTCTTGTTTGGTGATATAGCAATCTGTGTTGAACTACCTGGCATACTCATTCCTAAAGCTTCAATTGCTGAGGCCATAGTATTTGCAGTATACATTCCACCACAGGAGCCTGGTCCAGGTATAGCAGATTTCTCAATATCTTCTAATTCTTTTCTAGAAATTTGTTTATTTGAATATGAACCCACAGCTTCAAAGACAGAAACCACATCAATAGGTTTATTCTTATGTCTTCCAGGCATTATTGAGCCACCATAAATAAATATTGATGGTCTATTGAGTCTGGCCATAGCTATAAGGCAGCCTGGCATATTTTTATCACATCCACCAATCGTAATTAAACCATCAAAGCCTTCAGCCGCAGAAACAGTTTCTATAGAGTCTGCTATGACTTCTCTAGATATCAGAGAGTACTTCATTCCAGGAGTACCCATTGAAATACCATCTGATACAGTAATAGTATTGAAAATTACNGCCTTCCCTCCGTTGGTATTAGTACCCTTAGCGGCATAATCTGCTAATCCGTTAATATGCATATTGCAAGGAGTAACCATCGCCCAAGTGGACGCTATTCCTATTATAGGCTTATCAAAATCTGGGTTAGTAAAACCTACAGCTCTAAGCATCGCTCTATTTGGTGCTTTATCAAGACCATTTGTTACATATGAGGAAAACTTCTTGTTTTTCATTATTTCAGCTTACTTTCGACNACTTCCCAGTTAATTATTTCCCAGAAAGCATTTATATAATCTGGCCTTCTGTTCTGATAGTTTAAGTAATAAGCATGTTCCCAGACATCAATTCCTAAGATTGGATTTAGACCAGATGAAAGGGGTGTGTCTTGATTAGGAGTAGAAAGTGTTACTAGTTTTCCTCCATTGTCTTGGGCTAGCCATCCCCAGCCGCTACCAAACTGCTTAGTAGCCTTTTCTGTAAACTGTGCTTTGAAGTTATCAAAATTATCAAAAGATTCAGAGATTAAAAAGTTCATTTTCTCGCTGATTTTGTTTTCGGTTTTTGGTCCTATTGTTTCCCAAAATAATGAATGATTATAATGACCTCCACCACCGTTTCGTACAGCGACTCTAATTGATTCTGGGATTTGATCCAAATTAACTAGAAGATCTTCTATGCTTTTTTCAAAAAGCTCAGGATATGAATCCAGCGCTTTATTCAAATTTGTTATATAGGTTTGATGATGTTTGGAATAGTGAATCTCCATAGTTTGTGCATCAATATAGGGTTCCAATGCATCAAAAGAGTAATTCAATTCTGGTAATTCATAAGCCATGGTAATACCTCACTTTAATGTTTTTAATATATTAAATATACACTATGAAGAAATTATTGGTATTCGCTAGCATTTTTTTGAATGGAAGACTAATGAAATAATTTTATAAGCTAGTTTAGCAGTTAGAAAATTACATGAATCTAAATTTTTTATTGGAGCAAGTTCATTAATGTCTGCACCAACAACATTAGAATTTATAGAAATAATTTTTATTAATTTAAGAACTTCATACCAAAGTAAGCCTCCTGGTTCAGGTGTCCCCGTAGCAGGCATTATACTAGAGTCAAATGCATCAACATCAAAAGTAATATAAACATCTTTATTTTTAATTAACTCTATAAATTTATTAGTGTCCCAGTTGTCCTTATCTTTAGCAAAAAAAACATCAATTCTATCTTTATTGTTTTCTAAAAATATTGCTTCACTTCTGGAAATGCTTCTCGTACCGATAGATATTACATTAATATTTTTCAAATCCATACATCTTCTCATTGTGCAAGCATGAGATAAAATATTAGACTGATATTCATTCCTTAAATCTGCATGAGCATCAAATTGAANTACAGTTAGGGGTTGTTTNAATTTAGCAAAAGCATTTATAGCCCCAATAGTTACTGTGTGCTCACCTCCAAAGATAAAGGGAAATTTTTTAATATTTAAAATATCTGTAATTATCTTTTCTANNTCATCTACTGCTTCAATATTATTTTTTGGTGGCAAATTAGTTTTAATTGTCTTTATATTGATTCTCGTGCAGGGTTCATAGTTTAAATCTTCATCATAAAGCTCTAGTTGGTGCGATGCTTTAATGATCTCAGCAGGACCCATCCTTGTCCCTTTCCCGTAGCATACGGAGTTCTCCAAAGGGTATGGGACGATTATTACATCTGTGTTAGAAGCCTTTGAATCTTTAATTCCTAGGAATGTATTCTTTTTATTTTCAAAAATCATTTTTTTT
>NZWH02000003.1 GCA_002701865.2 bacterium | reverse complement strand
GTCCCGTTTCCCGCTTTTTGCCCAGGTAGCTCAGTGGTAGAGCACATCCTTGGTAAGGATGAGGTCGGCGGTTCAACCCCGCTCTTGGGCTTTCAATTNANNNAATTAGTNGTATGATTTTAATATCATAAACAGGGGAAGTTANNTATGGGNGATAATATANTANTNGTAGCNCTNGAATGTANNGGNTGTNATGGNAANAATNGATANCATATTAGAAANAANAANAANGTNCANNGNGATAANNTNGAAATNAAAAANTATTGNAAATTATGNAATAAACATTTAATTCATAAAGAGACTAAATAGGGGTGTAGCTCAGCTGGTAGAGCGACGGTCTCCAAAACCGTAGGTCGGGAGTTCGAGACTCTCCACCCCTGTTTTGAAAAGATTTAATGTTTAAAAAAAACAAGTATTATTAAGCGAGAGCAGAGATGAAAAATAATATTTTTTTACAAGAAGTTAAAGCTTCAAATAATGAATTTAAACTTTACTCATTGCCAAAAGTGGCAAAAGAGTACGGTTTTGATTTAGAGTCAATGCCATACTCTTTAAGGATTCTATTAGAGAATTTGGTCAGAAATTATGATGAAAGAATTGTTGACGATGAACTAATAAAGAAATTTATATTTAATAAAAAAGATAAATTTGAGATACCCTTTAGACCCGCCAGAGTAGTTCTGCAAGACTTTACAGGTGTACCATGTGTTGCAGATTTAGCCGCCATGAGAGATGTGGTTAATTCCTTAGGTGGTGATACGGATACAATTAATCCACTAGTACCTGTGGATCTTGTAATTGATCATTCTGTTCAAGTTGACCACTTCAGGGAAGAGAATGCTCTTTCTTTGAATACTAAACTTGAATTTAAAAGAAACCAGGAGAGATACTCTTTTTTAAGATGGGCGCAAACCGCATTTAAAAATTTTAGAGCAGTACCTCCAGGAAATGGAATTGTTCATCAGGTAAATCTTGAATATTTAGCAAAATTAGTCCAAAAAGTTAAACATAATGGTGAAGAAGTGTGTATCCCTGACACTTTGGTTGGAACCGATTCTCATACTACAATGATTAATGGAATTAGTGTTCTTGGCTGGGGAGTTGGCGGAATAGAAGCTGAAGCTGCGATGCTAGGACAGCCTTTATATTTCTTAATTCCAGATGTTATAGGTTTTAAACTGGAGGGTAATTTATGTGAAGGAGTTACTGCAACAGATCTAGTTTTAAATATTACAGAAATGCTTCGCGCTGAGGGTGTAGTAGGGAAGTTCGTGGAGTTTTATGGACCTGGTCTTGACAACTTGCCTCTTCCAGACAGGGCTACAATTGCTAATATGGCTCCAGAATATGGAGCAACAATGGGATTCTTCCCAGTTGACCAAGAAGCTTTAAATTATTTAAAATTAACTGGTAGAACAAAAGAAGAAATACAGCAGGTAGAGAATTATTATAAAAGTCAGAACAGTTTTCGTGATTCTACAAGTAAGGACCCTGAATATTATAAATCTTTATACTTAAATCTAGAAACAGTTCAACCTGCGCTTGCTGGCCCCAAAAGGCCACAAGATAGAATACTTTTATCTGAAATGAAAGAAACTTTACATGCTGAGCTAAAGACAAGAGAAATAAATAATAAAGAAGATTTTAAAGTTGAAGGTACAAGTGAATTGATTAAAAACGGTTCTGTAGTTTTAGCTGCGATTACTAGTTGCACAAATACCTCAAATCCATATGTAATGATTACAGCTGGATTAGTTGCAAAAAAAGCTAATGACTTAGGCTTAAAGGTTCCTTCATATGTAAAAACAAGTTTGGCTCCTGGCTCCAAGGTTGTAGTAGACTATCTGGAAAATGCAGGATTGCTTGATAGCCTTGCTCATATTGGATTTAAAACTGTCGGTTTCGGATGTACAACATGTATAGGAAATAGCGGACCGTTGCCTACTGAAGTTGGAGACCTTATAACTAATAACAATCTTCATGTAGCTGCAGTATCAAGCGGTAACAGAAATTTTGAAGGGCGAGTGCATCCTCTAATTAGACTTTCTTACCTAGGTTCACCTCCTTTGGTTGTAGCTTATGCTTTAGCTGGTACTATTGATATAGATTTCTATAATGAAAAAATAGGAATTGCGTCAAATGGACAAGACATATATTTAAAAGATATATGGCCAAGTAACGATGAAATAAGAGAAACTGTTCATAGTTCAATACTCCCAGACACTTTTATCAACAGATATAGCAATATTTTTGTTGGAGACGATAGTTGGGAGTCCATTTCAATACCCGATGGTTCCATTTATGAATGGAGTGACAAGTCAACTTATATTCAAAAACCTGGATTCTTTGATGAGTTTTCTTCTGATCTTCCTGAAATTGAAGATATTAAAAATGCCAGGGTTCTTGCATATTTAGGGGATTCAATTACAACTGATCATATTTCTCCTGCAGGTTCCTTTACCGAAGAAACACCTGCTGGTAGATATTTGACAGATAGAGGCGTTGAGCTAAAAGATTTTAATAGCTATGGTTCTCGAAGAGGAAACCATGAGGTTATGATGAGAGGAACCTTTGCTAATATTAGAATAAAAAATAAACTTCTAAATAATATAGAAGGTGGATTTACCAAGTTTTTTGACACAGATGAAACTATGTCGATCTATGATGCAGCAATGAAGTATAAGGAATCTAAAACCGACCTTATAGTAATTGCGGGAAAAGAATATGGAACAGGTAGTTCCAGGGATTGGGCTGCAAAAGGATCTATGCTTTTGGGTGTTAAGGCTGTAATCACAGAAAGTTTTGAAAGAATACATAGGAGTAATCTTGTTGGAATGGGGGTTTTACCCTTACAATTTAAAGAAAATGAGAGCGCGGAGTTTCATAATATTAAAGGTGATGAAGAGTTTTCAATTTTAGGGTTAGCAGAAAGATTAGAACCTTTATCTAAAATTATGCTTAATATTATCGATCATAAAGGGAATAAAAGACAAGTGGAATTGATATGTAGATTAGATTCTGTAGTTGAAGTTGATTATTTTTATAATGGTGGCATCTTGCAAACCGTCCTTCGTCAAATGCAGAAAGCAAATTAATTATTGATTTTTCCTGTTTTTTTATTATATTTTCTAGTGAAACAATTCAAGGAGATAAATAAATGTCACACATAAAAATACCTACAGAAGGAACTAAAATTACAATAAATAAGGATGGGACTTATAATATTCCTGATAACCCAATAATTACTTTTATTGAAGGGGACGGAATAGGTCCAGATTTGTGGAGAGCTTCAGTTAGAGTTTTTGATGCTGCTGTTGAAAAAACGTTTGGTGGTAGTAAAAAAATTGTTTGGGCGGAAGTCTATGCTGGAGAAAAAGCATTAGAGATTACCAAAGAGTGGCTACCGAAAGAAACAACAGATGTTATTAGCGAATACCTTATTTCTATCAAGGGTCCATTAACAACCCCAGTTGGTGGTGGGATCAGAAGTTTAAATGTTGCATTAAGGCAAATAATGGACTTATATGCTTGCGTGAGACCTGTAAGGTGGATTAATGGTACACCTTCACCAGTTAAAAGCCCTCAAAAAATGGATGTTGTTTTATTTAGGGAAAATACAGAGGATGTTTATTCTGGTGTAGAGTTCGAAAGTGGAACAGATGAAGCAAATCAATTAATCAAGTATCTGCAGGATAGTTTAGGTGCAAACATTAGAGACTTGTCAGGTGTTGGAATTAAGCCAATTAGTGCATTTGGAACCAAAAGATTAGTAAGAAAGGCAATTCAGTATGCAATTGATAATAACCGTAAGACTGTAACTTTAGTTCATAAAGGAAATATTATGAAGTTTACTGAAGGAGCATTCAAAGATTGGGGTTATGAGTTAGCCAGAGAAGAGTTTCCTGATCAAACAATATCTGAAGATGAGCTATGGGATAAATATAATGGTAAAGCTCCTGAGGGAAAAATTGTAATTAACGACAGAATTGCNGACAATATGCTTCAGCAAATTTTAACAAGAACAGATGAATATGACGTATTAGCATTACCAAATCTAAACGGTGATTACATGTCAGATGCTTGCGCTGCTCAGATTGGCGGACTAGGCTTGGCACCTGGTGCTAACATTGGAGACGAAATAGCTCTTTTTGAAGCAACACATGGGACTGCTCCTAAATATGCAGGGCAAGATAAAGTTAACCCCGGTTCTGTAATACTTTCTGGAGTTATGATGTTTGAGCATATGGGTTGGAAAGAGGTTGGAAATCTAATAGTCAAAGCAATGGAAAAAACAGTTCTAGATAAAGATGTTACTTACGATTTAGAAAGACAAATTGAAGGTGCAAATTTACTAAAGTGTTCTGAATTTGGCGACGCTATAATTAAAAATATGGACAAAGTTTAGTCTTAGGTGGTTTAAAAAAAGTTGTCTAGTCTTCCAAAAATTTCAGTCATAGGTGCTGGCAATGTGGGTTCTTCTGCTGCATATAGAGCATTAGAGCTAAATTTAGCAAATGTTGTTTTGTTAGATATTGTCGATGGTTTACCTCAAGGAAAGGCATTGGATATGACACAGATGCTTTCAGTAACAGGCTCCTCATCTAGGATAATTGGAACTACTGATTATTCTGAGACAAAAGATTCTGATATAGTAATTATTACATCTGGATTAGCAAGAAAGCCTGGTATGAGTCGTGATGATCTGATCAATACAAACACTAAAATAATAAAAGATGTAACTGAAAATGTAGTTCAACATTCACCAAACTGTATCATTATTGTTGTCACTAACCCACTTGATGCTATGACATATGTTTCATATAAAGTGAGTGGTTTTCCAAAAGAAAAGGTTATCGGAATGGCAGGAGTTTTAGATGCATCAAGGTTTAAAGCTTTTCTTTCTTTAGAACTAGATGTTGCAGTATCTAAAATTGATACTTTAGTATTAGGTGGACATGGAGACGATATGGTACCACTTAAAAACTATACTTCTGTTTCTGGTGTCCCTATAAGTCAATTAATCAAAAGTAAAAGATTAGAAGAGATTATTCAAAGAACAAGAGACGGTGGTGCTGAAATTGTAAAATTACTCAAAACAGGAAGTGCTTTTTATGCGCCAGGTGTATCTGCAATTGAAATGGCAGAGTCTATTCTAAAAAATCAGAATAAAATACTACCTTGTTGTACATACGCTGAAGGACAATATGGAATAGCTGACCAATTTTTAGGACTTCCCGTTATACTATCTTCTAAAGGAGTTGAAAAAATTATTGAAATTGAATTAACAAAGGAAGAACAGCAAGAATTAGCGGTTTCAGCTTCACATGTTAATGAACTTTGTAATTTTATTGATGAATCAGGTTTAATTTAGGTAGGGTTTTATGGATCAAATTAATTTTCTTAAAATTTCCTCTGTATTAAAAAAAATCATTATAGCNGTNACTGGTTTATCTCTTTTTCTNTTTCTTATAATTCATCTTTTAGGCAATATAACTCTTTTTACTGGCAATCCACCAGGAAGAGATTTTAATCAATACGCACACTTTTTAGAATCTTTTGGTATTTTATTTACAATNGCAGAATTNGGTCTNTTGGGTTTNTTTATGCTTCACCTTTCAACTGCTTTATATTCNAATTTTATTAATACNTCAGCAAGAAATAGTAGGTACGCTGTTAGTTCTTTTGCNGGNGGNAAGAGTAAGAAGACTTATGGTTCTCAAACTATGGTTCTAACTGGGGTTATTTTAATGGCTTTTTTAATATGGCATGTNCTACAATTTAGACTTGGAATATATTATGATACTACTTATTTAGACTTCAATGATGGCCAGCCGATAAGAGACTTGTATAGAAATGTTACTGAAGAATTTACTAATATTTGGGTTGTTGCAGGTTACTCTGTTGCAATGACAATGCTATCTTTACATTTAGGCCATGGTTTTTGGAGCTCCTTTCAATCTTTAGGAGTNTATGGAAAAAATTTTACTAGGATTACTTACAGTATAAGTTATTTATTAGGTACAATTATAAGTGTAGGGTTTTTGTTGATCCCTATATATATTTATTCAATCAATTAGTAGGTTTTAAATGGCTGGAACATTACCTGAAAAAGAATTTGTCGAAAGCGTCTCTANGCTTGANGGAAGACTTCCGTCTGGTGANTTAGAAGACAAATGGGATAANTACAAATCTAGTATGAAGATTGTAAATCCTGCAAATAAAAGAAAGTTCAATATCATTGTAGTAGGTACNGGCCTNGCTGGAGGTTCNGCNGCAGCTACNTTAGCTGAGTTGGGTTATAACGTTAAATCNTTCTGTATACAAGACACACCAAGAAGAGCACATAGTATCGCTGCTCAGGGTGGAATTAATGCTGCTAAGAATTATCAAAATGATGGAGANAGTGTACATAGNCTTTTTATTGATACAATTAAAGGTGGTGACTATAGAGCTAGAGAAGAGAATGTTCATAGACTAGCNGAGATTAGCACNAATATTATTGATCAATGTGTTGCTCAAGGTGTTCCTTTTGCCAGNGATTATGGTGGATTATTAACNAATAGGTCGTTTGGCGGCTCCCAAGTATCTAGAACTTTTTATGCCAGAGGACAAACCGGACAACANCTCTTATTGGGAGCTTACAGTTCAATGATGAGACAGGTTGCTAAGCAGCAAATNGAGATGTTTCCTAATAGAGAGATGTTAGACGTCGTCACAGTTGANGATAAAGCTAGAGGAATTGTCGTTCGAAATCTTAAGACCGGTGAGNTTGAGACTCATTCTGGTGATGCTGTATTGCTTTGCACTGGNGGTTTTGGAAATGTTTATTTCTTGTCAACGAATGGAAAAGCATCGAACGCTNCNGCTGCATGGAGGTGTCATAAAAAAGGTGCATTCATGGCTAATCCATGTTTTGCGCAAATTCATCCAACATGTATTCCGACTTCCGGTGAGTATCAGTCNAAGTTAACTTTAATGTCTGAAAGTTTGAGAAATGATGGAAGAGTTTGGGTTCCAAAGAGTAANGATGATAAAAGGTNNCCTGCAGATATTCCAGAATCTGATAGGGATAATTTTCTAGAAAGAATGTATCCTGCCTATGGGAATCTTGTCCCTAGAGATGTTGGGTCAAGGGCTATTAAAAAAATGTGCGACGAAGGTAAGGGTTTGGATCCTACGGGNCGNGCTGTTTATCTTGATTTTNNAAGCGCCATTGATAGACTTGGTAAGAAAAATATTTCNGACAAATATGGCAANTTATTTGATATGTATGAAACCATAACTGGCGATAGTCCATATTCNACACCTATGAAAATATATCCTGCAATTCATTATATNATGGGCGGCTTGTGGGTAGACTACGATTTAATGAGTACAATTCCAGGATTGTTTGTTCTTGGTGAGGCTAATTTTTCNGACCACGGTGCAAACAGGCTTGGAGCTAGTGCTTTAATGCANGGANTAGCTGATGGATATTTTGTTATCCCAAACACACTTGGAAATTATTTAGCTAATACTAAACTTGANCCAGTAAGTACNACCTCTGAAGAATTCAAAGAAGCNAAAAATGATTCAAAAGAAAAAACTGAAGAANTGCTTAACATTAAAGGTTCTTCTACTGTTTTAGAGATACATAGAGAGCTTGGTGGAGTAATGTGGGACCTTGTGGGAATGGCTAGAACTAAGGANTCNCTNCAGGAAGCCTTAGATAAAATTCCTAAGATAAAAGATAAGTTTTGGAATGATTTATACTTGTCTGGNGAATCTAATACTCTAAATAAGCAATTAGAACAAGCAGGCAGANTAGCAGACTTCCTAGAACTCGGAGAATTGATGGCTTTAGATGCNNTAAATAGAGAAGAATCATGTGGAGCTCACTTTAGAGAGGAATTNCAGACAGANGAAGGGGAGCCTCTAAGGAATGATGATAAATATGCTTATGTNTCGGCNTGGGAATATAATGAGANAAATATNCCTATTTTACATAAAGAAAATTTAGATTATAAGTTTGTCAAGATGACACAAAGGAATTATAAATAATGTCNGAAGTTNTTAGTTTAAATTTACAGGTTTGGAAACAGTCGTCCGAAGATGACCCTGGTTCTTTTGAATTCTATTCTGTAAAGGACATATCAATNCATATATCTTTTTTAGAAATGTTGGATGTAGTAAATGAAAATCTTCAGAAAGAAGGGANACAGCCTATTGCTTTTGATAGTGACTGTAGAGAGGGTATTTGTGGGACTTGTGGTTTTGTTATTGATGGANTTGCTCATGGACCACTNGCTAAAACAACTGTTTGTCAGTTGCACATGAGACATTTTAAAAATGGACAGACNCTAGTTATCGAACCTTTTAGAGCAACCCCATTTAAAGTTGTTAAAGATTTGATTGTTGATAGAGGCTCCTTCGACACTATTATTCAGGCNGGTGGATATGTTACAGTTAGCACTGGAAATGCTCCAGATGCTAANAATATNTTAATAGCAAAGGATAACGCGGAGGATGCTTTTGATTCTGCTGCTTGTATAGGTTGTGGCGCATGTGTTGCCTCTTGCCCTAATGCTTCAGCTGCACTTTTTACTAGTGCTAAAATCTCGCATCTTTCACACTTACCACAGGGTAAGATAGAGGATGATCAGAGAGTTAAAAATATGGTTGAGGCAATGGATGATGAGGGCTTTGGTAATTGCTCNAANCATGCAGAGTGTGAAGCCGTTTGCCCCAAAGGCATATCAATCTCAAATATAGCTTTAATGCGAAGAAACTTAATTAAAACAATTTTATAATTTAATTACAAGGAGACAATATGAATATTCATGAATATCAAGCTAAAGATTTATTTCGTAAATTTAATGTAGCAACNTCTGAAGGTAAAGTTTTTGAAAATGAAAATGATGCTGAAGAATATGCTAAATCATTAGATGTAGAAGAGTATGTTGTTAAAGCTCAGATACATGCTGGAGGAAGAGGAAAAGGTGGAGGAGTTAAGTTGGTGAAGACTCCAGAAGAAGTAAAAGAAATGGTGAAATCAATGTTAGGTATGACATTGATAACACATCAAACCGGNCCAGAAGGTAAACTCGTTAATAAAGTATATGTTGAAGCGGCTTCAAATATTAAAAAGGAATATTANTTGTCNTTTGTTACTGATAGAGCCACAGAAAAAAATGTGATAATCGCAAGCCCAGAGGGAGGAGTTGATATTGAAAAAGTTGCGGAAGAGACGCCAGAAAAACTTTTAACCCAGCCTATAGACCCTGTTGTTGGTATACAGCCTTTCCATATAAGAAAGATAGGTTATTTCTTAGGTTTCGATAAAGGTCAACTAAAACAATTAGGTCCTTTGATTCAAGGTATGTATAACCTATTCGTTGAAACTGATTGTAGCCTTGTTGAAGTTAATCCTTTAATAGTTACGGATAAGGATGAGGTTAAGGCACTAGATGCAAAAATTAATTTTGATGATAATGCTGAATTCAGACATAAAGAGTATAAAGATCTNCATGATCCAACAGAAGAAGAGCCNTCTGAGTTAGAAGCAAAAGAGTGGGGATTTAGTTTTGTTAAGCTTGACGGTAATATCGGATGTCTTGTAAATGGAGCAGGTCTTGCTATGTCAACTATGGATATAATTAAGCATCATGGTGCTGAACCCGCAAACTTCCTTGATGTTGGAGGTGGTGCAACAGTTGAGCAGGTCACTCAAGCCTTCAAAATGATTCTCAGAGATGAAAATGTTAAGGCAATTCTTGTTAATATTTTTGGTGGAATAATGAAATGTGACACTATCGCTGATGGAATTATGGTTGCAGCTAAAGAGGTAGGAATAAAAGTTCCACTAGTTGTTAGATTAGAGGGAACAAATGTTGAATTAGGCAAGAAAATGCTAGAAGAGTCTGGTTTAAACATTGCTACAGCTACAACAATGAAGGATGCTGCTTTAAAGGTTGTAGAGTTAATATAAGTCTATTGACATTTATCCTTTAATGATTAACTTCTAAGCAAGATTGTTATAGGAGATAGTTTTTTATGGGAAAAGTAATAGGAATTGATTTAGGTACTACTAATTCTTGTGTTGCATTTGTTGAATCAAATGAGCCTAAAGTGATAATTAATGAAGAAGGCAATAGAACTACGCCATCGATAGTTAGCTTTGGAAAGAATGAGAACGAAATATTAGTAGGTGAACCAGCCAAAAGACAAGCAGTAGTTAATCCAGAGAGAACAGTTTACTCATCAAAAAGATTAATTGGCAGAAGATTCGAAGAGACCTCGGACGATAGAAAGGTTTTACCGTATGAAGTTGTAAAGAATAAGAATGGTGATGCATGGATAAAAATAGACACTAAGGAATATTCTCCACCAGAAATTTCTGCAAATATATTGGGCAAGCTAAAAAATGCTGCTGAATCACACTTAGGAACAAAAGTTACTGATGCTGTAATAACTGTTCCTGCTTACTTTAATGATAGCCAGAGACAAGCAACTAAAGATGCAGGGAAGATTGCAGGATTAAATGTTGAGAGAATTATAAACGAACCTACGGCTGCAGCACTTGCATATGGTTTTGACAAGAAAAAGGATGGACTGATTGCAGTATATGATTTAGGTGGCGGTACTTTTGATATTTCCATACTAGAAGTTGGGGAAAATGTAATCGAGGTTAAATCCACTAATGGTGATACCAGTTTAGGTGGAGATGATTTTGATAGGCTGATAATTAACTATTTAATAGAGGAATTTAAAAAAGAAAATGGTGTTGACTTATCCTCAGATAAAATGGCTCTTCAAAGGCTAAGAGAAGGGTCGGAAAAAGCAAAGATAGAGTTATCTGCAGCTTTAGAAACTGAGATTAATTTACCTTTTATCACTGCTGATCAAAATGGCCCTAAACATTTACTAATAAAACTTTCTAGATCAAAATTTGAACAAATAATTGATGAAAAAGTGAAATCTTCACTACAACCGTGTTCAAATGCTTTAAAGGATGCTGGGGTAAAAGCTTCCGAGATAAATGAAGTAATACTTGTTGGTGGTTCAACTAGGATGCCAATAGTTCAGAAAATTGTCACTGATTTCTTTGGTAAAGAGCCTCATAAAGGTATTAATCCGGATGAAGTTGTTGCATTAGGTGCATCAATTCAAGGCGCTGTCTTGAGTGGTGATGTAAAGGATGTTCTTTTACTTGATGTCGCTCCATTATCATTAGGAATTGAAACTTTAGGCGGAGTGAATACTGTTATAATAAGCAGGAATACAACAATACCTACGAAACAAAGCCAGATTTTTAGTACTGCACAAGATAATCAACCTAGTGTCGAAATTCACGTTACGCAAGGTGAAAGATCTATGGCCGCAGATAATAGAACTTTGGCAAAGTTTATACTAGATGGTCTCTCTCCTGCACCAAGAGGATTACCGCAAATTGAAGTCGGTTTTGACATTGACTCTGATGGTATATTAAATGTTTCGGCTCTTGACAAGGCAACTAACAAGGAACAAAAGATTAAAGTCGAAGCTTCCTCAGGTTTATCTGAAAAAGAAATTGATGATATGGTTCAAGATGCTGAATCTAAATCTGAAGAAGATGAAAAGAAAAAAGAAATAATAAATCAAAGAAATACTCTTGATCAATTGATTTACTCAACTGAAAAAACACTAACTGACAATGCGGATAAGGTTTCAGATGATGAAAAGAAAGAAATTGAAGATGCAGTTGTAAAAGCTAAGGAAGCTTTAAAGTTAGAAGATTTTGAGGCGCTTAAGACCGCTCATGACGAGCTTAGCAAGGCTTCTCATAGTTTAGCTGATAAAATGTACAAAGAGGCTTCAGAAGCATCAAATGAGGCTCCTGATGACGCAAATGAGGACAATAAAGAGGGAGATAAGGCAAAAGACGATAAAGATGTAATAGATGCCGAATTTACTGATAAATAGTTGCAAATCAAATTTAACTGTTTATAATTCATCCCTATGAAAAAAGAAATTCATCCGAATTACAGAAAAGTTGTTTTTAAAGATATAACAACTGATGAAAGTTTTATTGTTGCTTCTTCAGTAGATACTACCGAAACTGTTACTGAGAACGGTGTAGAATATCCTCTAGTNAAAGTTGAGATTTCAAGCTCATCACATCCCTTTTACTCAGGCAAAGAAAGAGCCGGTGGAACTACAGGAAGAATTGAGAAATTTAATCAAAAATATAAAAAGAAATAATGTCCACTATAATCAGCTCTAAAGACGAAAGAGACTTTTTGTCTAATTTTAATAAAGATCCAATAGTCCATAAAAGTGCTTTTATTGCTAATAATTCAAATGTAATTGGAAATGTAGAAATAGGAGAACACTCTAGCGTTTGGTTTAATTGTCTTCTACGTGGGGATGGTAATTATATAAGGGTTGGAAAAAGAACAAACATCCAAGATGGCTCAATTGTACACATTGACTCAAAAAAGTTCCCGACTCATATAGGTGATGATGTAACTATTGGTCATGGCTGCATTATCCATGCTGCAACAATTCGAAGCCTGACACTTATTGGTATGGGTGCAATTGTATTAGATGGTTCAGAAATTTCCTCCAACGTAATTGTTGGTGCAGGTTCATTAGTGCCTCCAGGTGTTTTACTTGAATCAGGATTTCTATATATGGGGTCTCCATGTAAAAAGGTAAGAGCATTAAATGAAAATGATTATAAAATGATTATTGAAACTTCAAAAGATTATGTCGACCATAGCAAGGTNTATAAGAAAAAATATGGCTTACGCAGCAGTTGATTTAGGAACAAACGCTTTTAGGCTGTTGATTGTAGGAGATGATAGAAAGAAAATTCTTTTTAGATATAGTTCGATAATAGGCTTAGGATCTTATATTGACAACAATAATGTTTTAGCCCCACCTTCTAATTATTATAAGTCCTTAGATAAAATTTTTAAATCTATAGAAACTTTCAATGTTCAAAAGGTTAGTATTGTTGCAACTAGTATTTTTAGGGATTGCATCAACAAGTCACAACTAAAAGAAGATTTCTTAAAACGTTATTCGTATAATCTCAAAATTATTACTTCCAAGAGAGAAGCAAAGCTGACATCAAGGGGTGCCCTAGAACCATTAGATTTTAATGATAGTAAATTTTTAGTAGTTGATATAGGGGGTGGTAGTACTGAGGTAACTTTAATTAAAGATAATATTATAACCGACTATGTTTCAATGAGGATCGGAGTAGTTCGNGAATGGAAAAGATATAAGAAAATAGATAGTTTTACTATTGTTGATAAAAAGAATATTTTTAAGGATATTCAAAAGAAGCTCCTAAAATATAAGTTTTTCTCAAATTTGAAAGAGAAAAAAATAAAGATTGTAATGAATGGTGGNACACCTACAACTTTAGCAGCAATTAAATTAAAACTAAAAAAATATTCTCCTGAAGCAGTGAACGGCCAAAGACTGAGTTTGAACTACATTGAAAGCACTCATGATGAATTAATGTTATTGAAGCCAAATGAAAGGTTAAAATTGCATGGTATGGAAAAAGGACGAGAGATTGTTATAATTTATGGAATATTTATTTTAATATCAATCCTAAAGCTTATAAATAAAGATAGTTTATATGTTTCAGATTCAGGAGTTCTTGAGGGACTGATTCAAGAAATTGATTGATTTTTTTATTTTGATGACTATATTCAAACTGGAGTATGATAATGACAGAAGATATTACAAAAGATAAATCNGAGATTGATANAGTGGACAAAGAAGATAAAGAGGACAAGGTTAGTCTTGATTCTAAAGAAACCCTTCTCGATTATCTTCAGGAATTAAAATTAAAAGAAGAGGAATGTATTCCTGAATTCGAATCTTATTCTTTTNATTTACCAAATGATGATAAGAGTAAGAAGGGNATAATTTTTTTCTTTGAGAATGAAGAATCNATTAAAGAAATATCATCGGTTGTCAAAGGTGTCGAAGAAGCTAAAAAGGAAATAAACGATAAGCTTTTAAGATTTGCTGCAGAGTTTGAAAATTTTAAAAAAAGAGTAGGACAGGAGAAAATTCAAGCTACAACTTATGCTAAAGATTTAATTTTTAGAGATCTATTAAATTTTATAGATAATTTTGAAAGAGGATTNTCTTTATANGAAGAAAAAGAATCAGACTCAGATTTTTTCAANGGAATGAAAGCAGTTTTTAAAGAATGTGATACTTTTTTATCAAAAAGTAATATTACAAGGATTGATTCTAAAATAGGAGATGCTTTTAATCCGCTGTTGCATGAGGCCATTGAAGTGAAGGCTTCTCCAGACATAAAGAAAGATANGATAATAACTATTGTACAGTCTGGATATATGAGTAATGATAAGCTTNTAAGGCCAGCGATGGTTACAGTCTCTTCAGGAAGTGAAAACTAATATGAGTAATAANGATTTTTATTCAACTTTAGGTGTTTCAAAGAGCTCATCTGATGATGAGATTAAGAAATCTTACAAGAAGCTAGCTTTTAAGTATCATCCAGATAGAAATAAAGGTGATAAGAAATCCGAAGAAAAATTTAAAGAAATAAATGAGGCTTATCAAGTCTTAGGTGACTCAGAGAAAAGATCTCAGTATGACGCTTATGGATCTTCTGCTTTTGAAGGTGGCGGAGCCGGTGGTTTTCCAGGAGGTGGTTTCCCTGGAGGTGGATTTGGTGGTGGTGGAATCGATATTGAAGATTTGATGAATGATTTTTTGGGTGGCGGTAGAGGTAGANGCAGAAGGTCTTCTAGAGAAAGAAGTCCAAAAGGTAGAGATCTAAAATACGATCTTCTTTTAGAGTTTGAACAAGCCGTTAAAGGCGCTCAAATGAATGTTCAAGTAAGAAGAGCTAAAAGCTACAAGACTTGTAATGCATGTGGAGGAACAGGCCAAGTAAATTATTCTCAGGGTTTTTTCTCAGTTAGTAGAGGATGTGATTCTTGCGGTGGAATAGGTGCTTTCCCTGAGGAAACTGAACATAAAACTGTTAAAGTTAAAGTGCCACCAGGAGTGGACAACGGAACACAGTTAAGAATAAGAAATGAAGGCGATATAGGAGTAAGTTCTGGACCCAANGGNGATCTTTATATCAANATATCAGTTAAAGATCACCCNCTTTTTGAAAGAGAAGATGAGAATCTAATATGCGAAGTACCAATAAGTATACCGAATGCAGTAATAGGAGGAAGTATTGATATTCCCACTTTGGAGGGTAAGTCAGAATTAAAAATTCCACCAGGAATTCAGCCTGGTCAAATAATGAGACTTAAAGGAAANGGNATNAAGGACCTTAGGTCAACTAGAATAGGAGATTTNTATGTAAAGTTAAATATTGTTATCCCTAAGACAACAAGCTCTAAACAGAAAAAAATAATGCAAGACTTTCAAAAAGAAATCGACAAAGAAGCATCAAATCCATTCTCTGATTATATAAACAAAGTTAAAGACTTTTTTAGCTAACGCCACCAGCAATAGCAGGAATTATAGAAATAGTATCATTTTCTGATATTGCAGTTTCTGTACCTTTAAGAAATCTAATATCTTCTTCGTTAATATAAATATTAATAAATTTTCTTATCTCACCTTTCTCATCACAGAGCCTATCTTTAATTCCAGGGAATTCTGTTTCTAGATCAATAATCATTTGAGCAACGGAATCTGACGAAATTGAAACTTCATCTTTTTCGTTGGTAAGTCTTCTAAGGGGTGTTGGTATCCTAACTAAAGCCATTTAATTCTCCTTACTAAAAATTTTTTCAAAATCTTCCATTCTTGGTTCTATTATATATGGTTTTGATATATTATTCACTAATGGNTCCTGAGTTTTAAGNCCATTTCCGGTAATTACCAACACTAGAGATTCGTTCCTNGGNATTTTTCCAGATTCTATCATTTTCNTNGNACAGGCNAGNGTTACNCCTCCTGCNGTTTCTGTAAATATTCCTTCAGTNTCTGCTAATAATTTCATTGCATCAACAATTTCCGAATCTGATACATCTTCAGAATATGAATTAATTGACTTTAATAGATTGATGGCATTTATACCATCTGCGGGATTTCCTATTGCTAATGATTTTGCAATTGTATTTGGCTTTACTGGTTTAAATATAGGCCAATTATTTTTTACGGCTGTTGAAATGGGGGAGCAACCACTTGCTTGAGCTCCAAATATTTTTGTTTCGTTTGGTTCAATAAAACCTAAATCTTCAAATTCTTTTACAGATTTATATATCTTTGTTAGAAGTGAGCCACTGGCCATACAGACTACTATGTTTTTTGGAGCTTTCCATCCTAACTGCTCGATGATCTCATATCCAACAGTTTTAGAGCCTTCGGCATAGTAAGTTCGTAAATTGATATTTACAAAGCCCCAATTGTTCGATCCTAAAACTTCAGTACAAAGA
Source organism: bacterium (assembly GCA_002701865.2). Classification (GTDB taxonomy): domain Bacteria; phylum Desulfobacterota_D; class UBA1144; order UBA1144; family UBA1144; genus TMED58. The sequence goes on along the minus strand of NZWH02000003.1, from coordinate 6,029 downwards.
CGATTAACATCATCATACGCACCTTTAACAGCTATTACTTCAGAGCCATAGACTGATGTACCAATTATTTTAGATTCTTCTAAATCAGATGGAATAAATATGAAACTTTTGAGATTTGCTGCAGTTGCATTAGCAGCAACCGAATTTGCTAAATTACCAGTAGAGGCGCAACCAACGGTATCGTATCCTAGTTCTATTGCTTTAGAAAGAGCAACAGAAACTACTCTATCTTTAAAGGATAGCGTGGGAAATGATACTCCATCATTCTTGATATATAACTCATCTACACCTAGTTTTTTTGCAAGATTATCTGCTTTAATTAGAGGAGTAAAGCCTGAGTTGAGACCGACTGTTGGTTCGGCATCTAAGGGTAGCAACTCTTTGTATCTCCACAAATTCTTCTCTCTACTTAAAATCTTCTCAATAGTTAGATCTTTTTTTATTTTTTGATAGTCATAATTTACCTCTAGAGGTCCAAAGCAGTCTTCACAGACATAATTAGCCTTTTTTTCGTATTCAGTTCCACAGCTCTTATCTGCACAACGAAGATTTACAACATATGAGTCAGACATAATAAACTCCTAAAATTTAAATGTAACTCAAGAGGAAAGACAAAAGATAATGTCCTTTCTCTGTTTAGCAGTTATTTCAAGTCGCTGCAATTAGAGTTAAATGACGACAAAACAATTATAATATTATTTTAAAAAAAAAACAATAAAGTGTAATTATTAAAGAGGTATACTAAAAAAATGTACGAAACAATCGTTGAAGACAGTTTTACAATATTTAGATTCTTAGTTAAGAATAGTGATAGAAATATTAACTATGTCTTATCTTGCAATACAACTAAGGAATGCGTGATTATTGACCCATTAGATAAAGATGTGATAGAAGAAATTATTAAGCAGTATTCACTAAAACCAAAGTATATATTTAATACTCATGCTCATCCTGATCACATTAAATACAATGATTTTTTCATTTCAAAATACAAATGTCCTCTTCTTGCTCATATCGATTGCCAAGAACTCTTCGAATTTGAATTTGAAAATGTTTTTGAAAATGATGTCATAAAAGTTGGAAATTTGAATTTAAAAGTTCTACATACTCCTGGCCATTGTCATGAACATATTTCATTAATATTAGATAGATATTTTTTTTGTGGAGACTTAATTTTTAATTTGGGAGTAGGAAATGTAAATTTTCGAGGTGATGTATCAATGCTTTTTCGTACAATTACTCATAAAATTAAAAATTTACCAGATGAGTTACTACTCCTACCTGGTCATGATTATTTAAAAAATAACATAACTTTTTTACAATCTCTTTATAAAGATTCATCAGAAATTGGTTCAGAGTTAGATGGATTGCTTTCTAGTTATGATTCAAATCAACTAAGTCCATTATTTGACATAGGTTTTGAGAAAAAAAATAATCCTTTTTTGAGGATAGATGAGTTTTCTTTTTTAGACTTTTTAGAAAAAAAAGATTTGTTTAAAGATGAAAAAATGGAATTTAGATTTAAGCTATTGAGGCAATTAAGAGATGAGCACTAAAGTAATTAAATCAGATGTTTTTAGCTTTCTAGATGATTTGTGTAAAAAAAGAATCATTTTTATGGATGGAGCTATGGGGACAATGATACAAAAGTATCGCTTTGAAGAGGATGACTATAGAGGCAATAAATTTAAAAAGCATTCCATTGATTTAAAAGGTAATAATGATATTTTAAATATTACTAACATTGAATCCATTAAAGATATTCATAAAAAATATATTTTATCTGGCGCTGATATAATTGAAACCAATACTTTTAACGGTACTTCTATCGCTCAATTGGACTATGGTCTAGAGAAGCATGTAGATGATATTAATGAGTTTGGTGTTATGGCTGTCAAAGAAGCTATCTCTGAAACTTCTGATTTAGTTAAAGGGAAAAGGATTTTAATCTCTGGCGCTTTAGGGCCAACTAATAGGACAGCCTCTATTTCGCCAGATGTAGAGGACCCTAGTGCTAGAAACACTTCTTTCGATGAACTCTGTGAAGCTTATTATAGGCAAGCAAAGGTTCTGTTCGAATCTGGTGTGGATATTTTTTTACCGGAAACAACTTTTGATACACTAAATTTAAAGGCTGCAGTTTTTGCGATAAATACTTTATTTAAAGAAACTCTTGTTGAAATTCCAGTATTTTTATCGGTCACCTTTTCTGATAAGTCAGGAAGAACTTTATCAGGTCAAACTATTGAGGCTTTTTGGGAGTCTATTAGGCATTCAAACCCATATGCTGTTGGCATGAATTGTGGTCTAGGTGCTGCTTCATTGTTTGGATATATGAAGGTTTTGTCTGAGTCCTCAAATACAAAAGTATTCTGTTATCCCAATGCCGGGTTACCTAATCCTTTATCAGATACCGGATATGATGAAACCCCAGAGATGACAGCGACTGATGTTGAAAGTTTGGCAGAAAATAATTTGATAAATTTTGTAGGTGGATGTTGCGGAACTACTCCCGATCATATCAAGGCAATTGTTAGTAAGGTGAGTAGTTATAAACCTAGAAAGATTCCTGAAATTAGTCAATTTTCATCTTATAGTGGATTAGAACTTTTAAGAAAGGATGATGTTAATAATTTCTTGGTTATAGGGGAAAGAACAAATGTTACCGGCTCACCAAGATTTTCCAGATTAATTAAAGATGATGATTTTGAGAGCGCTTTAGAAGTTGCTAAGCAACAGGTCGAAAATGGTGCTCATATTATAGATATAAATTTCGATGAAGGACTTATTGAAAGTGAAGAGTGTATGGTTAAATTTCTTAACTTAATTGCTTCTGAGCCAGATATATCAAGAGTTCCAATTATGATAGATAGCTCTAAATGGTCTGTTATTGAAGCAGGATTAAAATGCATTCAAGGCAGAGGGATTGTGAACTCTATTAGCTTAAAAGAAGGCGAGGATCTATTTGTAGAACAAGCTGAAAAAGTTTTAAGTTATGGTGCATCTGTAGTCGTGATGGCTTTTGATGAAGATGGTCAAGCAACAGAAACTAATGATAAGGTTAGAATATGCAAGAGAGCTTATGATATCTTAGTCAAAAGAGTGGGTTTTAACCCACGTGATATAATTTTTGATTCAAATATTTTAACTATTGGTACAGGAATCGATGAGCATAAAAACTATGCAATTAATTTCTTAGATTCATTAGCTTTAATTAAAAAAGAATGTCCCGGTGCTTTGACCAGTGGGGGTGTTAGTAATTTATCTTTTGCTTTCAGAGGAAATAATAAAGTTAGAGAAGCGATGCATTCAGTTTTTTTATTTTATGCTAAGCAGAAAGGTCTTGATATGGCCATTCTTAATGCGGGAATGTTGGAGGTTTTTGAAGAAATTGACAAAGAACTTCTATCTATAGTAGAAAATGTAATATTTAATAAGTCTGATGAAGCAACTGAAGTTTTGATTGATTATGCCAATAAAGTTAATACTGTAGGTATTAGTCAGGAAAAAGAGTTGGAATGGATGGCTTATGATTTAGAAAAGCGAATTGCTCATCAAGTTATTAAAGGCATAACTTCAAACATAGAGGAGGATGCAGAAGAAGCAAGGATTAAATATGCTTCACCCCTAGAAGTTATTGAGGGTCCATTGATGGATGGAATGAAAGTTGTTGGTAAACTTTTCGGAGATGGCAAGATGTTCCTACCTCAAGTTGTAAAAAGTGCTAGATCTATGAAGAAAGCTGTTAATTATTTAGAGCCATACATGGAAAAAGAAAAGGGTACGGTTTCTGCAGCCGGTAAAATCTTAATAGCAACTGTTAAAGGTGATGTTCATGATATTGGAAAAAATATCGTGGCTGTTGTAGCAAGATGTAATGGTTATGAAGTAGAAGATATGGGTGTAATGGTGTCTTGTGCAGATATTATAGACAAAGCTAAAGAGCTAAACCCAGACATAATAGGTCTAAGTGGCCTTATTACGCCTTCTTTAGATGAAATGATTACTAATGTTGAGGAATTTAAAAAGAATGGGATAGATGTCCCCGTTCTAATTGGTGGTGCTACAACTAGCAAGGCTCATACTGCTATAAAAATCGCTCCTAAATATCCAGAGGACGTAGTAGTGCATGTACCAGATGCCTCTCTTGTTGTTGGAGTTTGTAGAGATTTGCTTAATGCAAAAACAAGTAATTCACACAAAGCAGCAGTTAAAAAAGAGCAAGTAGATTTCGCCTTAAGTTATGCAAAAAATAAAAAAGTTTCATTTTTATCTTTAGAAGAATCACGGAATAAAAAGCTAAAGATAAATTTTGATGAACTTGATAATAAGTATGAAGATTTTTCATTAAATAAATGGAATTTTGATATTAATGAAATAGTAAAATATATAGATTGGTCTCCCTTTTTCTGGACATGGGAGATGAAAGGAGTCTATCCTAACATTTTTAGAAATAAGAAGTATGGGAATCAAGCAAAAGATTTATTTAGTGATGCAGAAAAAATACTTAAGGATTTAATAAAAAGTAATCTTCTTGATTTGAGAGGTGTATCTAAGATATGGAATGCTTACTCGGTTGATGAAGATGTAATATTGTTGAACGATAAAGGAAAAGATATTGAAAAGTTAAGCTTTTTAAGGCAACAGGTCGATAAGCATGCAAAGAGTTCTAATTATTATTGCCTCGCTGATTTTATCTCTAATAAAAAAGAAGATAAAGATATAATTGGGTCTTTTGCAGTAACTGCAGGAAAAGAAGTAGATGAATATGCAATGCAATACGAAAAGAAAGGAGATGATTACTCATCAATAATGATTAAGGCAATAGGCGATAGGTTAGCTGAGGGGTGCGCAGAATTTCTTCATCGTGAGATTCGAATACAGAATGGTGAGAATGAGGAGTTTAATTTAAAATCTTTAATAAAAGAGAACTATTCTGGAATAAGACCTGCACATGGTTACCCATCTATTCCAGATCATTCAGAGAAAATAAAAATTTGGAATATGTTGGAAGTAGAAAAACATATTGATATATCCTTAACTGAAAATTTTGCTTTAAACCCTGCATCGTCAATATGTGGACTATATTTCTTTAACCCTAGTTCTAGATATTTTAATTTAGGAAAAATCAATAATTCTCAGTTTGAGTTTTATGCAACTAAAAAAGGTTATACTATAGATAGAATGAGGAGTTTGCTGCAAAACAATTTACTAGATTGATGGATATAAAAGATCTAATAAAAGAAAAGGGAGTAAAAAATAAGTTATTTGACGACTGGGTTGGCTCTGCAAGTAATGCACTAGAAGTCTTAGGGGATTCTATTAGTAACGATGATTTAAAAAAAATTCTTCAATCCTCATCGTCGCTAAATGTATTCAATAACATGGTAAGACTTGTTTATTTAGAGTCAAAAAAGCCAAATATTTCCATTAAAACATTCGATAAAATCAAAAGGTATTCCCAAGGTCTCTCTTATGACGGAAGAGCAAAAAATTTTACTATCAAAGAATATCCACTTATTGAATGGTTTGACTCTATCACTGTTGTTTCTTTGTGGCTGGAGAAAAATAGTTTAGATGCAGATTTCGTATCAATTGTTGATTATATAGCTTGTTCAACTGAGGTTGTTAACTTAACTTCTGATGACTTAGAGTTAGTAAATATTGTAAAAGGTTTTTTAAAAGATTTTGGTTTTGAAAAATCATCTGTTAGGAGTTGATTTCTTCCTCTCTTCAATTTTTTTATACACTTCAATTTTTTCTTTATCACTCATTAAGGCCCAATTGGTAATTTCATCAATATGTCTATGACAACTCGTACAGTAGTCATTTTTATTAGTACATTTATCATTACAAGGAGATTCTATTTTCATTTCATGCATCTCTTTCTATAATATTAACAATAGAGTTTATTTCAGTTAGTAATTTCTTTCTTGTAATTATAATTTTACAACCTAATTTTTCACCTAGTTCTCTAAGATTCTTCATGACGTGAGGATAATATGCGACAACTGATATTTTATCTTTTC
>NZWH02000012.1 GCA_002701865.2 bacterium | reverse complement strand
TTTTTTTTCTCGAGCAATGCTATTGTTTTACAAGCGATACCTTCATTGTTTCCTATAGGGCCAAGCTTTTCAAAGGTTGTTGCTTTTACAGAGATATCATCAATATTCATTTTCATTATTGAAGCAAGTGACTGCTTAATTTTTCTCTTATATTTTAGCATTTTAGGCTTTTCACATATAATTGTTGAATCAATATTTACTATTTTAAAGTTTCTATCTTTTAACATTTTGATAATTTTTTTAAGAAAGAAGCTACTTTTTTTATTTTTATTCTTTGGATCTTTATCACTGAAGTGTTCTCCGATATCTCCCAATGCAAGGGCACCTAAAATTGCATCACATATAGAATGTATTAATACATCAGCATCAGAATGTCCTAGAAGGCCAAATTTTGAAGGTATTTTTATTCCACCAATAAAAAGCTCTCTTTTTTCTGAAGTTTTATGAATATCAAAACCAAGTCCTATTCTATACATGTCTCAATAACTTTTTGTAAATATCAAAATCCTTTTTTGTAGTTATTTTATTATTATATTCTAGATTCTCAAATATTTTAACTTTAAAATTATTTCTTTCCATCAATTGACACTCGTCAGTATAAGAAGAGAAGTCAATACTATTTGAGTAACATTTTTTTAATGCACTATATTTAAAAATTTGTGGGGTTTCTGCTAGCCACAACTTATCTCTATTTACAGTTCCTNTTAGGGAATTTCCACTTATTGTTTTAATAGTATCNTGGATTTTGCTACCGACAATTATCCCTGAATTATTTTTAATTTGTAGAATGATATTGTTAATTAGAGTGAAATTAAAATTAGGTCTTACTGAATCATGTATTACAACAAAACCTGGCTTCCCTTCTATTTTATTAAAGGCGCTATAAACACTTTTTGCTCTTGTGTCTGACCCAATTACAACCTTTACTTTATCTAACTTATATTTTTTTAGTTCGTTCTTTAAAGATGCTATTCCGATTGATTTATTGATAGTCAGAAGCACTTCATCAACATTTTTAAGTTTAACAATTGATAGTAAAGGGTAGATATATATAGGTATGCCATTTATTTTTTTGAATTGCTTAGCAGTGCTATTCCCAAACCTTATTCCTTTTCCTGCAGCTGTAACTATAAAAGATAACTTTGGTTGTAGCATAAGATTTAATAATAAGTAACTATTTTAATCATGCAAATCACCAACTTTAGAGAAAATCATTCTTCCAGTAGGAGTTTGAATTACACTGGTAATGATGATATCAACAAATTCACTAATATGTTTTTTTCCGTTATCTATTACTACCATAGTACCGTCATCTAGATATCCAACACCCTGTTTATCATCCTTTCCCGATTTAGATACTTTAATTTTCATCTTCTCACCAGGTAGTATCACGGGCCTTAGCGAGTTTGCTAGTTGATTAACGTTTAAGACTCTGACACCCTGTAGGTTGGCAACCTTAGTAAGGTTGAAATCATTAGTCACCAAGTGAGCGGTTAGCTCTTTTGCAAGTCTAACAAGCTTCAGATCTACCTCTTTAATATTTGTAAAATCTCTATCAAAAATTTTAACTTTAATATCTTTTTGGTCTTGCATAGATTTCAGTATCTCGAGCCCCCTTCTTCCTCTTACTTTTTTGAGACTATCATTGGAATCGGCAATCCACTGCAGTTCTCGAATAACAAATTGCGGAACAATTATTGTCCCTTCAACAAAACCAGCTTTTGAAATATCAGAAATTCTTCCATCGATAATTGCACTAGTATCAAGCACTTTACTGTGAAAGAATTCATTTAGTTTTTTATTTTCTTCCTCATTCCCACCACCCTTTTTTAGACCTACTGCAATTCCCAGACATAGAACGGATAAAAAGACAATAGGATAAGTATAAAAAGGGTATCTACTACTTAGACCAATTATCTCGGAGAAATAAGCAAAAGTTAAAAAGAATAGTAATGCAGCTGCAGTACCGATGGTTCCACCAATTAAGGCCTTTGCGCTTAAATCAGTGAAAAGTTTTTCGGAGTAATATACAAAGAAAAAGGTTAGCAAACCACAAAAGATTCCGATACCAACAGAATATGGAAGAATCAAGTTTCCTGCTGACTTTAGATTACCTAAAGTAATCCAGAACCCAGCGATAGAACTTAGTATTGAAAAAATTATCCTTAAGGGACTCATTTAAAAATTATAATGAATCAAAGGTAATTAACAAGTTTATGTAACACATTTTAAATCTGTGTATAATATATTGAATCAAATGATAGATAGATATAGTACCAAAGAAATGCAAAATCTTTGGTCGGATGATAACAAATATCAGAAATGGCTAGAGGTTGAACTTGCAGTTTGTGAAGCATGGGCTTCTTACGGTCACATACCTCAAGCATCCTTTTTAAGAATAAAGAAAAGGGCAAAATTTAAAACTAAAGAAATTGATAAACTTGAAAAAGTTATTAAACATGATGTCATAGCTTTTACAACAAATCTTGCAAAATCTATCGGAAAGGATTCAAGGTTCGTTCATTTGGGGTTGACCTCTTCTGACGTCTTAGATACATCTCTATCTCTTCTAATTGTTGATTCAGGAAATCTAGTAAAAAAAGAATTAAATGAAACTATAAAAGTCCTTACAAGGCTTGCTAAAAAGCATATTAAGACACCTATAATGGGGAGATCACATGGGATACATGCCGAGGTAACTACTTTTGGTTTAGTTGTTGCGAATTGGTTAGATGAAATTAAGAGGGCCAAGGAAAGATTAGAAAAATCTATAAAAGTATGTAGTGTTGGAAAAATGTCTGGCGCTGTGGGTACTTATTCGAATGTACTTCCAAAAGTAGAGGCAAAGGCGTGTTCAATCTTAAAGTTGAAACCAGCAAAGATAAGTAGTCAAATTATCAATAGAGACTATCATGCAGAATTTTTTACAGCTTTAGCTTTTATAGCTTCCTCTATTGAAAGAATCTCAGTTCAGATTCGTCACATGCAGAGAACAGAAGTTTTAGAAGTTGAAGAACCTTTTTCAAAGGGACAAAAAGGGTCTTCTGCTATGCCACATAAGAGGAATCCAATACTATCTGAGAATCTGTCTGGATTAGCCAGAATAGTTAGGTCTAATGCGAATGCCTCTTTTGAAAATATACCATTGTGGCACGAGCGAGATATTAGTCATTCTTCAGTTGAGAGAGTCATTGGTCCAGATTCTTCAACATTAGTTCATTTCATGCTAACTAGAGCGAACTATATGCTGGCTAATCTTAATGTTTATAAGAAAAATATGCTCTCAAATATATGGAAGACAAATGGTGTTATTTTTTCCCAAAATATACTAGTAAAGCTTATAGAGAAAGGTTTATCCCGAGAAGAGTCTTATAAAATGGTTCAAGATTTAGCTTTTCAGTCTTGGAATAATGATAAAAATTTTAAAGATTTACTTTTAGGAGACCCTAAAATCATGAAGATTCTGAACAAAAAAGAGCTTGAAAATTGCTTTGCATTTAACAATTTATATAAGAATGCTCAGATAATTCTAGCAAGAGTAATTAAATAATGAATTTATTTAAGCTAACTTTTTTTTTAATTCTTTTTCTTTTGGGATGTGATTCTTTTGATAATACAAAAGAAAAAGAAACTGTTTTGGATAAAAATAAGATTCTTAAAGATTTTAAATCAAAATTTTCATCTATCATTCCCGAAGATTCACTAGTAACAATTAGTGCAATTAAAGACTCTCCAATTGAAGGTCTAAAAGAAGGTGTAATACTGTTCAAAAAAATAGATGAAACTCAACAGCTAACTTTTTTTATTTCGAATAATGGTAAATATATAATCTTTCAACCACAAATCTATGATTTTTCTGGTCCAATCAGAAATCCTGATTTAATGAATTTAATAAATCTTGCTGATGTCCCAAGTACAAATAATACAGTAGGTGCTATTAGGATTGTTGAATATTCCGATTTTCAGTGCCCTGCTTGTAAATATGGATCAAATCAAGTTAAAAGGTTGCAATCAGAGTATGGAGAAAAGATAACTTTTTATTATAAACACTACCCTTTAAAACAACACAAATGGGCTGATGATGCAGCATTTTTTACTTCTTGTGTTAATGACACTTTTGGCCAAGAGGCTTTTTGGAAATCACATGATTTAATATTTGATAATCAAGACCAATTTAACGAACCATCATTTAATGAAGTTGTTGATAGTGTATTTATGTCAGAAGTTAAATTTAATTATAGTTCATGTCTTGATAAATCTGAAAAGTATAAGAAGTTTGTGAAATCAAGCGTTGATGAAGGAGTTGGTATTGGTATCAGATCTACTCCAACTTTCATTGTAGAGGGACATATAGTCCCTGGTGCTGATTACAAGAAAATAAAAGAAGCAATTGACAGCTTTATTAAGAATTAGTACTGTTTGATTCAAGCTGTAAAAGACATTTTGCCTAAGCTGATAAAGAAAATATGACCTTTTTGGAAAAAATAGATGAAGTTGTTCTGCTAAACCAAGATAAGATTACGGATTGGTTTAGAAAGAAGGAAGGTGAAGTTAAAATACCCTTTTATACTTCTGTCGATTTAAGAGTTTCTGAGAATAAGATAACAGCCGTAGATACTAATATTTTTCCGGGTGGCTTTAATAACCTTTCTGCTACTTTTATTGATCAAGCGGCAAAATTAACAAGAGATTTTAAGTCTGAGAGCCATTCCAGTAAAATNAAGAAGGTTCTAATAGTTCCTGAATTCCATACAAGAAATAATTTTTATTGGGACAATATCCTTTCGCTAGTAAAGATTTTGGAAAAGGCGAATTTAAAAGTTAGGGTTGGTTTATATGAAGGAGATTTTGGAGAGTATGAATTTACTGCTTCTGATAATGAAAAAGTTTTAGCTAGTAAGATTAAAAGAGTAGGAGATAAGNTCTTTTTGGATGACTTTGAACCAGATNTAGTTTTNATTAATAATGATTTATCAGATTCTTCACCCGCAATATTAGAAAANTTGGACCAGCTTGTTGTTCCACCAACTGAAGTAGGGTGGCATTCACGAAAGAAAAATATTCATTTTGAATTTTACAATAAGCTAGTAACTGAATTCTCTGAAATGCTAAATCTAGATCCTTTTAATTTTTCATTGGCTACCAGGTTAGTNGANGATATAAATTTTGATATCCTTGAAGATCGAGAGAGACTTGCAGACTTAACAAATGAAATGATAAGAGAATTAGTAGGCCACTATGAAGTAAAAAATCCATTGATTTTTATAAAAAATAATACCGGNACTTATGGTATGGCCGTAATGCAAGTCCAAAAAGGAGAGGAATTATTATCTTTAAATAGAGATGGTAGAAAGAAGATGAAAGTTTCTAAGGGCGGTAGTTTTTTAAAAAACATAATTCTTCAAGAAGGAGTTGAGACGATTTATAGGAACAAAGAACCCGTTTATTATCTTATAAACTCTTCTTTAGCAGGGGGCTTTTATAGGGTTAACGATTCTAAGGGTTCAATGCATAATCTAAATACTAAAGGAATGTATTTTAAATGTTTATGTCCTGGTGCAGATGGTAAGAATTGTAAGAATGATGATTGTAATCTTTATATACATCCATCTTTAGAGGTCATCTCCCGTATAGGGTCATTGGCCACTGGCTATGAAATTGACTATTTGTTAAAAAAGAATCATAGCTCAGATGATTCTTCACTCAGTGCTTTATTGTAAGCGATAAGAGCATCTCTTCTGGCAAGTATTCCTACAATCTTTTTTGAACCATTCCTAGAAACAACAGGGAGCATATCACCCTTATCCCAATGTTTTAATACTTCCAACATTGACTCATCTGGAGTTACAGTATTGACGTTGGTTGAAGCTAGATCTTTCATTATTACCACTTCTCTTAACTCTTCTTCCAGAACCCATCCTCTGTAATCTTGAACAGATATAATCCCAGATAAATTATCATCTTGATCTATTAGAGGAAATGTTGTGAGATGTGTCGACGGAAGGAACTCAATAAATTTTCCTAAGGTCATCTTTTCGGGGATTGTAACTACATCTTTCCTCATAATTTCATTCACTTTCATATTACTTAATATGTTTGATTCTTCATTTTGGATAATTTCTAAATTTTCTTTTTTTAGATAACAGGCTTCAAAGGATCTACCAATGATAAGTCTGTAAATAGTGGTACCAATAACAGAACTTACCATAACTGGGAGTACCGCTTGATATGTTTGAGTCAATTCAAAAGTAAAGAAAATAGAAGTCAAAGGGGCTTGAGTCATTGCCGCCAAAAAGGTTCCCATTCCTACAATTGCATATGAAGTCGTTAGCTCCCCAGGAATCAGTTGAGGGTAGAAGATTGATTCAACTCCAAAGCCAAAAAGGTAGCCACATATTGCACCCATAAATATTGATGGCGCAAATATTCCACCAGGCCAACCGCTATTTAGAGTTATTGATGTAGCCAATGGTTTTAATAGTAATATTCCTAAAGCTATCCATAGTGAGTACTCATAGGTCATCGCTTTTCTAATTGCATCATAGCCGTTCCCCAGAACATCTAATCCAATACCAAATGGTACTAAGGCTAGTATTCCTAGTACTGCTCCACCTATTATAGGTCGTATTTTTAAGTTTGGAACAAAGTCATCAAATTTTTTCTCTATAAAAAAATGTAATTTTGTAAAAAAAGATGACGCAAAGCCTATAGCAACACCCATTAAGGCATATATAAATAATTCATTATAGTTAAAGATAAGAAAATCTACCCTGTTAAATATGTTTTGATCAGAACTGAAAAATCCCGCTATTACTGTTGCAGTAGCAGCTGAGATTACTACAGGTAAGAAACTTCTAATTTTAATATTTCTTAAAAGAGCAACTTCTTCAACAAATAAAACACCAGTAATAGGAGCGTTAAAAGTTGCTGCTATTGCCCCAGCTATTCCACAAGCAATAAATATTTTAAGATCACTTTTTTTAATTCTAATCCTTTGACCAACAATACTTCCAATCGAACCCCCGAGTTGTGCCATAGGACCCTCTTGTCCGACTGATCCGCCAAACCCAAGTGAAACAATTTGTGAGAAGCTTTTTAATATGGTTTCTTTAATACTAATTACACCGCTACCTCGTGATATTGTATGAATAAACTTGTGAAATTTATAACCCAGAATATCATCTCTTCCTGAAAGATAAGAAATAAAAAATAGTATTAAGCCTCCAACAATAGTTCCAAAAATTACCATATTTCCTGATTCTAAAGGCGAGATAAATAATAAGTGGACAGTTTGATAGAGAAAGTGAAATATAACGTTCGAGAAACCTGCGCATATTCCCACGATAAAGCCCACCAATATAAAATAAGTATATTGATTGCTCCATAAGTCAGAAATAGTTAATCGAATTTTTTTGCTTGGCATTATAACTCTATATTTTTTAAATAATAAACTATTATAGATTTACTCTCTAGAGGCTATGGTTTGACTATGACTTTTTTTCATGTGAAACTTAAGTCGATTTAGAGACATATAATGACTATAGAAGATCCAAATAATTACTCTTTAGGGAGCTTTTTTCTTGCTTTAGCAAGTATTTTCGTTGCTGGCAAGGCTATAAGCTCTATTTTTGTTAGATTTAAACAGCCTGAAGTCCTTGGTGAGCTTGTAGCAGGAGTTTTGTTAGGTTCCTTAGCATTAATACCATTATTAGGCGAACCAGGATACCAAATATTTCATTTATTAGCTGAAGTTGGTGTTGCAATACTATTATTCGAAATAGGTCTAGAAACTGATCTAAATGATTTACTAAAGGTTGGGGTGCCTTCATTGCTTGTAGCGATTTTAGGCGTTGTTGTTCCTTTTGGCCTAGGCTTTTATTCTGTTTTTATTTTGAATACATATTCATTAATAAGTTTCACATCAGAAATAACTCTCTTTCTAGCTGCTTTAACAATTGGTGCCACTCTTACAGCCACAAGTGTAGGAATAACAGCCAGAGTTTTGTCTGAACTGGGGAAATTAAAAAGTGTTGAATCTAAGATTATATTAGGTGCAGCTGTAATTGATGATGTTATGGGGTTAATAATCCTTGCTGTTGTAAGCGCACTTATTACCACAACAAATTCTGGTGGCGGAATAACTGTTGATTTCTTAACAGTCGGCATTATCACTGGGAAGGCCGTAGGTTTTCTTTTTGCTGCTATAATCCTAGGTAATCTATTTACTAAAAAATTATTTGTCTTTGTTCATAGCCTAAAGGCAAGGGGGAGCTTACTCTTAGGTGCTCTTTCATATACTTTTGTTTTTGCCTATCTAGCCCAACTTGCTGGACTAGCTCCAATAATCGGAGCATTTGCAGCTGGTCTTTTGTTAGCTAAAACGCATCAAAAAGATTTAATTGAAGATAGATTGAAACCTGTTGCCGACGTCTTTATACCTATATTCTTTATTATGGTTGGATCAGCTGTCGATATTTCTGTTTTCAATCCCTTTATAAAAGAAAATATTGCAGTTATAATCTTAGCTTTAGTTTTATTTATAATTGCTATAATAGGTAAATTAGTTTGCGGCTTGGGCGCTTTTTCTATAAATGCAAACAAGTTAGTAATAGGAATTGGAATGATACCGAGAGGTGAAGTAGGGCTTATTTTTGCGTCAATGGGGCTCGCTACTGGAGTATTAAGTAGTAGCGATTATTCGGCTCTTACAGTGATGGTTATGTTGACTACTTTTATAGCTCCCCCTCTGTTGTATCGTTTTTTTAGAGATTGATAATGAAGAAAGTTTGTTTATTTATATACTTGATTACTTTTAATGCAAATTCAGCGGATTCATCTAATGTTTTATCTGTAGACAATTCCTTCTTTGTTGAACTAGGAATTTTTATTTTTATAATTCTTTTTTTAAATAAGTTTCTATTCCAACCATTGTTGGATTTAAAGGAAAACAGAGATGTTGAAACTTCTGTTCGTATAGAAAGGGCAAAGAGTATGGATGAGCAGGCAATAGGAATCGAAGAAGATTACAAAAAAAGAATATCAGATTTCAAATCTGATATAGAAACATCATCAAATGAGAAAATAGTAGAAGCTAAAAGACATGCTGAGGAATTGATTAGGAAGGCTAAAGAAGAGTCTTTGATTGAGATTGAAAATGCTAGAAAGAATCTGAATTCTGAGTTGTATTTAAAGATTCAAGAGGTAACTATAGAAGATATTAATAACGGTAACAGCGAAGTATCAAGTAAAATTAAAGAGTTAGTGTCCGAAATAAAAGGGAAAATATAGATATGTCAGAAGAAATTAACATCGCTGGTCAATTAAAGTTTGCTTCCCAACACCTATTTAATCTTATAGTTTTCATAGGAATCTTATATTATTTTCTAAAAGATATAGTTGTTAAGTTCTTCTCAGAAAGGAGCCAAAAAATAAGTAGAGAAATTCAAGAAGCTAATACAGTTATTGAAGCATCTCAAGAGGCTTATAACTCAAGTTCACAGAAAATAAATCTTATAGATAACGAATTAACAGAGTTGAGAAATTCTATTGATTTAATTACAAGTAGAAAAACAAACGATATACTTGAGAATGCTAATTTTGTAGCAAGAAAAATTAAAACTGATACAGAAGACATAATCAAGCTGGAGTCTTTAAAACTAAAGCATGAAGTCGAGAATACTATCTTGAATAAGGCCCTCGAGGTTGCTCAATATGAGATATCAAATGAGGTAACNGTAGAAAAAGATTCACAACTTATTTCAACTTTTTTAAGTGAGGTTAAGCAAAATGCCATCAGCAACAGTTAATGATTTTTTTATAGCACTAACGCATGANTNGTCCTCTAAGGAANATTTAGAAAAGATATATTCTGGCCTTTCAAGTTTTGTTGATNCTTTCAACTCAGATAAAAGCATCAGACTTTGTTTGATTAATGATATTTATCCTTCATCAGTTAAAAACGATATAATTGCTCAAATTGTTTCTGATTGTAAAGATACAAGGAAATTTCTTGAGGTAATAATAGAATTTAATCTGTTAAAATCTTTTATTGAATCAAGAGAATTCTTTTTAAAAAAGCTAAGAAAGCTTTTAGGGAAAGTTAAGATTGAAGTTATTACGATAGATGTAAANAAAAAAGAAAAATTAGAATTAATTAAGACAAAATTAGAAGATATTTGGGGAAGTAATTTGGAGCTNAGTTTTAANGAAGATTCAAAAATACTTGGAGGAGTAGTTCTTCAGGTNGAAGATAAGTATTTTGATGGTTCTTTGCTGGGTAAAGTTAATGAATTAAAAAAAATCAATTTAAAAGGAGAGTTTAATGTCTGAGGTAGATGTTCAAAATATAAGNGATCAATTAAGACAAAAAATTCAAGGATTTGAATCAAGCTTCAAGTCTTCAGAGGTAGGAACGGTAACAACTGTTGGAGATGGTATAGCCAAGGTTTACGGACTTGATGAAGCGATGGCTGGGGAACTAGTAACTTTTGATAGCGGAGTCTATGGCTTAATTCTTAACTTGGAAGAAGATAGTGTTGGTATAGCTATTTTCGGAGCGGACGATTTAGTTAATGAAGGAGATAAAGTTAAAAGAACTGGAGAAATTGCCAGAGTAGGCGTCTCAGATTCTATGCTTGGAAGAGTAGTAGATGGTCTTGGTGCCCCCATAGATGGTAAGGGAGATATTTNAACAGATGACTTTAAACCAGTCGAAATAAAAGCTCCAGGAGTTATAGCAAGAAAGTCTGTTAACGAACCTCTNCAAACAGGAATAAAAGCTATTGATTCAATGATTCCAATTGGTCGTGGCCAAAGAGAGTTAATATTAGGTGATAGACAGACNGGAAAAACTGCTATCGCAATTGATACTATAATTAATCAAAAAGGAAAAGGTGTTTTTTGTATTTATGTTGCAATAGGACAAAAACAGTCAACAGTTGCCCAGGTTGTTGAAAAATTAAAAGAAAATGGNGCTTTCGAATACACAACAGTAGTTGCAGCTAATGCAAGTGACCCTGCTCCCTATCAATTTTTAGCNCCATTCACTGGTTGNGCAATAGGAGAGCACTTTAGAGACAGTGGAAGACATGCTCTAGTTATATATGATGATCTTACTAAACATGCGTATTCTTATAGGCAGTTATCACTTTTACTTAGGAGACCTCCAGGAAGAGAGGCTTATCCCGGAGATGTTTTTTATCTTCATTCTAGACTGTTAGAAAGGGCAGCTAAAATGAGTGATGAAAACGGNGGAGGATCACTTACTGCTCTTCCTATAATTGAAACACAAGCTGGAGATGTTTCAGCTTATATTCCAACAAATGTTATTTCTATAACAGATGGTCAAATTTATTTAGAGACTGACTTATTTTATTCTGGAGTTAGGCCCGCTATTAATGTTGGGCTTTCGGTTTCAAGAGTAGGGGGTTCTGCACAAGTGAAAAGTATGAAAAAAGTTGCTGGAACTTTAAGACTAGATCTTGCTCAGTACAGAGAAGTTGAGGCTTTTTCTGCTTTTGCATCTGATTTAGATGAAGCTACAAAGTCNCAGCTAAAAAGAGGCTCTCGACTAGTCGAAGCTTTAAAACAAGGTCAATATGTTCCTTTGCCTGTAGAGAAGCAGGTCTTACTATCTTTTGCTGTTACAAATGGCTATGCAGATGAAATTGATGTAGAGAATATAGGNGATTATGAGGAAAAATTATATGATTACTTTGAGTCCACACANAAAGATTTACTAGATAAGCTTCAGAAAGAATACACTGATGAGATTGTAACAGAATTAAAAGCATCCTTAGAAAAATTCAAGGGAGTATATACATCTTAAAATGCCTAGTTTAAAAGAAATTAGAACTAAAATTTCTAGTGTTAAAAGCACAAAGAGAATTATGCAAGCTATGAAGATGATTGCTACGGTTAAGTATGCAAAAACTCAACTTATGTTGAATTCATTTAGACCTTATTTTAAGTCATATGAAGATATTGTAAAAATAGTTACAGGATCNATAAAGGANTCTNCAAGTAGATTTCTTAACCCTAATGAGAATTCAGATAAAGATATCTTAATAATTGTTTCTTCTGATAGGGGNCTATGTGGGTCTTACAATACAAGCTTGTTCAGAANGATAGAAAAGCATAATTTTAAATCTGAGAATATTAAAAATTTATATGTTGGAAAGAAGGGCGCTGACTATTTCAAAGAGATAGGGTTTGGAGAAAGTATTTCTAGTTTAACAGAAAAGAATTATAAAAATATTGCNGAAGAAATNACCGACCAGCTNTTAATCCCTTTTCTTGAAGANAAGATTGATAATATTTATATTGCATATAATAAATTTGAAAGTGCCATTTCTCAGGCTCCAACTATAAGTAAAGTCTTACCTATTCAATTAGAAGTAGATAAATCAGAAGATGATAAATCAGGTGANATATTAATTGAGCCCGGTATAGAATCTTTTGTTGAAGAAGTTCTTCCAAAGTTCTTCAACCTTACAATTTCTAGCGTTNTATTAGAGTCTGTNACTAGCGAGCATGCNGCTAGGACNGCAGCTATGGATAACGCGACTAGAAATGCAGACGATATTTTACGAGATACAACAATATTGTTTAATAAGACCAGGCAGGCATACATCACTACTGAGTTGATGGATATTGTAAATGGCGCCGAGGCTATTAAATAAAAAGGAGATTAAAATGAGTAGTGAAAATTTAGGACAGGTTATTCAGGTTTTAGGCCCAGTAATAGATGTTGAGTTTGTTTCAGAGGNACTTCCTCCTATTAATACTGCTTTAAAGTTAACAAACCCATTGATTAATAAGGATGATTGGAATTTGACTGTAGAAGTAGCTCAGCAGATTGGAAGTAAAAGAGTAAGATGTATCGCNATGGANACAACAGATGGTATTAGAAGAGGCGAGAAGGTTNTAGATACNGGAAAACCTATAAGTATTCCNGTCGGGAAAGGTGCCTTGGGAAGGATGATGAATGTTATCGGGGAGCCAATTGATGGAGTAGGCCCAATTGAATCTGATTCACTAAGNCCNATCCATAAATCAGCACCTTCATTTCAAGAACAAAGTACAAAAACCGAGGTATTTGAAACGGGAATTAAAGTTATTGATCTTCTTGCACCTTTCTTAAAAGGTGGAAAGATTGGTTTGTTTGGTGGAGCTGGAGTTGGCAAGACAGTTCTTCTTATGGAGCTNATAAATAACGTTGCAAAGGAATATGGTGGATACTCATTTTTTGCAGGTGTTGGGGAAAGAACAAGAGAAGGCAACGATCTTTATATGGAAATGAAGGAATCAGGCGTNCTTCAAAATACTGGNCTTGTTTTTGGTCAAATGAATGAACCACCTGGCGCTAGAGCTAGGGTAGCCTTGACCGGCCTAACGCAAGCTGAGCATTTTAGAGATGAAGAGGGTCAAGANGTTTTATTATTTGTAGATAANATATTTAGATTTACACAAGCTGGCTCAGAAGTTTCAGCCCTTTTAGGNCGAATACCTTCNGCTGTNGGATATCAACCAACACTAGCAACTGANTTAGGTGCTCTTCAAGAGAGAATTACNTCGACCGTTAAAGGTTCGATNACCTCNGTNCAAGCTATCTATGTCCCGGCTGATGATTTAACAGATCCCGCACCAGCTACAACTTTTGCTCACTTAGATGGAACTATTGTCCTATCCAGACAGCTTTCAGAGTTAGGAATTTATCCTGCTGTTGATCCGTTAGATTCAACTTCAAGAATGCTTGATCCAAGAATTGTTGGAGATGAGCATTATAGAGTAGCCAGAGAGGTTCAAAGAATTCTCCAAAGATATAAGCAACTTCAGGAAATTATTGCTATTCTTGGTATGGATGAATTATCTGAGCAGGACAAAGTAGACGTCTCAAGAGCCAGAAAAATTCAAAGGTTCTTGTCTCAACCTTTCTTTGTTGCATCTCAATTTACAGGCTTAGACGGTAAATATGTTTCAATTGAAGATACAATTAAATCTTTTGATGAAATTCTTAGTGGAGAATTAGATGCTCTTCCCGAACAGGCATTTTATTTAGTAGGTAGTATTGAAGAGGCCAAAGAGAAAGGGAAGACGTTAGAATAGTATGAGTGATTTTTTTAACCTTACTATTTATTCCCCAGAGGAAATCATCTTCAATGATAAGGCTGTTGAATTAAGCGCAACGAATTCTGTTGGAGAGTTTGGAATCTTACCAGGNCATACTTTCTTTTCTTCTAACATACTACCTTGCGATCTCTCGTTCAAAGGTCTTGAAGGAGATTCAAGGAAGTTAACTACAGGCCCGGGGCTAATAACAGTTAAATCAAATAAAGTTATTGTTGTCTTAGAATCTGCAAAGGCTATTTAATTTGTTATTCGTAGTAATAATCTAGTCCGAGGTGGTCTATGTTCTTTTCACCTGCAAGAAACCTTAAAGTATTTTTAAGCTTCATAGATTGAACAAAAACATCATGTTCTGGGTATAAGTTTTCTCCAACCATTGGGCTTTTAAAATAAAATGACATCCACTCCTGTATACCATACATTCCAGCTCTTTGAGCAAGATCCATAAATATTATTAGGTCTAAGACTATAGGCGCAGCTAGAATACTATCTCTACATAAAAAGTTTACCTTAATTTGCATTTCGTATCCCAGCCATCCAAAGATGTCTATATTGTCCCATGCTTCTTTTTGATCTCCCCTAGGAGGGTAATAGTTGATTCTTACTTTATGGTAAAAATCTCCGTAAAGCTCCTGATTAATTTCAGGTTGGAAGATATGTTCAAGAACACTCAACTTACTTTCTTCTTTTGTTTTAAAATTCTTCGGATTATCTAGAACTTCACCATCTCTATTCCCTAATATATTTGTTGAGAACCATCCATTTAATCCCAGTAACCTACTTTTTATTCCAGGAGCTAGAATAGTTTTCATTAATGTTTGTCCTGTTTTAAAATCCTTTCCTGCAATTGGAACATTATTCTTTTTACTCAATTTTTCAAGCGCAGGTATGTCAACAGAAAGATTAGGAGCGCCATTCGCATAAGCCGCACCACATTTAATAGCAGCATATGCGTATATCATACTAGGCGATATTCCTTTGTGATTTTTTCTTAATGCATCTTCAAAACTTTTTATGCTTTCATGGATTTTTCCTTTTTTGAAGAAAATCTCCGTGCTTCCACACCATATCATTACTAACCTATCAATATTCTTTTCTTTCTTAAAAGCTTTAATTTCGGCTATCAGTTCAAGGGCTAACTTAAAGTAATTTTTCTCTTTTTTGATATTTTTACCTGTTAGATTTTCAGCAAACTTTTTGTTAAAAACCGCTTTATTAGGCTTTATTCTTTCAAGTTTATCTTTAAGATTATCTATAAGAGTTCTATCTAAAACACCAGCTTTTACAGTAGCTTTATAACAATCCTGTGGATAAACATCCCAGCCAAAGAACTCTAAATCCTCAACATTTGCTAAACTAATTAAATCCTTTATGTAAGGCGTGTTTTTTTCCGTTCGTTTTCCAATACGAATTGTTCCCATTTGTGACAATGAACCAAAAAGTTTTCCAGATCCTTGTTTATAAGATTCAATTCCTGCAATAAAAGTTGTACTTACAGCACCACCAATTCCAGGTATTAAAACTCCTAATTTTCCTTTTGGTTTTGAAATCTTGAATTTCTTTTTCATTTTTTCGAGACTTCTATCTTTTAGAGAACTGTTGACCTCTTCTAGCTTTTCTCTTTCCATATTTCTTGCTTTCCACCATTCTTGAATCTCTAGTAAGAAGACCTTTTGGTTTTAATTTTGATCGGAAAGACTCATTGTATAGTAGTATTGCCTTGGATATACCTAGCCTTACAGCACCTGACTGGCCTGTTAGCCCGCCACCTAAAACGGATATATTAAAATTAAAATCATTACTAGTTTCGGTTACATTTAATGCTTCAGTTGCATGATTAACCCAGAAGTCTCTAGGGAAATATTCTTTAATATCTCTTTTGTTTACTTTAATATCTCCATCACCTTTAGTAAGCCAAACTTTAGCAATAGAATTTTTTCTTCTACCTGTAGCGTAATATTTTTCCAATTTATACCTCTATAGCCTTAGGATTCTGTCCTTCGTGTGGATGAGAAGAGTCCTTGTAAACTTTTAATCTTTTCATGAAAATACTTTGCCATTTATTTTTAGGTAGCATCCCTTTGACGGCTTTTCTCAGAACCTCTGTAGAGTCCTTTTCCATTAAATCTCCAGCTTTTGTGCTTCTGAGACCCCCTGGATAGCCTGTATTTCTGTAATAAAATTTATGTTCCAGCTTGTTTCCAGTAAATTTAACATCATTTGAGTTAACAATGATAACAAAATCACCGTTATCGCATCCAGGTGTGTAATTCGACTTGTTTTTACCAATCAGAATATTTGCAACTTTAGTAGCAAGTCTTCCCACAATTTTATCTTTAGCATCCAAGAGGAGCCATTCTTTATTGTTCATATCTTTCCTTTATTAATTGAAATTAAGCTAATATATTACTGCAATGCTATTGTAAGTCAATAATAGATTTTCAGTGAAATAGTTATTTTTTTCGGTTATATTATGCATATGAATATAATGAGGTTGCTTTGCAAGTAAGTAAGTCGCTGGATTATGCAGTTCGATCTCTTACGTATATCGCTAAGGAAGATGCGAAAGTTTTTACCATAAGAGATATATCAGAGAAACAGCATATACCGCAGAATTATCTTGCTAAGATTATGAGGAAGTTAGTCCAAAAAGGACTCTTAAGTTCTTCACCCGGGCCAGAAGGTGGATACTCTTTAAGAAAATCTACCGGTGATATCTCTCTAAAAGATGTATATGAAGCAATTGAAGGAGATATGCAATTGATAGACTGTATGGAGAAAAACGTCGTATGTGAATTGTTTAACTCATGTAGTCAAAGGTCTGTGTGGGATCATTTGCAGCTTCATACTCTTAATTTTCTAAATGATATTAGCGTAGAAGATATAGCTTCTAATAATTTTAGAAATAAAGCAGAATAATATAGGGAGTCTTTTGAAACATGACTGAAGAATTAAAAATTGATAATGATCAAGCTACCAAAGAAATGCTTGAAAAAAACGAATATAAGTATGGTTTTGTAACTGATATTGAGCAAGAAATAATTCCTAAGGGAATAAGCGAAGAGGTTATACACTTTATATCAGAAAAAAAAAATGAGCCAAAATGGCTTTTGGATTTTAGATTAAACGCTTATAAAAAATGGAAGACGATGAAGGAGCCTTCTTGGGCAAAGCTTAATATAGAGCCCATTGATTATAACGGTATAAGCTATTTTGCTGCTCCAAAAGATATGCCAAAATCTCTGGATGAAATTGATCCTGAGATAATTGACACTTACAATAAGCTTGGAATTCCACTTGAAGAGCAAAAACAACTTGAAGGTATAGCAGTAGATGTAGTTTTTGATAGTGTGTCGCTTGTAACAACTTTTAAAGATAAACTTGCAAAACTTGGAATTATATTTTGCTCTTTCTCAGAGGCTGTAGAAGANCATGAAGAGTTAGTTAAAAAATATCTGGGTCGAGTAATTCCCGCTGGAGATAATTATTTTGCGGCCTTAAATGCTGCCGCGTTTACTGATGGGTCATTTGTATATATTCCAAAAGGGGTCAAATGCCCAATGGAGCTTTCAACTTATTTTAGAATTAATGCAGAAGATACAGGACAATTTGAGAGAACACTCATTATTGCAGAAGAAGGAAGTAGCGTAAGCTATCTAGAGGGCTGTACTGCACCTAAGAGGAGTACCAGTCAACTGCATGCAGCCTGTGTTGAGCTAATTGCTTTTGATGATGCAACCATTAAATACTCAACAATTCAGAATTGGTATCCGGGTGACAAGGAAGGTAAGGGTGGAATTTATAACTTTGTGACAAAAAGAGGTAACTGTGTAGGTAAAAATTCTAGAATCTCTTGGACCCAGGTTGAAACTGGATCTGCTATTACCTGGAAATATCCTAGTTGCATCCTGTCTGGCGACAACTCTGTAGGTGAATTTTATTCTGTTGCTTTAACAAACAATAGGCAACAAGCTGATACTGGTACTAAAATGATTCATATAGGAAAGAACACTAAAAGCACTATTGTTTCAAAGGGTATTTCGGCTGGCTATGGTCAGAATATATATAGAGGTTTAGTTGAAGTTTCCAAAAACGCTGAAAATGCTAGAAACTATACAGTTTGTGATTCAATTTTAATAGGAGAAAACTGCGGTGCACATACTTTTCCTTACATAGAAGTTAAAAATCCAAGTGCTCAATTGGAACATGAGGCAACCACTTCAAAAGTGGGAGAAGATCAAATTTTTTATTGTCAACAAAGAGGAATGTCTGAGGAAGACGCACTATCATTAATTGTTAATGGTTTTTGCAAAGAGGTTTTTAAAGAATTACCTTTTGAGTTTGCTGTAGAAGCAGAGAGACTTCTAAGTGTTAGCTTAGAAGGAAGTGTTGGCTAAACTTTTAAGGTTTTTATAAATTTATTAGGGAGTTATTTATGTTAGAGATTGTTAATCTTCATGCTGAAGTTGAAGGGCAAAAAATTTTAAACGGATTAAATTTAAAAATAAACAAAGGTGAAGTACATTCAATTATGGGACCTAACGGTTCCGGCAAAAGTACTTTGGCTTCTATTATGGCTGGAAAAGAAGACTATGATATTACACAAGGAGATATCATTTATAATGGAGAAAGTATTTTAGAACTGGCTCCAGATGAAAGAGCTCAGCAAGGAATTTTCCTTGCATTTCAGTATCCAATAGAAATTCCGGGAGTTTCTAATGGTTATTTTTTAAGAGAAGCTTTTAATTCTATCAATAAGGCTAGAGGAAANCCNCCGCTTAAGCCTGTTCAGTTTGGAAAGCTNGCGAAAGAAAAAATTAANATGCTAAAGATGGACGAGTCATTTTTAAAGAGATCTCTAAANGAAGGTTTCTCTGGGGGTGAAAAGAAAAGGAATGAAATCCTTCAAATGGCTATATTGGAACCTTTGCTTTCAATNCTAGACGAAACAGATTCTGGATTGGACATTGATGCTCTTCAAATCGTAGCAAATGGGGTAAATTCNCTTAGAAGTAAAGAAACCGCCTTCCTAGTTATAACCCACTATCAAAGACTTTTGGATTATATAGTCCCAGACTATGTTCATGTTTTAGTTAATGGAAAAATAGTTAAATCTGGTGGAAAAGAATTGGCTTTAGAACTNGAATCAAAAGGATATTCTTGGTTGGAAGATTAATTATGGATAATTTAGAGNNTAGTTTAGTAAAAGATTTTAAAGATAGAGANTTTGCCAAGCATTCTTTGGAATGGGTTGGAAGCTATAGGTTGGATGGAATAAATGCTGTAGAAAGNTTAGGATTGCCAAATCTTAAAAATGAAGATTGGAGATTTACTAGTNTAAAGGACTTTGCNAATCGTAATTTCNCACCATACATTTCAAAGACTANAAAATATAAAAAACCTAAATTGCCAGATTATATAAATAATATAGATGGTTATTTCCTGTATATGCACAATGGAGAACTTGTATATGATTATGAATACCCTTTTCTTGTTCAAGGCCTAAAGAGTTCGTTTGACCATCCTGAAGTAAAGAAGGTTTTACTTGATAGCACTTCAACTAAAAATAAGGATTTTTTTTATGAGCTAGGTTCCGCTTTTATCGAACACGGTCTTTTTTTAAAAGTAAAAAGAGGACAAGCAGTTGATAAACCAATTGTGATTATAAATACTTTTGATTCTGAAATTGATAATAAGTTTTTAAATACCAGAAATATTTTTTATTTTGAAGAATCATCAAAAGCGGAAATAATAGAGTATTCATCATCTGAATTTAACAATGAATATTTTTTAAATAAGACTGCAACAGCTTATATTGAGAAGAACTCCAAGGTGGAACACCTACTTGTTGAGGATGGAAGTAAGAGCTCTTTTATTTTCTCAAATCTTAAGATTATTCAAGATAGAGACTCACGTTTTACTACCAACTCAATCCTTTGTGGTGGACAGCTTATAAGGAACAATGTACATCCGATGCTTAACGGAGAAGGCTCTTATTCCAACATATTAGGCTTGTATCTGTCTATCGAGGAACAACTCATGGATAACTACATGTTTGTAGAGCACTTAAAAGCAAATTGCGAAAGTAGGCAACTTTATAAAGGATTGTTGAACGATTCATCTAAGGGAGTATTCCACGGAAGAATCTTAGTTCACGAGGAAGCACAGCAGACAAATGCTTACCAGACAAATCGAAACTTACTATTGTCTGATAGCGCTCAAGTTGATACAAAGCCTCAGTTAGAGATATATGCTGATGACGTAAAATGTTCTCATGGAGCAACTATTGGTCAAATTGACAAAGAAGCTCTTTTGTACCTTCAAGCCAGAGGAATTAATAAAGAGAAAGCTATGCTTATGCTTATCAAAGCTTTTACTGATGAAGTTTGTGAACCTATTGAAAGTCAAATCTTACTTGATGCTTTTCACAACATAGTTAATGATTGGTTTAAGAAATCAAAGTTAACTGATTTGGAACAAGAAGATTAGTCCTCAATAAAATATTACAAAAAAATCAACATATTTTTTTAAAGTTTTTCTATAATTTTTTTATAAAAACCGCTTGACAATTTTTTTCAAACATCCTACAGTAAAAATAAATATTGAATTTTTAATATTTTTTATTTTTGTGTTCGTAAAAAAATATTAAATCTTTAATTTTATATTCTAAAGTGGAGGTATAAAGTTATGGCAGTAGCAAAAAAGAAAAAACCTGTTGCAAAAAAGAAGACAGCAGCAAAGAAGAAAGTTGTAGCTAAGAAAAAGACTGTAGCTAAGAAAAAGCCAGCAGCTAAGAAAAAGACTGCAGCTAAGAAAAAGACTGTAGCTAAGAAAAAGA